>JABSQX010000064.1 GCA_013215615.1 Myxococcales bacterium | reverse complement strand
AATGGCTCCATGCCGATCCGGGCTTGGCTGGCGTGGTGGACCTGGCCATTGGTCATGACGACCTCCGTGGCAGGAGCGCTCTGGGGCTTCGAGCGCGGCTACGACCCGGGCACCTGGTCCTTCGTGGTCAGTGTCGCCAACTTCAACGGGGTCGTCCTCCTCGAGTACCTGCTGCCGCGCCGCCGCGACGTCAGCCTGCTCCGCGACCGCCAGTCCCTCAACGACATCGGCCACGGCGTGGTGGTGGCCGGCCTGGCACGCCCGCTGGCCGCCTCCGTTACCGCCGGCTTCGTGGGTTGGTGGACGGCCGCGGGTTTCGACGTCTCGGGGGTGTGGCCCCACCAGTGGCCGCTGCTCCCCCAGGTGCTGCTGGTTCTCGGGGCGAGCAGCCTGATCGGCTATTGGCGACACCGCCTACACCACGAGATCTCCTTCCTGTGGTCCTACCACGCCCTCCATCACAGCAGCCGGCAGCTCCACGTCCTGAAGGGGAACCGCCTGCACTTCGGCGAAGAGTTGCTGCGCTTCATGATCACCCCGCTCCCCCTGCTGCTGCTGGGGGCGCCAGCGGAAATCGTGCTCTGGATGACCCTGTGGAGCAACTTCAGCGGCGGACTCGCTCACAGCAACGTCGATCAGCGCTTCCCCGACTGGTTCCACTACCTGGTCCCCACCCTGCAGGTACACGAGATTCATCACTCCGACGTGCGGGAGTGGCAGGACAGCAACCTTGCACCGACCTTCTGCCTCTGGGACCACGTCTTCGGCACCTACCTCCATCCCAGAAAGGCCCGGGTACGCTCGCTGGGCATCGAGGGAGACCCGGTGCCGGGCTCCTTCGTGGGCCAGCTCACGCAACCCCTCCAGGAGAACTGGCGGGCGATCCGGGGAACTTGAGGGACGGGACCCGACATCGGGGAGAGAGCGGGGGCAGATCAGCTCGAGTGTCGAATCGCGAAGATCCGGAAAATCCTGCCGAGCTGGAAGGGTTGATCGACGCAACGGTCGCCCAGCGCACCAACCTGCGCGAGGGCCTGCGCGCGATGCACCGGGTGCGATTGGTCGCGTACGTCGCCTTCGCGATCGTCATCCTCCTCACCGGGCCCGTACTCGGCTACGACCCCCTCTCCTTCACCCTCCAGGGCCTGAGCGCCTGCGTGCTCGGCGGCGTCTCGGCGTGGCTGGTGCTGCGCAGCGTTCGCCGCGGGCCGCCACCCGCGTGGATGGCCTACGCGGCAATCCCCACCGACTTGGGAATCGCCACGGCCGTGGGACTCCTGCTGGGCGGTGTCAGCTACACCGCGCCCCTGATCTTCGTCGTCCTCGTGGTCCTGCACGGGCTGTTGCTGCACCCACGCGCGCTGGCGGCGGTCGTGGTATGCGCCTCGGCGGCCTTCATCCTGATCAGCGCAGTGTCCGAGAAAACGCTTCCCGTCGATGAGTTGATCATCTTCCTCACCACGCTGAACCTCACGGCCCTGGCCACCACCGGGGTCATCGGCATGGGCCGGCGTCTGACCCTCGCGATGCTGGAGGCTCAGCGCAGCGAGAACGAGATCCTGGAGACCTTCGGACGCCACGTCTCGCCCCAGGTCGCNAAGCGGCTGTTGGAAACCGGACTGGGTTCCGACACCGAGCTGCGCGACGTGAGCGTGCTCTTCCTCGACATCCGTGGGTTCACCACCCGGAGCGAGAGCCACTCGCCCGATGAGGTGGTCGGACTGCTCAACGACCTCTTCTCCTTCATGGTCGACGAGATCGACCGCCAGCAGGGCATCGTGAACAAGTTCCTGGGCGACGGTTTCATGGCGATCTTCGGCGCGCCCTTCTCGGCCGGACATGACGCTGCGAACGCCCTCGCTGCGGCCACCGCGATCTGCGACCGGCTCGAGGCACGGATCAAGGAGAATGAACTGCCCCCGCTCCGCATCGGCATCGGCATCCACGCCGGACGCGCCATCGCCGGCAACATCGGGTCGTCGCGCCGGAAGGAGTACACGCTGATCGGCGACGTGGTGAACGTCGCCTCCCGCGTCGAATCGCTCAACAAGCGCTTCGACTCCATGGTGCTGGTCACGCACGAGGTCTGGTCCCGACTCGAAGCTCCGCTCCCGCAAACGGTCGTCCACCCGGACGTGGAGATCCGGGGCCGCCGCGAGCCGATGACCCTCTACCAGTTCCGCTGAGCGCCGCCCGCCCCGTCCTCGCCGAGCGCCGTGCCGACCACCACGGCGACCGAGCACGTGTAAGCCGTGCTGGGGGTTCCCAGGCACCAGTGGATCTCGTTGTTCTTCTGGGGGCGGTACTCGGGCTCCTCGCGCTCGTTTCGGTTGCAGAAACAGCGATTGCAACCCTGCTTCCCACAGCAGTCGTTGTAGGAAATGATGTAGTGCTTGCGGTCCGCGGGGTTCTCGCAGGTGCCGATCCAGGTGATCGGCGACATCACTGCGCCGGGCGGGCAGGAGCTGGCACTCCCCCCGCAGCAGCTACACAGGAAGCCGTCGATCCCACAGTAGCGCCAGTAGTCACAGCTTCGGGGGTTGCCGGGGTCCCCGGGATTTCCCGTGGTGGTGGGCGGAACGTCCCTCCCGGAGGGAAATGCGGCGCCCGCGCGGGCCACGGGCAACAGCGGCAGCGCCGCGGCGCCGAGCAGCAGCTTGCCGAGACGGCCGAGCAGTCCGCGGCGCGACGTGCGCTCCGCCACCCGCCGGCTCAGCCGATCCACCCAGCGATCGATGGAGGTCATCGCTGTTCCCCTGCAAAGGCCGCCGCCGGAAACGGCCGGAAGCCCAGGATGGCGTCCCCGTACTCGTGCATCTCGCGCAGGAACTCACCGCTCTGCGCGTCGTAGATCTCGAGACCTTGCTCCTCGGTGTCGAGTTCCACCCCGGCCACGAAGAGCAGGGGCTCGGCGTCCGGGCTGACGTTCAGGGAGGTTCCCACGCCGCGCAGTTCGATCACGCGCAAGCGCTCCCGCCGGGCCACGTCGAAAACCCAGACCTCGGCGCCCGGAAAGTCGTGATCCCCGAGCCCACCGCTCCAGAAAGTGGGGTGCATGAGGACATAGAGTTCCTTGCGGCCCGTGTGCCCCGCCGCCAGCTGCATGCCGCCGGGCTTCCAGGGGCCCGCCTTCCCCCCGCTCAAGAGGGCGCGAATCCAACCGGCCTCCTCGACATCGTGATCGACCAGCGCCCAGGGCTCCCCGAAGACGGGCCGCTCCCCCGCGGCATCGACCGGGTAGACGTCCCCCGCGTAGCTCACGAAGTACCAGCTCTGGCCGATGCGGGCGGCATTGGTCTTGATGGGATCCGCATCGGGATCGAAGAAGGGTTCGCCGCGTTCCTGGCCCGCGAGAACCCCGTGCTCGTCGAAGCGCAGCGTGAGCATGCTGCCGTCCCCGCAGAGCATCGAAACCCCGCGCGGGCCCGTCGCGTAGAGGAGATGGCAGCCCGGGACGGGCGTTTCCGAAAGGTGGACCCGAGACTTCAGGTCCACGAGTGAAACCGAAGTGGCAGGCCGGTAGTTGTAGATGGCGAGAAAGCGCGGGTCGCCCAGGAGCGTCATGCGCTGGCGCGACGCCATCAAGGCACGCCTTCCCGTGGGCAGGGTGATGTGATCCTGCGCCGCGTAGTCCGTGGTGTCGTAGACGGTGACGAAGTCGTGGCGCTCGCCACGTGAACCGTACGCGTAGGTGGTTTCGGCGACGTAGACCTCGCTGGCATCCGGTGCGATCGCAAGGCTGGGAAACTGGCCCGCCGAGAGATGCGCGAGGTATTCCACGTCGTCACCGTCGATGAGCACGTAGCGGCCTTGGAAGTTGGCGAGTTGGAAATCCAGGTAGAAGGTCCAGTGCGGCTCCGGCCGCGCCACGCGCTCGGAGCGCCCCAAGGTCTCGGGCGCGAGCTCGGCCTGGGCGGCCGACGCCACGAGACACAGCAGGGTCGCCGCCACCCGCATCAGTGGCTCCTTCCCGGCGAGGTCTCGAAGCGCGGCTCCCGCTCGAGAAACTCCTGGATCGAGCCCACGCCCAGTTCCAGGGCCTCGAGGAGACTCTCGAGGTGCTCGCGGGTGTTCACGAGACCCCGCGCCCGCAGCACGCCCGCTTCGTCCACGAGCGCCGCAAAGGGGAGCTTGCTCACGCCGAAGGCAATGCCGAGCCCCGGCGAAAGCACGTAGCGCATCTCGATGAGCTTCTCTTCGGCGACGAAGCGCCGGTGCGCTTCCGCTTCTCCATCGCTGGCCAGGACCACCTCGAGCCGCCGCGCTTCGTGTCGCGCGAGAGAGGTCAGCGCGGGCAGCAGCGTCTTGCAGACCGGGCACGAGGGGGAGAGAAAGAAGAGCAGCGTGGCGCGTCCGTCCTCCCGCGGCCCCCCGATCTCGATCGGAGCGCCAACCAGGGGCTCCACGGCGATCCTCGGCGCCGCTTCCCCCACCACGGCGCCCTCCTGGACGGCCAGGGCGCCCACGGGCGCGATGCGCGCGTTGAGCACGCCCAACTGACGCACCAACGCCGCGATCACGAGGCCGAGCACGATGATCACGCACCAGAGCAGGAGGTTCGAGACCACCAGTGCTGCGCTCATGCGCGTCCACCCGCACGCGAAGGCGAGGGAGCCAGTGCAGCCAGGGCGTCGAAGGCGATGGCGAGGACGCCCAGCGACACCACTGCCAGGACGATGGTCACGCCGTCCAACCAGGCCAGGGAACGCACGCCCGGGGAGGCGGCCCCCAACCAGGCCATGGCCACGTAGAGCAGGTTGCGGGCGAGCAGCCACTCGTGCACGGCCTGGCGCTTGGCGGGGCCCGCGCACCCGCAGTCGACATCCCTGCGGCCGCGCGCCAGGTTGATCCCCATGGCCCCCGCGTAGAGGAGCAACAAGGCGCCGGCCCCCAAGCAGGCGCCGCGGGCCAGCGCGGGAACGAGCAGGGCCGGGACGACGGCGAGTTCTGCGGCCAGCAGGAAGACAGCGACCAGACCAGAGAGTGCAGGGGGAAGCAGCTCGTAGCCGCGGATCGCCGAGACGAAGTGCGCGGGCGATCGGAGCTTCGCGACGAGCGCCCGGACGAAGACCAGTGCCAGAAAGCTCCGCACCACCCAGACGAGGACCGGATCGCTGCCCAGCCCGACGAGAAGATCGAAGCCTCCCTCCGCGGGGACGGCGCTCACAGCGACCCTCCTGGTGGCAGCGCGATACTGGCACCCCGTGACTGCGAATGCAATCGCGGCAGCCTCGCTACCGCGCCGCTAGCCTCGGTGCAACGACGGCGACGGGGGAAGGTGTTGAACGACCGGCCTCGAAGGGGAAGCGAACACGCAGCCCGCGGCGAAGCAGACTGGAGGGTCGGCGCCTACCTCGTCGAGCGGCTGCGTGAAGCCGGGATCGGGCACGTCTTCGGCGTCCCGGGCGACTACGCGCTGGGCTTCCTCGACCGGATCGTCGAGAGCGAACTCGAGTTCGTCGGAACCTGCAACGAACTGAACGCCGGCTACGCGGCGGACGCCTACGCGCGCATCCACGGCGCCGGTGCCGTGGCGGTCACCTACGCGGTGGGGGGCTTCAGCCTCCTCAACGCCATCGCCGGCGCCTACGCGGAGCGGGTTTCCGTGGTCGCTGTCTGCGGCGGGCCCTCGCGCGCGGACCGGGAAGAGGGCCGGCAGCTCCACCACACGCTCGGTGACTACGGGATCCAGCTGCGCGTCTTCGAAGCAGTCACCGAGGCCGCGGTAGCGCTGGAGAGCGCGGAGAGCGCCCCGGCCCAGATCGACGCCACCATCGCGGCCTGTCTGCGCGCGCGGCGCCCCGTCTTCATCGAGATCCCCGCCGACCTCGTGGACGCCCCCTGCACCGCACCGGCCCCCCTTCAGTGGGAGCAAGCCCCGCCGAGTGATCCCGCCACGCTCGCGGAGGCCGTCTCCGAGGCCGCCGGACTGCTGACGGCCGCAGATCGCCCACTGATCCTGGGCGGTGTCGAGGTCCACCGTTTCGGCCTGCGCGAAGACCTGGAGGCGCTGATCGAACACGTGGGATACCCGGTGTCGACGGCGCTGATGGGCAAGTCGTTGATCAACGAGACCAACCCGCACTTCATCGGCGTCTACTCCGGCGCGCTCAGCGAGGAGTACGTGCGGGAGACCGTGGAGAGCGCGGACTGCGTGCTCAACCTGGGTGCCTTCATGAGCGACATCAACCTGGGCATCTACACGGCGAACATCGCCACTGACCACCTGATCCACGCCAGCGCCGATTGCGTCCGCATCAAGCACCACCGCTTCGACCGGGTCTTCCTCGGCGACTTCATCCGCGGCCTGCTCGAGGCGCTGCCGGCCGCCAAGGGCCGAGATCCGCGCATCCGGCCCGCCAGCCGCGTGCTCCTCGAACCCTTCGAGCCCCAGCCCGAGCGCCCCATCACGGTCCGCCGCTTCTACGAGCGCGTGAACCACATACTCGACGAAGGCAACGTGGTGCTCGCGGACGCGGGGGACTCCTTCATGTGCGCGGGCGACCTGCTGATGCGAGACCGGGTGGGCTTCATCAGCCAGGCCTTCTACTGCTCGCTCGGCTTCACGCTACCGGCGGCCCTCGGGGTCGGGCTGGCCGCTCCCGCGCACCGCCCGGTGGTCTTCATCGGCGACGGCGCCTTCCAGATGGTCTCCCAGGAGCTCTCCACGTTGCTCCGCCACGGCCTCAACCCGGTGATCTTCCTGATGAACAACCGGGGCTACACGGTTGAACGAGTGATTCACGACGGCCCCTACAATGACATCCAGAACTGGCGCTACCACGAGTTGGTGGGGGTCTACGGCGCAGAGGCCGGTTGGGGGTGCGAGGTCCACACGGAGGGAGATCTCGAGGCGGCCCTCGAACGCGCGGGCCGCGAAGCCCAGCGCCTCGCCTTCATCGAGGTGCACCTCGACCCGCTGGACTGCTCGGAGGCCCTGCGACGGCTGGGCGCGGAGTTGCGCCGCAGCAACGCGCTCGACGAGGGGCAGCCGGGCTGAAGCGGGCAAACCGCCCGGCCAAACCGCGCTCGAAAGACTCAAAAAAGGGGTCGCGATTCGCTGTGAACTAGCGACGGCATCGTCTTCCGGATCGCCCTCCAGTGGCCCCGAGGCCCATCCCGCGCGCCGACGGCCCTGACACGGGCGGAAATCCCCTATCCTCTTTGCGCGCACCCGGTCGAGGGGGGAGGCGACGTGTCGGAGCCCAAGCTCAAGATCTGCTGTGTCGGTGCCGGCTACGTGGGCGGTCCGACCATGGCGATGATCGCCTACAAGTGCCCGGAGATCGAGGTGATCGTGGTCGACAACGACGCCGATCGGATCGCCGCCTGGAACTCGGACGCGCTGCCGATCTTCGAGCCGGGACTCGCGGAGGTCGTCGAGACCTGCCTCGGGCGCAATCTCTTCTTCTCCACGGATCGCGACACCGCGGTGCGGGGCGCACACGTGATCTTCATCGCGGTCAGCACGCCGACCAAGACCTACGGCGTGGGCGCCGGCCGGGCCGCGGACCTCAGCTACGTGGAGAGTTGCGCGCGCCATATCGCGGAGTTCGCTTCTCCCGAGGCCATAGTCGTCGAAAAGTCCACGGTGCCCGTGCGCACCGCCCAGGCGGTGCAGAACATTCTCGAAGCGAGCCAGGGCTCGAACGCGCAACAGATTCTCTCCAACCCCGAATTCCTCGCCGAGGGCTCGGCGGTGCGAGATCTCGAGGAACCGGACCGGGTGCTGATCGGAGGCGACAGCAGCCCGGAAGGGGCCCGCGCGATCGAAGTACTGGCCGACGTCTACGCCCACTGGGTGCCGCGCGAGAAGATCGTGACCACCAACCTCTGGTCCTCGGAACTCTCCAAGCTGACCGCCAATGCCTTCCTCGCCCAGCGCATCTCCTCCATCAACTCCATCTCCGCCCTCTGCGAGGCCACCGGTGCCGACATCGATGAGATCGCCCGGGCGATCGGACTCGACAGCCGCATCGGCCCCGCCTTCCTGAAGAGCTCGGTGGGCTTCGGCGGCTCCTGCTTCCAGAAGGACATCCTCAACCTCGTCTACCTCTGCCAGCACTTCGGCCTCGACGAGGTCGCCGCCTACTGGGACCAGGTCGTCAAGCTGAACGACTACCAGAAGCGGCGCTTTTCGAAGCGAATCCTCGAACTGCTCTTCAACAGCGCCGCGGGCAAACGCATCGCCGTGCTCGGCTTCGCGTTCAAGAAGGACACCAGCGATACCCGCGAATCGCCCGCGATCTACGTCTGCCGCGACCTGCTGCGAGAACACGCTCAACTCGCCATCTACGATCCCCGCGTGTCCGAAGCCCGGATTCGCGAGGACCTGCGCGATGGCGAAGAGGACACCGAGGGGGTCGAGATCTGCGGCGACCCCTACGCGGCCGCCGCCGATGCACACGCGCTCGTCGTGCTCACCGAATGGGACGAGTTTCGCGCGCTCGACTTCGAGCGAATCTACGATGCGATGCTCAAGCCGGCCCTGCTCCTCGACGGCCGCAACATCCTCGACCTGGCGGCGCTGCGAAAGATCGGCTTTCGAGCCGAGGGCATCGGGAAGAGCTAGCTCCGCCGGCTTGCCTCCCCGAGGAGACCCCTCGCATGAAATGGCTCGGCGACGTGCGCGGACGCGCCCTCCTGGTGGTGGTGGGAGCGTTCGCCTGTCAGATGGGCCTGGGCTTCACGTACATGTACGGGCCACTGCTTCCCGAGGTGACCACGGACCTGGGCTGGAGCCGCACGCAGTTCAACTCGGCGATTGCGCCGCGCCTCTGGGTCCAGGCACTGGCGAGCCCCCTCTTCGGCCTGCTGGTCGTGCGCGTGGGTGCCAGGGCGGTACTCACGGGAAGCGTGCTGCTCATGGCCGTCGTGGGATGGGGGCTATCCGGTATCCAAAGCGCTACGGGCCTGCTGCTCTGGAACCTGGTGTTCGGTGTGGTGCTGGTGGGCGTGGGAGATGTCACGGTAGGCCACGTCGTCTCCCAGTGGGTGCAACGCTCCCGCGCGATGGCCCTGGGCGTGGTCTACGCGGGCTCGAACCTCGGCGGGGCGGTGGTCCTGGCCCTGGTGACCCGGATCTCGGAAGACGGGTACTGGCGCGAGGCCTTCCTGTGGACGGGCCTCGGGGGGGCGCTCTTCCTGCTCCCCTTCGCGGCCCTCTTCGTGCGCGCACCGGGCCCGGGCGAGGGCGCCGCGGACGCCGGCGACGCGGGCAATGATCCCGACGCCCCCGGGTCCGGGGTTCTGCGCAGCGCCGCGCGCACGCGGAGCTTCTGGGTCCTCTTCTACCTGCTCTTCGCCTACTTCTTCTTCGCGACCTCCGCGCTCGAGCACACCGTGGCCCTACTGATGGACCTGGGCATCCCGCGCGTCGAGGCGGCGGGGCTGCTCGGCGGCGCGGTCTTTCTGGGCATCGCGGGGAAGCTGGGGCTGGCGGCAATCGCCAGCCGCATCCAGCCGCGACTCGCCCTGGCGATCAACATGGCCATGGTCGCCGCCAGCGCCCTCTGCCTGCTCGCCACGCCCCTCCTGGGCTCGCCGCTGCCCTTCGCGGTGCTCTTCGGGCTCTCCTACTCGGGCCGCGACGTCATCTACCCTCTGGTGGTGATCCACGTCTTCGGAGTGCGGCACCTAGCCCCGGTCTACGGCGGCCTGATGCTCAGCCTCGCGCTGGGCGGTGTAGGGGGCCCGATCTTCACGGCAGCCGTGCGCGACCAGACGGGGAGCTACACCCCGGCCTTCGCGCTGTCGGCGGCGATGATGCTTGCCGGCTGCGCGCTCATCCCACTGCTGCGCCGAGAGGTGACGGGCCTGGCATCCGACACGCCATGATCCGGGTCCACGTCTACCGGGTCGCCCACCCGCACTGGCAACGAGGAGAAGGATAGATGGCAGTAGCCACGGGCGAGGGCGCCCTCGCCGGCATTCGCGTCCTCGATCTCGGCATCATCGTCCAAGGCCCCCAGGCCGCCCAGTTGTTGAGGGACCTGGGCGCTGACGTGATCAAGATCGAACTTCCGGGGATCGGGGATCAGGCCCGCTGGATCCCGCTCTCCCTCGAAGACCGGCGCTCCGCCTACTTCGTGGGCTGCAACCGGGGCAAGCGCGGCATGACCCTCGACCTGCGCACGCAGGCGGGGCGGGACGTGATGCTGCACCTGGTCGAGGAAGCCGACGTGGTGGTCTCCAACTTCGTGCCGGGCACCCTCGAAGCGTGGGGGCTGGGCTACGAGGTGCTGGCCGCGCGCAACCCGCGCCTGGTGCTGGGCTGCGGGAGCACCTTCGGCCCGGCGGGCCCCGATGCCTCCCGCAAGGGCGCGGATCTCGCCGGCCAGGCGGCAGGGGGATTGATTCGTTCCATGGGAAGCGCAAGCGACCAGCCGACACCGGTGGGGGTCACCATCGCGGACCACATCGGCTCGCAAAACCTCGCCAACGGCGTGTTGGCCGCACTGGTGGCCCGGCAACGCACCGGCCGGGGCCAGAAGGTGGAAGTCTCCCTGCTCGGCGGGCAGATCTACGCCCAGGCCTCGGAGATCACCGCGGTGGCGCTCACGGGCCGGCCCAACTCGCCCGAGCCCGGCGGTCACCCGCTGATCTCCATGTTCTACGGAGTCGTGCCCACCTCCGACGGCCAGATCGCGCTCGTGGGCATCCTGCCCGATGAACGCCCGGCCTTCTTCGCGGCAATCGGCCGGCCGGAACTCGCCGAGGACCCGCGCTTTGCGGAGGGCTGGTTCCCGCCGGGCGTACGCGGCGAACTCTTCGAGGCCCTCGCGGAGGCCTTCCGGAAGCGCAGCACCGCGGAGTGGGTCGGGGTCCTGGCCGCGGGCAACTACCGCTACGCGGTGGTCCACGACCAGCAACAGGTGCTCGAGGACGAGGGCGCCCTTGCGAACGGCTACCTGCAACGCGTCGACCACCCAGAGTGGGGGGAACTTACGATGGTCGGCTCTCCGATCCGCATGAGCGACACGCCGGCCCGCCCCGGACGCTTCGCCCCGGAACTCGGCCAGCACACCGAGGAGATCCTCCTCGAGCACGGCTACGACTGGGAGGCGATCGCCCACCTCCGGGAACAGGGCGCGATCTGAGCCAGCGGGGACGATCCACGCGGGGGTATAGTCCCGCCCATCCTCCACCCCCCAACCCCCGGAGCCCAACCATGTCGGATCCCGCGGAAGCACCGCGCATCTACTCCTGCGACGACCACCTCGACATCTACAACGTCCCCATCGACCTCTGGAGCAGCCGGCTCTCCGCGAAGCACCGGGAGGCGGGGCCGCGGGTGGTGCGACAGAACGATCTCGACATCTGGGTGGCGGGCGATGCGGTCCTCGGCCGCAGCGGCGTGTTTCCCGGATCCGCCACGCAGCGCGAGGGGGTCCCGGACGACGGCTACCGTGCCAGCGACCCGAAGCTGCGCATGCAGGACATGGAGCGCGATGGCATCCACGCCTCCATCGTCTACGGACCGGGCGCACTCTGGGGCTTTCCGGTGTCGGATCTGGAACTCAAGCGAGAGGTGCTACGCGCCTGGAACGACTGGGCGGCGGAGGTCTTCAACGCCTACCTGCCGGACCGACTCAGCGCACTCGCCTTCCTCCCCACCCGCAACCCCGAGGAGGCCATCGCGGAACTTCACCGCGCCATCGACCTCGGGCACAAGGGCGTACTCTTCCGGGTCCACGACGTCGAGAACTTCAACGCCCTCCAGGACGAGTGGGAGCCGCTCTGGGCTGCCGCCGAGGAAGCCGGCGTGCCCTTCTCCTTCCACATCGGCGGCGGGGGCCGCATCGACCTCGACGTCATCGAAGACACGCGGCTGCGTCCCTGGAAGATCCCGGCCTTCTCCGCCGCGGTGCCCCTTCAACTCGACGAGGTGCTCGCCGTGCTGGTCTTCGCGGGGATCCTGGAGCGCCACCCGGGCCTCAAGGTGGTGCTCGCCGAGTCCGGCATCGGCTGGCTCCCCTACTTCGTGAATCGCATGGACCAGCAGTTCGAGAAGCACTGCTCCCGACACAAGGGCATGATCAAGACCCCGCCCAGCGAACTCTTCCGCCGCCAGGTCTGGGCGACTTTCGAAGAGGAGCCCCTGGGCCCGCAGCTGATCCCGCTGCTCGGCCCCGAGAACTTCATGTGGGCCTGCGACTACCCGCACCCCGACAGCACCTGGCCCAACTCCCACGCGGCCATCGAGGAGTCCATGGGTGCGCTGGGGGCCGAGGTGATCCACAAGGTCACCAGCGAGAACTGCCAGAAGCTCTACGGACTCCCCTAGCACGCATCGGAAAAGGGAAACGAAGATGAGGTCCTCTTCCGTTTGCCACTCACTTCCGTGTTATACTCGCAGCCGAACGGGCAAGTTGTAGAAGTTGAAGCTCTCCCCCACTTCCTGGGCGGCGAGCGTTGTCCAGAGCCCT
>JABSQX010000063.1 GCA_013215615.1 Myxococcales bacterium | reverse complement strand
AATCAGCCGAAGGTTGGCGGTGATGACCTGCGTCTCCGTCTTGCCGATCGTCGCGCCCTGCAACTTCGTTTCGATCTCCGGTGCCCACTCGTACTGGAGTTCGGCGGCGAGGTAGCGGAGGATCCGCCAGCCCGCTCGCGCATTGATTCCGATGCTGGGTTTCGTGTGCGTGTCCGAGTAGTCACAACAGGGATCGGGAGTCAGGAAGCCCTCGTCCGGCGAGGGCACGAACTGCCCTCCGTCCGTCATGGGCAACGCGCCCGCGACGCTCAACCCCAGGTACGGCCCGCTGCGGGTGTTGTTCTCCTCGGGGCTCTCCGTGTCCGCTGCGGCCGCCCCCAGGCCGGAAAGGAGAGTGAGGGTCGCGGCAAACCCAACCAGTCGCTTCTGCCGGCGCGCGAATTTCATGTTCACTTCCCCGTCCAGACGATGCGCAGTCCCGCGCCGCCCTCCGCCACGAAGTCACCGACCTCGGCGCTGAATGTCCCTGTGGGAACGTAGTTGACCACCTCCGGACTGCAGATCGGCGTGCCGGGCGCGCTACAGGTGCGGACTCCGCTTCCCTCGAAGCCAAACTCGTTGCTCCCGAGCAGCCAGTAGAAGCTGGTGGTCAGGAAAATTTCGAGCGTTACGGGGCCCGCCCGCGCGACGTCGAGGTCGAATTCGAGGCTGGGTCCGATCCCGTGCATGATCTGCGTACCGCTATTCACGGAGACGGTGTCCCGGATGCTTGGCTGACCGGGTTTCTGGATTCGGGAGTTGGAGCCGTTGGCTTCGACGGACTGGCCGAAATAGTCGATCGAGGGGCGGATGCTGAAGTGCCGGTCGCCCCACGGAATCGTGAACTCCATGCCGAGTCCTGCCCGCCAGTTCACGTTCACGGTGATCGCAAGCTCTCCGTTGATCTGGCAGGTCCCGCTGATGACCGGGCCCCCGACGGGGGCGAAGGTGGCGTCTGGACAGACCTCGAAGAAATCGGGTGTGAAGGGCAGGGGGGTGGTTTCTCGCGTGGGCCCCGTGAGGGTTCGCGCGATCTTCTGGGCGGTGAAGGTGTCGGAGAGCGGAACCTGAAAGCCGGCCCGCACGAAGAACCGCGGCTCGACTGCACTCGTCCCCAGCGCCGGAGTGAGCAGCGTCAACTCGGTGTTGAAGGTCGAGGTCAGCATGCGGTCCGAACGCCCGGTTCCAAAGTTATCCGTGTAGTTGGATTCGATCGTGCCCCCCGAATCCTGATTGAAGATCGAGAAGCCCACGGAGAGGGAAGGAGTCCAGCCCCGGACCGTCTTCCCTGCGTCCTCGCCCTGCGCGGCTGCCGCGACCGCGGTGATCGCGAGGAGGGTGAGGAAGCCGGCGACATGCGTGCTGCGCTCGCCTCTTGCGGAATCGGAGTGGCGACGGAACATCACTTTTCTCCCTGCCCGGCGACTGCCCGCCTTCGGCGCGGTTTGATTACGCGTCCTTTGTCGATGGACGCGCGGAGTTCATCCGGAAGTTCGACTGAAGCGTACCAGTCCTCGGCGGCTTGGGGCTCGTTGGCCCGCCAGCGCAAGAATGCGTACTTCAGGGCGACCCCGCGCAATACGGAGTTCGGTATGCGCTCCGACAAGGTCAGACCCAGCTTGGGCTCCGCGATCGAGATGTGTATCGCCAGCGGGTAGTAAGCCGGCGCGAGAGCTTCCTGTTCCTCCACCGCCTCGGTGAGCCACGCCACTGCCGCCTCCGGATCGGCGGTCAGCCAGCGCTCCGCGGCCGCGTGAACGGCCTCATCGCGTGCTGCCGAAGGGGGTTTCGTGACGATCCACTCGAAGGCCGCATCGCCTTTCATGCCCGCCCAGTCGGCCGCGATGTGCTTCATCGCGTCCTGCGCATAGTCCTGCGAGGCATGTTCATCGTACAGACTCGCGGCGATCTGGGGATCGATGCCGACGAGGACGGTCATCAGCTTCCCGAAGGCGNTTGCCTTCATCGCGGCAGGGGAATCGCCGGGGATGTCGACGGTCCAGCGGATCGCCGCCTCCTGTCCCTTTTTCTGCAGCAGATTGATCAGCGCCCAGCGGGTCAGGTTCCCCCGCGCCTCTTCTCCACGAACGTCAGCGAGGTAGTCGGCGAGGCCGTCGAGATCCGCCCCGGCCGCCCAGCCGGCGACCAGGTCTCGCTGGCCGACCGCGAGCACCTTCCCGTCCCCCTGCGCGTGCAGTGCTCGTGCTGCTTCCCGGCTGTCCCCCTGCGAGGCCCAGTAGTAGACCACGGCCCCCCCCATGCGCGCTCGCCTCGTAGAGCCCGGGTAGCGGACTGCGTGATCCAGCGCGGCCTGGGGGTCGAAGCGGGACCACGCGTACATGAAGGTGGTGGCGGCGTCCGGGGATACCTCATAGGAGGGAACCTCGATGAAGACCTCTGCGGCCCCGCTGACGTTCTCCGGGTTTAGCTCGCGCATGAGTTCCGCAAGCCGCAATCGCTGCTCCAGGGGATCGCGTTCAGCGAACGCGCGCGAGATCTCCCGCTGCATGCCCGCCGCGTCCAGACGTTGCCCTCCGGATTCCACCGCGCAGGCGAAGGCCAGCAGTGCGAGCGCGGGGAGCACGGAGCCGTAGCGGCGAATTCCGGGGCGTCGCACGTTCAGAACCTTACGCTCAGGGTGAGCCCGAAGGTGCGTGGGTCGCCCATCGCGTAGGCGATCTCCTTGCGGAAGCGCGCCAGGTTGAAGACGTCGAGGCGATACACCTCATTGGTCAGGTTCCGCACCCAGCCCGCAATCTCGATGTTGTCTCCCGGTGTCCGATAGGCGAAGCGCAGGTTGAAGAGCCAGAGCGGGGGCTGGCCAACCAATTCCTCGTTGGCGGGACTGAAGAAGATCTGATCCTTGTACGTCCAGTCGAGCCGGGGCGAGAGGGTTCCCCATCGATCGAGCCGAACGTCCCATTGGAGGTAGCCCGCGAACGAGAACTCGGGGGAGTTGATGAGCTGATTTCCCGAGAAGTCCTCGGTGGAGGCGGTCGCCGAGCCGCCGATGTTGGTCGCGGTGAGCTGGTTCACGAAGTCCGTGTAGGAGTTCTGAAGCCAGGCCGCAGTCAGGTACACCATCAAGCCCTCGAGGGGTTCGGGAGCCCATCCCTCGAAGGGTCTCGCCTCGATCTCGGCCTCCAGCCCGTAGTTGTCCGCATCATTGGCGTTGATGAGCTGCTGGACGGGAGTGGAGCCAGCGCTGTTCCTGAGCTGGAAGACCTGGATGTCGTCGTAGTCGTAGTAGAAGGCGGCGATGTTGAACTTCAAGCGCTGAGAGAACCACATGGACTTCACGCCGAGTTCGACCGCATTGACCGATTCGGGCTTCACGGGGCTCGTGATGGAAGTGCCCTCGTCGCTTTCAACCTCGGGGTTGAGGATCAGGCCGTTGATGTGCGGGCCCTTCCAGCCGCGACTGTATTTCGCGTAGAAGGTGATGTCCTCGGTCGGCCTGAAGTTGATCGCGACGTCGCCGCTCGGCGCGTACTCGGTCACGTCGCTGAAGCCCACCTGCGGGAGGCCCGACTCCCCGGGCTGTGGCAGTCCATTAACGCGGCCAAGCCGCTGGGTGAGGATGCTCATCTCCTTCGATTCGACGTTGAAACGCGCCCCACCCTCGATCGAGAATTCCTCGGAGGGCTCCCAGACGAGGAAGAAGTAGGGAGAGCCGTAGAAGGTTTGGAGATCGTATATCTGGGTGATCGTGAAGATCGGGTTGACGTCGTAATGGTTGTCGACGTGAAGGTCCTCGTAGAGGAAGCTGAGGCCGAACTGACCCGTCAGGTCGGAATCCGATTCCCAGAAGACCTTCAAATCCTGGGTGAGCTGATACGACTCGTTGGTCAGCGTGGGCTCGAGGCCGATGTAGGGATTGGCGTCGAGGTTGGTGGCCACGGCCCGCTGGTTCGCCTCGTATCCGCTGATGCTCAGAAAGCGCCAGTCTCCAGCCGTGTACTCCCCGGTTATGCTGGCGCCCCAGATGTCCAGCGACTCGAGGCCCACCAAGTTGTAGTCCCCCTCGAAGGGATTCCCGTCCGCTGGGTCGGACAGGATCTCTAGGCGCTGCAGGACGCATTGCTTTTTCTGGCAGCGGTAAACGGGCCTCTGTGCGTCCGGATCGATGTACTGGTTGGAGTCGGCGCCGCCGATGAGGGGATGCAGCGCGACGCCGACCTGGGAGGCGGGGATCAGTTGGAACTGACGGGTCTGGCCGCGGTTCTGGCCGCCGTGCAGGTTGAGGTTGAAATCGATGTCCTCGTTGGGCTGCAGGCGCCACATCCACCGCGCGGCCCAGTTGTCGCGATTGTTCACCCATTCTTCCACGTTGGTTTGTCCGACCACCCAGCCTTCGCCCATGTCGTCGATCGGGAGCACGTTCTGCGGGTTCCAGCAATGGGTATGCACTCGCTGCCTGAACGAAGTAAGGCTGGGATTGACGCCCGTGGGGTTTGGATCCGGAACGGAGTAATACGAATCGCCGCAGCGGTTGTGGGTGGTGCCGTCGCGCAGGTTCATGCGGCCGGAGATCCGTGTCGACAGCATGTCGCCCCAGACCGGGGCCTCCACTGCGCCCTCGACCTCGAACAAGTTGTAGTTCCCGTAGCTGATGTTCGTGTATCCGTTGAAATCCCCCGTGGGCTTGCGGGCGACCACCTTGATGACGCCGGCGGACGCGTTGCGGCCGTACAGGGACCCCTGAGGACCGCGCAGAACCTCCACCATCTGCACGTCGAAGAGTTGGCCCAACTGGCCCGCAGGTGAGTTCATGTAGATGTCGTCGTTGTACACGGCGACGGAGCTCGCGGAGTTGGCGTTGAAATCGCGGAGGCCTACGCCGCGGATGAAGAGGGTGGGATTGGTGGCGGCGAAGACGGTGCGGATCTCCAGGTTCGGCGTGAACTGGGCGATGTCGGAGATGTTCTGCGCGCCGATGGCGCTCAGGTACTCCTCGTCGAAGGCTGCCGCGGAGATCGCGGCCTCCTGCAGAGGCTGCTCGCGGCCCTGGGAGGTGATCAGGATCTCCTCGATCCCACGGGTCTTCGAGGCGCTCGACTCGGGCTCCGTCGCGGCCGCTTCCTCCCGGGTGGGGTCGCCTGCCTCGCCGGGGCTCGTGGAATCCTGTGCGGTCGCGGTCATCGCCACGATCCCGACGTGTAGCGTCAGGACCCCCAGTCCCAGGGCTCGTCTTTTCGGTGAGAGATTTCTCAAGCGCATGGGAAGGCAAGCTCCTCTGCGATCACTCGACCGCGTAGCCTAGCGCGCGCAGCTGGCGTAGTTGCAGGTCATCGATGTCAACTTCCGGCGCCCCGCCCCCCCAGGGCACCTCGGCGTCGAGGTAGCGGTCCATTTGGTCGCGCATGCGCGCGACGATCGCGGGTTCCTCTTCGGCGATGTTGCTCAGCTCGCCGGGATCTCCAGCGAGATCATAGAGTTCCTGGTGCTCGGGATCATCCAAGTGCCGAATCAGCCAGAAGTGGCCATCGCGCGCCGCCAGCATGGGCGCTGGCCCCTCCTCGAGCTTCGCCCAGTGCCGATCGAGNTGGGCGAAACCGAGATCCCGTTCGGGGGGATTCCACTGTCCTTTTAGCTCGGGGACCCGAGAGCGCCCATCTGCGGTCTCGAGGGGAGGGAGACCGAGCAGGTCGAGGACGGTGGGCCACAGGTCGACGTTCTCGGTTTCGTTCTTCACGACCAGGGGCGATGGCAGGCGAAATGGGAAACTCATGACCCAGGGGGTGTGGATGACTTCCTGGTAGAGGTTGCGGGCGTGTCCCTCGCTGCCGTGCTCGCCGAAGGCCTCGCCATGGTCGGAGGCGATGACGATCAGGGTGCGATCCAGGATGTCGAGTTCCTGGAGTTCACCGACGACGAGCATGAGCTGGCGGTCGGTCCACAGGATCGAGTTGTCGTAGGCGTCCAAGTAGCCGGCGCCGAAGACGGTGGTCTCCGGCCCGCTGACATACTGGTGGACGTCCATCAGGTGGAGGTAGAGGAACCAGCGATCATCCCGGTAGGTTCGCAGGAACTCGAGGGCAGACATCACCGCATCGATGTCCGTTCCGTCGATGCGGAAGGATCGCGGCGGCCCCCTCATTTCGTGGGGAGCCTGACGCGCGGCGGGAGTCTGGTAGGTCTCGAAGCCTTGGCGGAAGCCGAAGTTCGGTCCCACCCAACCGTTGCGCCAGATGCCAGCCGTCACGAAACCCGCGTCCTGAAAGACTTCCGACGCCATCACGGCTTCGTCCGCAACGGCGTCCCGGTGGCGCAGGACGTCGGTTCGGTGCGGATACATGCCCGTCCACAGCGACGCCATGGACGTCTTGGTCCAGGAGGACTGTCCGATGTTCCGGGCGAAGCGCACACCGTTGCCCGCCAGGTAATCGATGGCGGGGCTCGTCTCCCGTTCGTATCCGTAGGAGGAGAGATGGTCGGCGCGCAACGTGTCGATCAGGACGAAGAGCACGTTGACGTCATCACGCTCCCTCAGGCTGCGGAGATCCGCGAGGGAACCGATCGGACGTGAGTCCCTGGTGAGCTCGAGGTTGGCGAACAGATAAGCGAGAAGCATCCCGACACCCGCCACGACCAACAGCCAGCCCGGTACCACGCGCCCCGATTGCCGCCGCCCTACGCTGCTCGCCGTCCTGTCCAGTGTCTCGTCCACCTGCTGAAGCTCGGCGCCAAGAGTGTGTATGCCCAAGCGCGGGACGCCGCACCATACACCACGGAACTCGCTTCAGCGAAGATGACCCTCAGTCGGTTTTCGATCCGGCCGGGCCGGGTACGGAACTCCCGAGCCTCTTCCTGGCGGCTTCCGCTTCGGCGAACTCGCCACCCTCCAGCGCGCGCGTGTAGGCGGCCCTGGCGGCTTCCAACTCCCCCAATTCTTCGCGTGCGCGGCCCAAGTCGTAGTAGACGCGGGGCGTCTGCTCGCCGAACTCCACGGCGAGCCCGAGGTTGGCGACTGCCGAGGCGGCGTCGCCGTGGGCGCGTTGGACCCGTGCCAGGGTGGCCAGGGATTCTCCCCGAGCGTGGCTGCGGAATTCGACAGCTCGACGCGCCAGGGCCAGGGTTCGCGGAGCCGCCCCCTCCCCTCTCTGCAGGGCGATTCGCACGAACTCGTGGGCGGCATTCCCGTGCCAGGGATGTGCTTCGAGTAGCGTTTCCAGACGTTCCGCCGCCTCCTGCTCGCGTCCCGCCGCGAGCAGTGCGAGGGCGGCATCGTAGCCGGGGGCGGGGTTCTGGGGATCCACGCGCTCGGCCGCGTCGTAGAAGGTCAGGGCCTCGTCGATCCGCTGCGTTTCCGCGAGAAGCTCGGCGAGCGCGATGGCAGCGGTGGCCGATCTGGAATCGAGTTCCAACGCGCGCCGCAGCGCGCGTTCGGACGCTTCGAGATCTCCCGACAGGTGCAGGGTGCGTCCCCAAGCCTCTTGCAAACCGGCAGATTCCGGTTCTTCGTTCAGAACGTGTTCCACCCGCTCGAGGGCTTCGATCCCGCGACCCTCGGCGATCTGGATCTCGGCCCAGACGGCAAGCGCCGCGGCTTGGTTCGCGTCGTCGAGTTGCGCGTTCGTGTCGAGAAACTCGAGTGCGACCTCGGCACCGAGTGCTCTCCAAGCATCCTGTGCGTGATCCGCCATGGCGACCCCCGTCCAATCCGCCAAGCTGGCCAGTGCACCCCGGGCTGCTTGCCCCATCTCCGACCGGCCCAGTTGGATCGCGATCCCGGTGAGCATGCGGAGCGCCGTCGGATCGTTCTTGTGCCCGAGCAGGTAATGGGAGAGCGTTTCCAGGGCGGCGGCGGACCGCCCCTGGGCCTGCTGCATGCGAGCCAGCAACAGTCCGGCGTCAGTCGCTTCGGGCGCTGCGCGCAGGGAGTCCTGGAGCAAGGAGGCGGCGCGCTCGTAGTCGCCCGCCTCGATGGCGACGCGTCCCGCGAGGTAGCGGGCTCCGGCATTCGAGGGCCAGATGAGGAAGGCTTCGTCCCAGAGCGCGAGGGCCGCTTCTGGCTCTCCGAGTTCGGCCTTCGTCCTCGCTTCGATCAGGAGCCTGTACACCGGCTCCTGGATGTGGGCGAGGATCTCCTCCACCCGTTCGTGCTCGCCCAACTGGACGAGCACGTCCGCGTAGGCGAAGAGGCCGTCCTCGGGAACGCTCGCGTAGGGAAAGTCGGGGGCATCGGGGTCCTGGCCGGTGCGAAGCGACAGCGCCCGGTCGATCGCTTCGCGGGCGCCGGGCAGGTCGTCCAAGGCCAGCAAGAGATCCGCAAGCCGGGTCCAGGCGACCGGCGTGCCGAGCGTTTCCGCGGTCTCACGGAGCCGTTCCTCGGCCTCGGCGACTTCCCCCAGATTCCGCAGCTTCGACGCCAACAGAATCTGCAGCGGGAGTTGGGAGGGTGCCGCGTCCGCAGCCTCGCGGAGCAGCGTCGCGGCTCGATCCGCGTCGCCTTGCTCTTCGAAGAAGGTCGCGACCCGTGCCTGGACCGCCGCTTGAGTCGGGAAGGCCTCCGCGCAGGCCGCGAATAGGGTCTCCGCCAACTCCGCGTCGCCGTTGTTCGCCTCGAAGCCAGCCTCGGATATGCAGAAGTTTCCACGAACTGCCGGCGTGTGGTCTCCGCTGGACACCAGCAGCGCCATGTTCTCCAGAACCTGGCGTGCCTCTGCGGTCGATTCCAGGCGCATCAGGGCGCCAAACTTGAGCTGCAGGATTCGGAGCTCTTCGGGATAGCGCTCGAGCAGCCAGTCGAAGTCCTCGAGGGCCTCTTCCTGCAGCAGGGCGGCTAGATTCGCCCGCGCCCGCAGCATACGAAGCCGCTCGTTTTCGGGATCTTGCTGCAATAGCTTGTCGGCTTCCGCGGCCGCTTCCAGTGTCGCGCCACCCCTGAGCAGGGCTTCGCACAGGTCGATTCCCGCCTGGAGTCCCAAGGCCGGATCACGCGCAGCCCTGCGTAGGGGCCAGACCGCCAAGCTTGCCTGCTCGTTTCGAAGGAGCGCCATGCCGTAGAGATGCTGGAGGCGCGAATCGTCCGGTCGATCTTCGAGGATTTCCTTCAGTACCGCGGCCGCATCTGCGAACTGCCCGTCGCGCATCAGCGTTTCCGCACGCTGGGAAGCGTCCGGTCCGCACTGGACGAACGCGCAGCAGACACCGGCCAGGAGTACGCGGCGAAAGGCGAATGTCACGCGAAGCGCTGGCTGCCTCCCCCCGGGGCTTGCGACCGGACCCCCCCCGGGGGGGGGCTCCGTGGATCACTGGCTCGCTACAGGCTCTCCGGCTATAGCGAAAAAAGACTTCACCTTTTTTACTAGACGACCGACCACGGCGTCAAGTACACTAACAAGCATCAACTCCGGTCCTTTAATAGGAGGATGCCGATATGGTCTCCAGGTTACTAGCCTGCGCGATTGTCGCGCTTTTCGTTGCGCCGCTCACAGCGTTCGCTCAAGATGTAGTCGTGCAGTATACGGGAACGATCACCGTGGGCTTCGGTGACGGCGGGCCCTCCCAAGCTGGGAATCCCGATCTCGCCAACAACGGTCTGCCCCCCTGCGCGAAGGCGAATCCCTACGCCCCCGCGATCACGGCGACGCTTCCCCTGAATGGAATCGTCGAGCAGTCGGCGGGTGGGAATCTGGACTTCGCGCCCTACGGGCGCGGCAATGCCACCAGCGGCATGAACATTGCTGGCGGCACGGGCGGCAACGGTGGCATGAATCCACGTGCCACCGCCACTTGCCGAGTTCCCTTCCCGCCCTTCATCAACCCGCGCCTGCGTCTGCGAACGCAGATCGGCGGAGCAATCTGGCCGGCCGCAACGCTGAACGGCGGGACCAGCAATCTGTCCGCTGCCGCGGGAGCCGGTGCCGGGAGCCTCGTGTATCCGATTCCGTTCCCGGGCTTCACCGGGCTCGGTGCTGAGGTCATCAGCGCGGGTGCGAGCACGTTCGGCGGCATCCTTCCCCGTGCGGGGACCGGCGCCGTGAATCTCGGGCTCAACACCGTGACTGCGACCGTCCAGGGTCACGTCCTGCAGCCGCCCCAAGCCTTTGGTGGAACCGGGCCGCCCCAGGGTGATTTCGGGCTCGTCAACTACTTCAGTGGCTTGCTCCCGACTGGGCCGTCGGCCATGGGAACCGTCGCGAACACGACCATGGGAGTTGGCAATTACCTCTCTGCCACCGCGGACTTCACCATGCACACGCCCGGAGGGCCGAATGGCACGCCGGGTGTGACGATCAGCGTCCCGGTAACGATTGGTGTCACCGCGAACGGGGCGCCGATCATCCAGGTCTTTGCCGTCAAGGACAAGGCCGCGCTTGAAGGCGTCTTCTTCGAGTTTACGACGGGCTTCGCCCAGCACAGCGACCAGGTGGGTGACTTCTTCACCACCCTCAACGCGTCAGGTTTCGACTGCGCGATCGCGGCGTGCACCGCCAATCAGGGTGGGGGCACGACCGCGCCCAACGGCACCACGCGTAAGCTGCAGCTGGTGACGCCTTGGGGTGCGGGCATTCGCAGCCTGCCGCCGGCGCCGGATCTCTTCGATCCGCAGCTCGGCTTTGGCGGGATGGCGGTCGTCCTTCTCAAGATCGCTCCGGAGCCTGGCAGCACGGCGCTGTTGGCGGTCGGGATCGCAGGCCTCTTCGGAGTGCATCGCGTGAGCCGCCGGAGGAGCTAGTAGCCTGAGCGGGCAGGTCATCGCGCCCACAGCGTGAGCGCCATGACAGCCTAGAGACAAAGGGGCGGCGGGATGCATGGAGCATCCCGCCGCCCTTTTTTTGTCCCGCGAACCGGCGAACGGGTTCCCGGCGCGCGCCGCTTCAACGCTCCCCGGACCCCGCGTTTCCCGGGCGCGTCGCGCCGCCTTCCAGCCAGTCGTCCAGGCTGGCGTCCTCCCAGTCCTCGGGGCCGTAGACGGTGCGGGGCAGCGGGGTCATCAGCTGGCTGTCACCGCCGGTCACGAACTCGGCGGCGCGCTGCTCCCAGGCGACGATGCGTTCATCGGCCTCGCCCTCGTCGCACAAGCCCCGGCTGGTGTCGCGGTTGCGCCGCAACCGAAGCTGAGAGGGCAGGTCGGTCGCCCAGACCATCACCACCTCGTGCTGGTTGCTGGCGACCTCGTAGAGGCCCGTGGCACGGTGCCCGTAGTCCTCCATGAGCGGCACCCGCTCTTCGACCACGGCGGCCAGGAACTCGAGGGGCGAGCCCGGCCGCACGCTCAGGATCTCGTTGACGAAGAGCGTTCCGCGGATGCCCCGTTGCCGGATCTCCTCCGTGCTGGGGCTGCCCGGCACGCCCGCACACAGGCGATCGAACCCTCCGCTGCGCCATTGGGCGGCCTCGTCCCACCAGTCGCCGTAGAAGGCCTTGCGGCGCTTCAGGTTCATGCGGTCCACGTTGTGCGCCCAGCCCTGCCAGCCCAGGCTGCCCACGTCCCAGATGTTGATCACCTGGGGCCAGCGCCCGCCGCCGGCCGCGCACACGTAGAAGGANCCCTGTAGCCCGAACATCTCCGGCATGCGCAGCACGGGATCCTGCCAGAGGTGCTCCATGTACGCGTACTGGCCCTGTCCAACGATGTCCACCACCTCGTAGAGATAGAGGTCGCGGTTGCCCATCTGAGATTCCCCCGGAAGCCCGCCACGCTCCCCCTCGGGGAGGGTCGGTCCTTTCCCATTCACCTAGTCCCGCAAACGGCCGATGCCTTCGTAGAGGTTGCGCGCTCGAGAACGGGCGAGCAATGCCGGAGGCGAATTCGGGATATGGGATGGAGAGCACTGCTGGTCGTGATGCTCTGTGCGGCGCCCGTGGCCGCGCAGGAGTCGGGTGAACTGGAGGAGGAGCTGGCGCGACTCCGGGAGCGCGTGGCCGTGCTCGAGAAGGAAGAATCTTCCTCGCGTGATTCGGGACAGGAGTCCGGCGGCTGGCGCCCCGCACTCCCCCAGGTAATGCTGGGCGGCTTCGCGGATGTCAATTTCGAATACTGGAAGGGCCGCCTGAAGGAGGGCGATCCGCCGGACCCGATGATGGCTCGGTCGGGCCACGACGAGCACGATGAGTTCTTCCTGGGCAGTCTCGACCTTTTTCTGGCGTCGCAACTCTCCGAGCGATTCAGCTTCCTCTCCGAGATCCTGCTCGAGTTCGAGCCCCACGAGACCGAGATCGATGCCGAGCGCCTGTTGCTGCGCTACGAGCACGCGGATTGGCTGCGAGTGTCGGCGGGTCGCGGGCACACCGCCATCGGCTACTGGAACAAGCACTTCCATCACGGCGCATGGCTGTGGACCACTGCGACGCGACCGCTGATCTTCGAGTTCGAGGACGACGGCGGGCCGCTCCCGCTTCACTTCGTGGGTATCGAGTTCTCGGGCGTTCGCGACACCGAGCTCGGTCTCCTGGAGTACAACTCGGTTGTGGCCAATGGGCGACCCGACCACTCGAGACGCGTCGCGACCGTCGGGGATCTCAACGATGGGAAGATGATCGCTGGGGCTCTTGGCTTCACACCGCGGCTGTTTCCGGGCTTGAGCGTTGGGGCGAACGTGCTCTACGACGAGATCCCGAAAGATTCTCACGCAAATCCGGCACCGGAATGGGACCGCCCCATCCACGAGCTGATCGCTGGCGGCTACGTGGTCTTCGCGGGCAATGCGCTGACCGTTTCCGTGGAGGGCCAGTACATCCATCACGGTACGCCCGCGAAGGACTACGATTCCTTCGGTGGCTACGCTCAAATCTCGTACCGCCTGGGAGGCAATAGTTACTCCAGCTGGCTGGATGCGACGACCCCCTACTACCGCTTCGACTGGCTGTCCATCGCCGATGAAGATCCCTTCTACCAGCAGTGGGAGTACCCCAAGGAAGGTGGCTTGGAGATTGAGCCGCCGACCGCGCCGCCCGCGCCGACCGGGACGCCCACCGTCGTGGACACCCGCCGACACACCGTGGGGATTCGCTACGACTGGGCGGCCTTCGTGGCGCTGAAACTCGAGTACCGGCGCCTGGACTCCGATGTGGAAAACTCGAACACGCTCGCCCTGCAGGCGGCACTCGCCTTCTAATGCCGATGCGGATCAAGCTACGCAGCCGGGCGAAGCAGTGTCGGGCGGACCGATCGCGCCGCCGCCTCGCATGCTGGGCCTTGTGTCTGCTGCTGGCGGCAACGGCCACCGGGGGCCATCGGAGTCTGGCTGAGGAGCAGATCGTGGCGATCGTTCACTCCGAGAACCAGGTCTCGAACCTCACCGTCCACGAGTTGCGCCTGATGTACGGGCTCTTCCGGCGAGTTTGGCCGGGAGGGACGCGCGTCCGCATCGTGTTGCCGCCACCCGATTCGCCGGCCATGAACTTCCTGATCGCGAACATCTACCTGAGGCCGAGGTCGGCGGTCGACGTAGAGCGATTCTACCGCGAGGCCCTCTTCGAGCAGCGGATCGGTCGCTTGCCCGAATTGCTCGCGCCTCGCGAAGCACTGGCTTTCGTGCGTGCGAACCGTGGCGCGTTGGCGCTGTTCGAGCGATCCGAGTTGCCCGCCGATCCGGGAATTCGTGCTCTCGAGATCGGGGGGGCCGGAGCCTCGCGTGGCTCTGTTTTCCCGCGCATCGGTCGGGCGTCTCAGGCGGTGCCGAGTCGCGCTGTCAATGACAGCGGCAGGAGGATTCTGAAGATCGAGCCACCCCTCTCGGGACTCTCCACCTGGATGTTTCCGGAGTGGGCGCGTGCGATCTCCATGGCCAGGGGGAGGCCCAGTCCCAGCGATGAGTCCGGGTGGCCGTCGCCCCGGTAGAAGCGCTCGAAGACGTGGTCGCGATCCCGAGCCGAGATCCCGACGCCGGTGTCACGGATGTCTAACTCGGCGATGCCTGCCCGTTGCAGGTATTCGAAACTGATCTCGTCGCCTCGCCCTGAGTACTTGACGGCGTTGTCGAGCAGGCCCGAGATCATTCGGTGGAGCCACATGCGATCTCCACGAACCACGGCGTGGAAGGCAGCAGGGCGCTTCATTGCAATGCCGCGTTCCTCCGCGATTGGTTCGAAGAACTCGATCACCGATTCGAGCACTTCATGCAGGTCGACATCCGCGACCCGGTCGGCTGAGAGGCCTGCTTCGGAGCGCGCGATGTCCAGCGTGGCGTGAATGCTGTCCGAGAGCAGTTCGGCGTTTACCAGGAGTCCTTCCAGGACCTTCCGGTACTCTTCGGGCGTGCGATCGTGTTCCAGGGTGACCTCGATGGTGGTTCTCGACGCGGTTAGCGGCGTGCTCAACTCGTGGGCGGCTTGGGTCGCGAAGCGCCGCATCCGATCCATCCCCGAGCGAATGCGCTGCAGCATGTCGTTCAGGGTTAGGGCGAGGACGTCCAGTTCGTCCTTGGTTCCCGACGTGGGCATCCACTGGTCTCCCGCCGCGGTATCGATCGCACGGGCGGTCTCGACGATCCTTGAAATCGGGCGCAGGCTCAGCCGGGCCTGCCACCAACCGAGAAGCCCGGACAGCAGCATGCTCGCGACCAAAAGGACGAACAGTA
Source organism: Myxococcales bacterium (assembly GCA_013215615.1). Lineage (GTDB taxonomy): Bacteria > Myxococcota_A > UBA9160 > UBA9160 > SMWR01 > JABSQX01. The sequence continues at coordinate 3,516 of JABSQX010000063.1, read as the reverse complement.
TGTTTTCGACGCTGGTCAAGGCCATTGTGAACGGCTCGAGGCTCATCGCGGTGCGCGTGAAGCCGATGGGATTGAGCGCCAGCCGCTCCAGCCGCCCCTTTCTGTGCGTGATTTGGGAGGTGGGGGACGAGTCCTGGCGTGCCCACTCGAAGTCCGCGTTCGCGGAGAAGGGGGCGAGAAAGTCTCGCTGTAGAGTGACGGTACCATCGCGGTCGTAGAGTTCGATGGCGAGTTCGTCCCACTCTTTGCTGCCAGCGATCTCGGCTTCGATCAGGCCGGCAATTACGAGTGGCTCATCCGCGTGGCGCGCGATGATCTCCGATACGGTCACACCATACTGTTCGAGCTTCGAAACAGCCATGCGATCCAGCGCATCCTGCGCCAGTTGGTGGCCTAGGAGGCTGAGAGTCAGGATCAGCCCGAGGCTGGCCGCGGAGTAGCGAAGTGCCCAGCGGGCTCTGATGGAGATCCTGCGCTTCACGCCATTTCGAGGAGGTCGACCTCGTGCTCATCCTCGCGTTCTTCGAGCACGTAGCCGACTCCACTCACGGTGTGGATGAGCTTCTTGCCATGGCCGTTCTCGACCTTGTTGCGCAGATGGTTGATGTGGACGTTGATGGCGTTCGAGTAGCCCTCGAACTCGACGCCCCAGATGCGCTCGGTGATCATCTTGCGCGAGAGCGTGTGCCCGGAGTTCATCATCAGGTACTCGAGGAGCGCGTATTCCTTCCGCGTGAGTTCCACACGCTGGCCGCTGCGAGTCACCGCGCGTCGGTCCAAGTCCATGACTAGATCGCTGACCTCCAGCGACTCGGGCGTCGGCTCGCCGTTGCTGGTGCGCCGCTTCAGGCTGTGGATGCGCGCCACCAGTTCCTCGAAGGAAAAGGGCTTCACGAGGTAGTCGTCGGCTCCCACGTTCAGGCCCTCCACCCGGTCCTCGATGTTCGAGCGAGCGGACAAGATCAACGTGGGGATCTCGATGCGGGCCTGCCGGAGGCGTCGCATCACCTCGATGCCGTCCAAGGAGGGGAGGCCCAGATCCAGGATGCAGAGGTCGTAGCGGTCGTTGAGCAGGAGATCGAGGCCTTCCTGCCCGTCTCCACTGGTGTGGATCTCGAAGCCACGCTCCCCCAGGCCCCGGCACACGTAGTCGCGGGCGGCAGGGTTGTCTTCCAGGTAGAGCAGCTTCATGGGGGCTCCGGCGCGGGCGATGGCTTGCAACGATGAACGTTTCTAACAAATATAATGATACAAAATAAGTTACATTTGTGAAATTACTCCGCACGAAGAGGAGCCGAAGGCGCCTCTCGGCGCTTGCGGGGCTTCCCGCGGGGAGCGGGCGGTCTCCGTTAGCTCGTCAGCCGTTCGCGGATGGCCCGGCGCGCCACGGCCAGGAGGGCCGCGGAGGCCCCCAACAGGTAGAGGAGATCCCAGACCTGCAGCCACGACCAGGACCCCTGGAAGGCCGAGCGGGCCAGGCGCACGGGGTGCAGCAGCGGCAGGGCCTCCGCGAGCCACGACCAGCCGCCCGAGAGGCGCTCCTGGATGGGAAAGAAGACGTCGGAGAAGAGGAAGAGGGGGGTCAGGAAGAGCGTGAAGTAGAAGCTGAAGAGGTCCATCCCCGGGATTCGCAGCGTGAAGGCGAGGCCCAGGGCGGCGAAGAGCAGGCCTGCTAGGGGGATCACGGGAAGCGCCAGCAGCGCCTGGGGGAGCGGCGCCAGGCCAAAGAGCACGACCGCGACGAAGAAGCTTCCGCCGTAGATCATCACCCGGGTCATGGCCCAGAGAATCTCTCCCGCGAGCACGTCGTCGGCCTGGATGGGCGAGGTGAGCATGGCATCGTAGATGTGCTCGTGGTGGAGGCGGACGTAGACGTTGTAGGTGACCTCGAAGCTGGCTCCGTTCATGGCCGCAACGCAGACGAGCCCCGGCGCCAGGAACTCCGCGTAGGAGGTGCCTCCCATCTGCTGGATGTAGGCCCCTACCCCGATTCCGATGGCGGCCAGGTAGAAGACCGGCTCGAAGAAGTTGGGGAGGATGTTGAGCTTCCAGGTGCGACGATACATGGTGGCGTTACGGCGCCAGACCGCCACCGCGTGGGGCCAGGAGACGCTCACGGGCTCGCCTCCAGCGCGGTTCCGGTGGCGTCCAGGAAGACGTCCTCCAGATTGCTGGGCCGGACCACCAGCGATCGCCCTTCAAGATCGTCCCTTTGCCGGATCCACTGCAGTAGCGGTCGGGCGTCGTCCACGTACACCAGTAGTCGGCCGCCCGAACGCAGCCGCTGGAGGAGGCCCGGGTAGTCTCCGAGCAACTCGATCTCTCGATCTGGCGGGCAGTCGATCTCCACCACCTCGCGAGCCAGGCGGCTCTCGATGAGTTGCCTCGGCGAATCCTCGCAGATCTTGTGGCCCCCGCTCATGATGGCCACGCGGTCGCAGAGGCGCTGAGCTTCCTCCATGTAGTGGGTGGTGATCAGCACCGTCTTGCCCTGCGCCTGCAGTTCCCGCACCAGGCTCCACAGCGACAGACGAAGCGCGGGGTCCAGGCCCGTGGTGGGCTCGTCGAGAATCAACAGCTCCGGGTCGTTCATCAGCGACATGGCGATCGCCACCCGTCTTCGGAAACCGCCCGAGAGGTTGCTGACCGGCAGCCGGGCGTGGCTCCTCAGTTCGAGGAGATCGAGGCAGCGATCGATGCGCTGGGACAGCCTGCTCTCGTCCAACAGGTGATAACGGCCGAATACCCGCAGGTTTTCCTCGGTGTTCAGTGGCTCGATGAGTACGTTGTCCTGCAGGGTCACCCCCAGGCGTGCTCGTATGCCCCGCGGATCTCGCTGCACGTCACTGCCGAAGACATGGATGCTGCCGGAAGTCGGTCGTGTCACCCCGTAGATCATGCGCAGCGCGGTGGTCTTTCCCGCGCCGTTGGAGCCCAGCAGGCCGAAGCAGCTCCCGGCGGGAATCTCCAGGTCCAGCGTGTCGACGGCGAGCTTCTCTCCGAAGCGCTTCGAGACGCCGCGCATCTCCACCACGCACGTCTCGGGTGCGCCGGGGCTGTCGCTCAGTGCCATGGCCCCCATGTCGCCGAGTCGATTCGTACGGGTTCGGCGTCCATGTCGAAGGGTTTATCGCGCCGCTTCCTTCTGCGCCAGTCGCTCGCGGTGCTGCCTCCCGAGCCGGGGCCGGCCCGGCGCCGAGGAGAGGACGGCATGGTTGCTCCGGTACCTTTGCTACGTTGTGGCGCATGGAATTCGGAATCTTTCAAGGCGCATCGGTGGGACCCAGGCCCTGGGAAGAGGCGGAGCCGCAGCGCATCCGCTGGGACGTGGAGATGGGCGTGGCCGCGGACGCGGCGGGCTTTGACACCTTCTGGGCCCCGGAGCACCACTGCCTCGAGGAGTACTCCCACAACTCGGCCTCCCATCTCTCGTGCCTGGCGGTGGGCATGCTCACCGAGCGCATCCGCCTGGTGACCGGGATCTTCAACCTGTGCCCCGCGATCAATCACCCCGTG
>JABSQX010000062.1 GCA_013215615.1 Myxococcales bacterium | reverse complement strand
ATCTCACAGGGTGGGGGGGTGGACCACGCTCCGCCCCCGGCTCCGGTCGGGCCGCCGCGACCTCAGTAGTGCCAGGGAAAGCGCGAGAAGTCCCGCTTCCGCTTCTCGAGAAAGGCGTCGCGGCCCTCCTGGGCCTCGTCGGTCATGTAGGCCAGGCGCGTGGCCTCGCCCGCGAAGACCTGTTGACCCATCAGGCCATCGTCCACCAGGTTCATGGCGAACTTCGCCATGCGCTGGGCGGTGGGGCTCTTGGTGTTGATCTCCGCCGCCCACTCGAGGGCCCTGCGCTCGAGGTCCGCGTGGGGGACCACGGCGTTCACCATGCCCATCTGCTGGGCCTCTTCTGCCGAGTAGGGGCGTCCCAGGAAGAAGATCTCGCGCGCGAACTTCTGCCCCACTTGCCGGGCCAGGTACGCGGAGCCGAAGCCTCCGTCGAAGCTGGCCACGTCCGTGTCGGTCTGCTGAAAGACCGCGTGCTCCTGGCTGGCCAGGGTGAGGTCACAGGTGACGTGCAGGCTGTGGCCGCCGCCCACCGCGAAGCCGGGCACCACCGCGATCACCACCTTGGGCATGCAGCGAATCAGCCGCTGCACCTCCAGGATGTGCAAGCGGCCGGTGCGCGCCGGGTCGATGCTGGAAGCCTCCTCGCCCTCCGCGTAGCGGTAGCCGTCGCGGTCGCGGATTCGCTGGTCGCCCCCCGAGCAGAAGGCATGCACGCCGTCCCTCGGGGAGGGGCCGTTGCCGGTGAGGAGCACGCAACCCACGTCGGTCGACATGCGGGCGTGGTCGAGGGCCCGGTAGAGCTCGTCGACGGTCTTGGGGCGGAAGGCGTTGCGCACGCTGGGACGGTCGAAGGCGATCCGAACCGTTCCCTGATCCACCGCGCGGTGATAGCTGATGTCCTCGAAATCCGTACCGGGGATCTCCTGCCAGCAGTCGGGGTCGAAGGTGTCGGAGAGCATGGGGGCTCCTGTGGGGAAGGACGCGCGCCAGCATAGCGGGCGCGGCGCCGGGGTTCTCTGGGAGGCGTAAGAGGTGCGCGGTCGGCTCCAGGTACCGGGAGTCGTGGTAGGGAGTCGCGCTGTGCCGGGTCCCCTCTAGGGGAGCAGATGCTCGCGGAAAAAACGCGTGGCATCGTCGAAGACCGTCTTGCGCGCTTCCCAGCTGCCTCCGATGTGGGCGCCCACGTTCTTCGCCGCCGCGAAACCGGCCTGGCGTTCGCGGGGCTCGTTGAGGGAGTGTCGCTCGCCCGCGCGGCTCACCACGAACATGTCGCCCGCCGCGTCGATGGTGGTGCTGCGCCGGCCGAGGCGAATGGCGTCGGGCAGCCAGGTGAGGGGCTCGATGGAGTCGAAGGAGTGGTGGCCACCCGGGTAGGTGATCAGCTCGATGGGCACGTTGTGGGCGCGCAATTCCTCGGCGAATTCCTCGACGAAGGAGACCGGCGTGTAGTCGTCGTCGGCTCCGTGCAGGATGCGGATCGGGGCGCCCGTCCAGCGGGGAACCTCGGGCCGCAGGTGCGCGGCGGGGTAGATGGGGAGGTGCGCGGCGAAGCGCTCGCCCTCCGGAGCCAGCGCCTCGGCGACCGGCTCCCAGGCGGCGTAGAGGGCGACACTGCCTCCGAGGCTCCAGCCGCTGATGCCGATTCGCGTCGAATCGATGGCTGGATGGCTGCCCAGCATACGCAGCGCCTGGTAGGCGTCCGCCAGCAGCATCGCGTGGGTGACCGCCAGTTGATCCTCGACGGTGCTTTTCACGTTGCGCGCGTCGAAGCTGTGGACCCGGAAAACCGCCATGCCCGCTTCGAGCCAGCGCACCATGTACTCGTGGTGGTGCCCGCGCCAGCCCAGGCTGCCGTGGCAGCAGACCACGCAGGGCGTTTCCTTGCCGGCCGGGACCTCGGGGGTCACCAGCCAGCCGAACATCTCCTGGGGCTTCGCGTGGTCGAGCTTGCGGAGGATGTGGTGGATCTCGAAGGGGTTCGCGGACGGGTAGGCGATCTGGCCCACGGCGCCGCCGCAGAGATCCGGGGGTTGGGGGAGAGGAGGCATGGCGATCGTTTCCGCGAGTTCCGCGGCGGGCTCCGGTGAGCAGCCGCGAAGCTCGCCTCGGGGCGCAATGTTCGCCCACGCACGGCTGTCGTCAACGGGTGCGAATTGAGCGCGGCTCCGCGGGCCGAGGGCGGGCGCCCGGGTTTCGTGACTGCCCGGGCTGCAGGCTCGCCTGCTAGTGTGGCGCGCGAGCGAACCCGCCTGGCAGGAGATCGCCATGAGTGACGTCGTGATCCCCGATACGCAGCCCCTCCCGCGCCTGTTGCTGCTCTTCGCGGCGCGCGGCACCTGCCAGGATGCGCTGGCCGCCGCTCTGCCGGCGCTCGCGGACGGCGTGGGTGGTGCCTGTCCGCACCCCCTGCGCGCCATGGGCCTGCTGCGGCAGCGGCCGGACCCGGTCGCGGAGGGCATCGGTGAGAACCGCGGCTTCGATGCGGGCCTGGATCTTCGCCTCGAGGAGGGAGGGAGCATCGATGCGCTCATCGAAGCCGCCGCCGGTATCGGCGAGAAGGTCGCCGACCTCGTTCACGTCGATCTCTCCTACGCGATCGCGGGGCCGCTGCACGTGATCATCGAGGATCGCGAGGGTCGCATCCGCTACCTCTACGTGATGCGCCGCCGCGCCGACTGGAGCGACGCCCAATACCTCGACCACTACGCGCAACACCACGTCAAGTTCGGACTCCGCACCGAGGGCATCCGCGGCTACAGCACGCACCGGCCCGAGCGCGCCGTCTCCCAGCGCGCGGCCCTCGCCACGGGCCTGGGGGCCTGGGCGGCCTCCAGCGTCTCCGAACTCTATATCGCGGACATCGCCGAGTTCTTCGAGAAGGCGATGGGCTCCCAGGTGGGTGATGAGGCCATCGCGGACGAGGAGCGCTTCGTGGATCGCGCCAACTCCATCGCCTGCGTGATGGATGTGGTCTTCGACCGGGAGCTCGCCTAGCGCGGCCCCGCTCGCTTCAGCTCTTAGGAAGGGGTGTCTCGAGCACCTCGGCGTCGAAGTGGAAGAGTTTCGCGGCGGTGCCTCCCAGCATGGCGGCTGCTTCGTCGAGGGTGACGTCCGCGAAGAGTTCGCGCACGACGCGGCGCGAGTTCGGATAGGTGCCCTCGGCGTGTGGGAAGTCGGAGCCCCAGAGCAGCGGCGCCGTACCGGTGTGGGCGAGGTTGCCGATGGCCACCGGATCGTACTGGAAGGTGCCGTGGATCTGGCGCGCCATGTAGAAGCTGGGGGACTCGGGTAGCAGCGGCCGCACCCAGCCCTCGTACTCCTGGAAGGCCTCGTAGTAGTAGTCGACGGTGTTCATCGCCCAGGCGAGCCAACTCGCGTTGGTCTCCACGAAGACGAAGTGAAGTTCCGGGTGGTTGGCGAGCACGCCCGAGGTGGCCAGCAGGGACACCGTGCGCGGCGCCATGGACTGCGTGGCCAACAGGTTGGAGACTGCGGCGCCGGGCCCGCGGTAGAAGAGCATGTCGTGGCCGCTGCCCTGGTGCATGACCACGGGAAGGCGCGCCGCCTCGATGGTGTGCCAGAGGGGTTCCCACTGCCGGTGGTTGTACTCGGGGGTTCCCACCAGCGGGAGCATGGCGCTGGCCAGCCCCAGGGCTGCGATGCGCTCCACCTCGCGCACGGCGGCTTCGACGCTCCAGGTCGGGATCATGGCCGCACAGCGGAAGCGCGGCGAGCGCGACTCCAGGCGCTCGTGGATCCAGTCGTTGTAGCTTCGGCAGCAGGCTTCGCCCAGCGCCGGGTCGGCGATGTTCCAGACGTAGAGGCCCGCGGTGGGATAGATGCACTCGCCCGAGATGCCGTCGCGGCGCATGATCTCGAAGCGCCGTTCCACGTCCACGGTCAGTTCGCGCAGGCTGTCGAGGTCCCGCGCGCCCGACTCGCTGGCGGCGTCGCTCACGCCCTTGGTGTCGAAGAAGTCCTCGACCCCGATTCGCCGTGCGAACTGCGCGGCCGCGTGGAAATCGGGCCCCAGTTCCTCGGGCAGGGCTTCGGCCATGGCGGGCGTGAGTTGCTCGCGCCAGAGCCGGCTGGGCTCCTCGACGTGGCTGTCCGCGGAGATCAGGGGGAGGTCGTCGAGATGCATGGCAGGGATCCTGGGCTGGGCAGCGAGCGCTCGGTGCCCGTGGTCGAAGCTCCTTGCGGGTTTCGGCGGTGCCGTCCCGGCTGCGAGAGTACAGTAGGCTAAGGGGGAGCCACGAGGGGCCGGGGCCCGCCAATTCCCGGCGAGGAGGAAGCACATGAGCGATGTGATGCAGGGAATCCGGATCCTGGAGGTCGCGGAACACACCTTCGTGCCCGCGGCCTCGGCGGTGCTGGCGGACTGGGGGGCCGACGTCATCAAGGTGGAGCACGCGGAGCGCGGCGACGCCATGCGCGGGCTGGGGCGCACCGGTGTGATGGATCTCTCCCAGAAGGTGCATGCCCTGAACGAGCACTCCAATCGCGGCAAGCGCTCGATCGGCATCGACATCGCGAAGCCCGCGGGCCGGGAGGCCCTCTATGCGATCGCGCGCACGTCCGACGTCTTCCTCACCAATAAGCGACCGGGCTCCTTGGCCCGACTGGGTATCGGCGTCGAGGAAATCCGCGCACAGAACCCGAAGATCATCTACGTGCGGGGCACGGCCTTCGGCGTGCGGGGGCCCGACGCGGAGCGCGGCGGTTACGACATGACGGGCTTCTGGTGCCGGGGCGGCAGTGCGGACGCGGCTTCCATCCCAGGTGCCGGCTACATCGTCGCCCAGCCCGCGCCGGGCTACGGGGATTCGATGGGGGGCATGACGATCGCCGGTGGCATCGCTGCCGCACTCGTCAAGCGGGAGCGGACCGGGGAGCCCTCGGTGGTGGACATCTCGCTGCTGGCCGCCGGGATGTGGGCGATGAGTGCGGGCATCGCGGTCTCCCTCCAGCAGCAGGTGCCCTGGAACTCCGCGAGCCAGGCCGGCATGGGCAATCCGCTGACGGGGACCTATCGCACCTCGGACGACCGCTTCGTCTGCTTCGTGATGCTCCAGGCCTTCCACTACTGGCCGGACTTCTGCCAACACATCGGCCGCGAAGAACTGGTAGGCGATCCGCGCTTCGACTCCTACGAGAACCTGCAGGCCAACACGGCCGTGGCCCGGGAGATCATCCAGGAGGAGATCGGGAAGAAGACGCTGGCGGAGTGGACCGCGCAGTTCCAGACCCTGCAGGGGCAGTGGACGCCGGTGCAGAACACCCTGGAAGTCGCCGCGGACCCCCAGGCCCGGGCCAACGGCTACATGCAGGGCGCCGAGACGAAGGAGGGCACGCCCTTCGAGCTGGTGGCCACCCCCGTGCAGTTCGACGAGCAGCCCTCGGGCACCGCTCGCGCCCCCGAGTTCAACGAGCACGGCGACGAGATCCTGAAGGAGGTGGGCTACGAGATGGATCGCATCCTGGAACTCAAGGCCGAGGGCGCGGTGACCTGACCGGCCCCTCCCGAAACTCCACAGAGCGCTCGCCCATGTTGATCGATCCGCGGAACGGCCCCGACTTCGATCTGCCCCGCTCCTCCTCGGCGCCTCGCACCTACGTGATCGCGGCGACGCCGCGGACGGGCAGCACGCTCTTGTGTCGCGGACTCTGGGATACGGGGCTCGCGGGAGCGCCCAAGGAGTACTTCAACCCCGTCCAGCTCCGGGATTGGGAGCTTCGCTTCGGTACGCCGCGCTCGCGCCTGCTGCACCGGGCCCTGCGCGGCCCGGGGTTGGCGCTGGTGGGGCGACCTGGCTGGGCGCCCGCTCGGCTTCGCGCACACTGGCTCCGGGTGTGTGCGCACAGGAGCGCCGCGAGCGGCTGGTGCGGGCTGAAGCTACATCGGCACCACCGGGAGCGGCTCTTCGGTGCCGAGAAGCTCGAGGATCTGCTGGGAGAGATTCGCTGGATCCGCATCACGCGAAGGGACCGCGTCGCCCAGGCGGTGAGCTGGTCGCGTGCCCTGCGCACCGGTCGCTTTGCGAGCCATCAGCGCGCTTGGCTCCCGCCCCTCTACCGCTGCCGTCACATCGAGGCCTGCCTTCGCGCGCTGGAGGAGCAGGAGACAGCCTGGGATGCTGAGCTGGAGGGGTACGAAGTGCTCTCGCTCGTCTACGAGGATCTCGTCGCCGACTGGCCCCAAGGATTGCGGGCGGTCCTGTGCTGGCTGTCGCTGCCGGGGGCCGATGCGGTGGAACTCCCCGAGCCCGCCTTGCCGCGGCAGGCCGATGCGCGGACCGCGCGCTGGATCGATCGTTTCGAAGTGGAGCGCGCCCGGGCGAAATGGCAGCACCGGGGCCGGGTTCGGCCGGCCTTCGCCGAGGAGCCGGGGCCGGGCCGGGAGTCGGTCTGGGACTACCCGCGCCCGCCCCGCATCGAGCGAGATACGCGGCGCGTCGAGGTGCGCGCGGGCGAAGTCGTTCTCGCGGACAGTGTTCGCGCCCTGCGCGTGCTCGAGACCGCGAGCCCGCCGACCTTCTACCTGCCCGCCGAGGACGTGCGGGTCGATCGCTTGCTTCGCGCAGCGGGCCGGAGCGAGTGCGAGTGGAAGGGCAGCGCGGACTACTGGTCGCTTGCCGCTGCTGCCGGGACCGATGGGCGCGTGGCGTGGAGCTACCCCGTACCCCGTCCGGGCTTCGAGGCGCTGGCCGGCCACTTCGCCTTCTACCCCGGACGCATGGAGTGCAGGCTGGGAGATGAACGCGTGCGCCCGCAGCCGGGCGGCTTCTACGGCGGTTGGGTGACGTCGGAGATCGCGGGGCCCTTCAAGGGCGAAGCGGGTAGTGAAGACTGGTAGGCCCCTCGCTCGCTCAGCGGGCGAGGAGGTACCAGAAGAAGAAGATCGCCAGGACGCCGGTGGCCAGGCACATCCCCGCGATCCAGAAGCGCCCGCCCGGGCCGCTGGGGACGTCTTCGCCCAGGTAGGCGCGGCTGCGTTGGAGGCGGGTGAAACCCAGGTAGACGACCGGGAGCAGCAGCCCGCAGATGATGTTGGTGGGCACCGCGATCCAGATGGCGATTTCGGTCCAGAGCAGGCAGCCCAGGAAACCGGGCAGGGGGATCAACGTGGCCAGGCGCTGGCGGCGGCCGCCCAGGGGCCAGCCGAAGACCTCGGCGCAGACGAAACCCGCCGAGACCATGTGGAGGGTGAGTGAACTCAGCACCATGCCGAGTACGCCGACCCCGAAGGCGACGCGCCCCCACTCGGCTCCCAGCAGTCCTGCCAGAGAACTCGCTGCCTCGACCGGGGAGAGACGTGTTCCCGCGTAGTCGGGATCGAGATGGACGGTATTGGCGGTGGCGATCACGATCAGGCTCATGGCCAGCACGTAGGGGAGGAAGGTTCCGATCCCCAGGTCGAGGCGTGCGAGCCGCCGGTGCTCGCGCCCCCAGCCCCGCGCGCGAAGCGAGTAGGGGTAGAGGAAGAGCATGTTGATCCCCACGGCTGCTGACAGACCGCTCAGCACCAGGGTGGCGCCCGCGATGCCGTTGCGATCCCCTGGGATTTCGAAGGCCAGGAAGCCCCGCAACAGCGCGCCGGGGTCATCGATCCCGGTGCGCAGCACGACCGCGCCGAAGCAGAGCACGATTCCCCAGACCAGGAAGCGCATCACGCGCTCGTAGATGCGCACCGCCCGCTGCGAACTCGTGTAGTAGAGGGAGAAGGGGACCACCAGCGCTGCCACCACGGCCCCGGCGATGGCGGGTGGCAGGGGAATGCCTCCCAGCGCATCCGAGAGATCCGCGACCAGTGCGGCGCCCAGCGCGTAGTGGGGGAAGTGCCAGATCACCGAAGCGAGCAGCGCGCCCCCCGCCCACGCGAAGGCCACGCCGGGCCCCGCGAAGCGCCGCATGGCCTCGTAGGGGCGGATCCCCGAGGAGAGCGTCTGATGCGCGGCGGCGCTCAACACGAACAGGCCGAGCCCCATGGCGACGGGCGCGACCCAGAGCAACTGGTAGCCGAAGACCGCGCCGGCGAAGATGGCGGCCGTGCAGCTCCCCCCGCCCAGGGTCATGGCACTTTGCAGGTAGCCGGGCCCCAGCATGCGCAGGTACAGCCGGCTGCGCGACCAGAGGGGAAGCGCCTCGGCCGCGCGCAGGGCGTCGCGCTCGTGCCGCATGGGGTCGTCGCTACGGCTGCCGGGATCTCGCGGTCGTCTTTCCGGGCGGGGCACGAGATCCACCTCGGCTGGGCAGGCCGCGAAGTCTAGCCGAGGGACGTGGTTCGCGGGCAGCGCGGTGCCGTGCCAATATGCCGCCATGGCGGGCCGAGGGGATCCGATAGCGCATCCGGAGCTGCGGGTGGGCGTGGTGGGCGCGGGTTTCCTCGCCGACACCCGAGCCCGCTGTTGGGCGCGGGTGCGCGGCGCTCGAGTCGCGGGCGTGACCTCCGCGCGCCGCGAGCGTGCCGAGGCCTGGTCGGCGCGCCACGGAGTCGAGGCGGTCTGGGGAAGCGTCGATGAGATGGTCGACAGCGGGAACGTGGACCTCGTGGACCTGTGCGTCCCCAACGCGCTGCACCGCCCCTTCGCGGAGCGGGCCGCCCGGGCGGGTCTTCACGTCTTGTGCACCAAGCCCCTCGCCGCCTACGCGGGACAGGACCTCGGCGCCGACTCGAGCGATGCAGAGGTGAGAGATCGCTCGCCCCGCGCGCAGTGGCGTGTGGCCAGCGACGAGGCCCGAGCGATTCGCGCTGCCAGCGACGCAGCGGGGACTCGGCTCTTCTACGGCGAGAACTGGCTCTACGCGCCCAGCTTGCAGCGCGCCCTGGAACTGCTCGCCCGCGCAAATTCCCCCGTGCTCGAGATGCGCGGCTGGGAGTGTCACAGCGGGTCGCATGCCGCCTACGCGCGCAGCTGGCGCCAGGCCGGGGGCGGCGCCTTGTTGCGGCTGGGCGCCCACCCCATCGGCGCCATGTTGCACATCAAGCGCAGTGAAGGGGCGCGGCTCGGGGGAGATGCGATCCGCCCCGTCTCCGTGAGCGCCGAGGTGGCGGACTGTTCGCGGGTGGCCAGCGATCGCGGTGCCGCCGCGAGCATTGAAACGGATTGGGGAGAGGTCGAAAACTGGGGTTCCGTGGTGATCGCCTTCCAGGACGGATCCCGCGGCGTCGCCTCGGGGAGCGACAACTGGCTGGGGGGCATGGACAGCCGCCTCCAGGTGCTGGCCGCACGCTGCCGCATCGAGTGCAACCTGAGCCCCGGCGACGGGCTCCGCGCCTACGCGCCGGACGCAGAGGTCTTCGGCGACGAGCCGCTGCTCGAGAAGCTCGACACGGGTGCCGGCTGGAGCACCCCCATGCCCGACGCGGACTGGACGTCGGGCCACCTGCCCATGTGCCAGGCCGTGGCGGACGCCGTGGCGAGCGGCGAGCCGGTGGCCGGCGACGCGGAGCTCGGCGTCGACGTCACGAGCCTCGTCTACGCCGCCTACGTGTCCGCTGCGGAGGGTCGGCGCGTCGAACTCTCGGAACTCGGAGAGGCTACCGGCTGAGAAGCCTGCGGGCGCTCAGTCGAGTTGGTAGTCGGGCGAGGCCGCTCGAGAGGGATCGAAGAAGGGCACCTCGCCATCCACCGTGCAGCGGCGAATCACGCGGCGCTGGGGAAAGTGGTCCGACAGGCCCCGGTGCAGGGTCGTGCGTTCATCCCAGATCGCCAAGTCGCCCGGGCGCCAGCGCCAGCGCAGCTGAAAGCGTGGCTGAGAGAGGTGCGCGGCCAGGAAGTCGAGGAGCGCATCTCCCTCTTCTTCGCGCATCCCGTGGATGCGGTGCATCACGCCGCGATCGGTGACGAAGAGACTGCGCTTGCCGCTGTCGGGATGCGTCCGCACGAGCGGGTGCACGACTTCCGGGTAGGCGGCCCGCAGCCGCTCCGCGAGGCCTTCGATCCCGCTCTTGCGTTCGGCGATTTCGACGAAGCTCTTCCAGCAGCTGTGCACCGCCTCGAGACCGTCGAAGAAGGAACGCATCAGCGGCGAGAGTGCCCGGTAGCCGGCGGTCGTCGACAGCCACAGGGTGTCGCCGCCATGGGCGGGGACCTCGAGGACCGTNAGGAAGGCCAGCTTTGGCGGCNGCGGCAACCAGCTCACGTCCGTGTGCCAGAGATCCGTGCCCGGCGGGTTGTCGCGGTCATCGACGATGATCTGGTGACCGGGATCTTCACTGCCGAAGAATTTCTCGATTGGATACAGGCTGATCTCGCCAAAGCGCGCCGCCACTGCCAGCTGTTGCTCCGAATCGAGTTCCTGGTCGCGAAAGAAGACGACCTCGTGGCTGACGATTGCGCGTTGGAGGTCTTCGAACTGGCGGTCGGAGAGTGGGCGCGAGAGATCGAGACCGGAAATGACTGCACCCAGCGAACCGCCCACCCGTTGGATCTCGAAGCTCGTGTAGGAAGGAGGTGTGGTCATTTCCGAAGGGCAGTGGGGCGCGCATGGGGCGCTGAGGCGGCCGGAGTTGGCGGAGAGGGTGGGATTCGAACCCACGGTAGGCTTGCGCCTACACCTGATTTCGAGTCAGGCACGTTCAACCGGGCTCCGCCACCTCTCCGCGTGAAGGGTCGAGGCGGGGTAGGGCCGTTCCGTTTCGCGGCCACCCGCCCTTCGCTTCGCGGGCAGGCTAGCAACAAGCGGCGCGCTTCGGGATGGGGCCGCCGGCGTCATTCGCCGGGGCTCGCGCGCCACGGCGTCGGGAGGATGCGGGCGAAGGCCCTGCCGGGGCGTGGCTTCCGCGCGCGCGCCTCCGCGCGCAGCCAGATGGGGCTCGACCAGGCGCGCTCCTGTACGGGTGCCAGGCAGTCATCCTCCGGGTCAAAGCCCGGTCCACTGGCCGGGCAGGAGCGCGCCTCCACACACAGGCCACCGGCGTCGCGCGTACAGCCCATGGGGTCGCCGTTCACCGCCGGGCTGGGCTCCTGGAGGGCGCGCACGTAGTAGAGGACCTCCTCGTCGCCCCGGTAGTCGGGATCCTCGAATTCGATCGCGCAGCCGTCGGGCGAGGGCGGGCACGCGAAGCTGCGCCAGGGGTCCTCGATCCTCGAGGCGATGGCCTCGTCGCCGCTCACCTGGGGGCGGATGCGCACTACCTCGATGCGCTCGATGGCGAGGCGCGTCTCGCCCGGGTGATGACACTCGTCGAGACACAGGCGCGCCAGGCGCTCGGCACCCAGGGCCTCCCGCGCGAAGTCCGGGCAGCCCGGTCGCTGCGCGAAGGCACCCACGGCGCGCACGAAGAAGCGCGGCGTGCCATCTTGCGACTCGCGGAAGACCTCGCTGCCCATGGGTGCTCGGCCACCCCCCGGCTCTTCGACGTCGAACCAGAGCAGGATGCGCGGGCCACTGGTCCCGTAGGCGTGCCGGTCCTCGAGGGCTTCGAAGATGGCGTGGCGATCGCGGCCCTGGGCGTGGACCGCCACCAATCCGGCCGTGTAGTAGAAGGAGGCGGCGCGCTCGACCCCGGGATCGAACATGCGCAGCGGCAGTTCCGAGGGGCGGCGCGGCTCCGGCGAGGGCGCTTCGGGCTCGCCCGACAGCCGCTCGTTCCAGTCGTCGCGCAAGCCGTAGGCATCGCTGAAGGCCTTGCGCGCCATTTCCTTGTAGCCTGCCCCCGCCCGGGCCTTGTGGTTGTCGCTGGAAGCGATCAGCCCGAAGCGAAAGGCGCCTGCCTCGTCGCCACTCTCGGGGTCGCGCGCAGCCAGCGCGTACTGGGCGCTCATGCCGGGCCGGTAGTCGAAGGCGGGCAGGAAGCCGTCGGCGAGCTGCCCGCAGTCCAGCCAGTCGTCGGGATGGCTGCCCTCGACCACGCCGAAGCCGGAGGGAGAAGGCGCCTCCAGGAACCAGCGTTGCGCGTCGCGCACGCGCGCCTCGCAGACCGCCTCGTTGGCGTCGCCGCAGCGTGCACGGATCAACTCTCCGGCCTGCCAGCAACAGGGCAGGTAGCCGTCCTGCGGTGCTGCACACTGCTCGCGTCCAAGCTCGTCGAGAACGCGGTCGCGCTGGTCGCGGTAAAGCTCGCTGCTGCCGTGGCCCGAGTAGACCTCGAAGAGGCGTTGGCGGGCCGGATCGTGCAGTCCCCTCGCGAGTTGCGGGGCGAGCGAGGCGCCGGGGGGCGCGTGGATCCCCCAGCTGGTGCCGTGGGGGATCACCAGGCTCGGGAACCCCCAGTCCGATAGCCGCGCAAAGAGTTCCGTCGGGGTATCGGCGCCCTCCCGGCACTCGGCGGGAAGCGCTCGCTCGCGGAGATCCTTCGTGCAAACAGGGGTTTCCCGGACCTCCCGCGCGTACTGGTTGAAGTCGAGAGCGCGTCCGGGAGCCGGCAGGTCGCCGAGCACCAGCGCGGCCCGCGCCGCCGTCCACACCAGGCTCGGGATGGGCAGGTTGAAGAGATCCCCCGAGCCGGCCCCGATCGGACGCGTTGGCACCCGCGACTCCTCGGTGTCGAGCAGGATCACGTTCTTGTGACCGTAGTGGGCGCGTCGTGCTTCCGGGGCGAGGGCGGGGGGCGGTGCGGACTGCGTCCACTCCCAACCCAGGAAGGCCACCAGGTCCGGGTCATCGGGGTCGCCCGCCACCGCGTTGCACTCGCGGATGGCCTCGCGGGTCTGCTGCCACTGCCAGGGCGTGAGGTTCTCGGCGTGGTCATTGATGCTCCAGAAATCGAGCTGCGCGCAGTGCCGCGCATAGTCGCAGGCGTCGGCGGGGGGGTGCGCGCCCTCTCCCTGCAGGAGCGGGAGGCTGAACAAGAAGGCGTCGCCCGAGTAGGTGGTGTGCACGTGCAGGTCGCCGAACAGGATCTGGGACTGCCGGTCCCCGCGCTCGGCCACCGCAGCGGCGGGATGTGCAGTCTGGGCGGGCTCGCCGCGGGGCTGGCGGCTGCCCCCCAGCCCCAGGGAGAGCGACCAGAGTCCGAGCACGCCCAGCAGTACTACCAGGACGAGAAACAACAGAGTGGACAGCAGAAAACGCTTCACCCGGGCCGCCGGAATACCACCAGTGTGCGTTCGTCGTCGAGATCCTGGAAGTCCGCGACCAACGGCATGCCAATCTCGTACTCCTCGGGGGGGAGGTCCACGATCTGGGCGACCATGCGCACACCCTCCTCGAGTTCCACTGCCACCACCGGCCAGGGTGCGTGCTCCGCGAAGTAGGGGAGCAGCGGCGGCTGACACAGGGTCCAGGTGTAGAGCGTGGCGCGGCCGCTGGCCGGCACCCACTCGGGCTCCGGGGCCCCGCAGTGAAGGCAACTCGCTTCCGGGGGAAAGTACAGCTCGCGGCAGGCCGTGCAGCGGGGCAGCAGCAGTTGGCGTTGCCGGGTGGCTTGCCAGAAGCGCGCGGTGTGAGGCTCGATGGCGGGCAGCGGGCGCGTCGCCAGCATGTCGGGATGGTCCATGGCTACCTCCGAAGTGCGATCGCCGAGCTGGGGACGACGGGGGCGGCGGAGACCACGGCGACCTCCGCGTTCTCCACGG
>JABSQX010000061.1 GCA_013215615.1 Myxococcales bacterium | reverse complement strand
TCTACGACAAGGCGGGTGAACGCATCCTCGAGGATCTCCAGATCTACGCGGAGCAGAAGATCCGCGAGGAGCGCATCCCCGGAAAGCTGTCGATCTTCAAGAACAACACCGACTTCGTGGGCAACAGCTACGGCTGTCACGAGAACTATCTCGTGGACCGCGACGTCGACTTCTACTACCTCGCCGAGCAGCTCATCCCCTTCCTCGTGACGCGCCAGATCTACAGCGGCGCAGGGAAGATCTTCCAGACCCAGGAGGGGATCCACTACTGCGTGAGCCAGCGCGCGCAGCACATCTACCAGAAGATTTCCGGCACGACGACCAACGACCGCTCCATCATCAATACCCGGGACGAACCCCACGCGGACCGCGAGAAATACCGGCGGCTCCACGTGATCGTGGGCGACTCGAACATGTCGGAGTACACGAACTTCCTGAAGGTCGGAGCCTGCGCGATCGTGCTGCAGATGATCGAGGACAACTACATCAACAAGGACTTCACGCTCCGGAACCCCGTGAAGGCCATCAAGGACATCTCCTACGACACCAGCTGCAAGCGAAAATTGCGGCTCGACAACGGTCGCGAGTACACGCCCATCGAGATCCAGCGCGAGTACTGCGAGATGGCCCTCAAGTACATCGATCAGTACCCGGTGAAGGAAGATCTACGCGAGGCGGTCGGCATGTGGGAGCATGTCCTCGACTGCCTGGAGGATGATCCCGACAAGCTCGACCGCAAGGTCGACTGGGTGATCAAGCGCAAGCTCATCCAGTCCTACATCGACCGCAACGGCAGCGCCTGGGACGACCCGCGCGTCTTCATGCTAGACCTCCAGTACCACGATCTTCGCCTCAACCGGGGCCTCTACTACCTGCTGGAGCGCAAGGATCTCGTCGATCGGGTCCTCAACGACGAGGAGATCCTCAAGGCCAAGACGGAGCCGCCGCCGGACACCCGCGCCCGGATGCGCGGCGAGTTCATCAAGCTGGCCCGCCAGAACTCGATTCAGTACGACCTCGACTGGTCGAACATCCGACTGGGTAACCTTCTCAACGTGCGCGTGATCTGCAACAATCCCTTCGAGACCGACATCGAGAAGGTCGCGGAGCTGGTCCGCACCATCCAGAAGACCAATCTCCGCAAGACGAGCCTCTCGAAGCTGGTCATCCAGTCTTGAGGGTCCTGGGGCCACGGCCGGTGTTCCCCTGACATGTCGACGATTCCCGGCCCGCGACGACGAGCGGCAGGGCGAGCGCCGGCCCCGTAACCAGGGAGAAGGTCGTGGAGAAACCCGGTATCCGCCCGAGTTCCACAGGCCCGCGGCTCGTGGTGGCCTCCCAGCACCAGGCGTCCGCCGGCGACGCGGCCCCGGCGGCCGGGGATGTGGGCACGATGCTGCGCGATCCGCGCCTCGCGCTCGGGGTCTTGCTGGTTGCCGCGCTGCTGGGGCTACTGGCCCAGAGCTGGCGTGCCCAGGAACTCTCGAGCCAGGTGGGAGCGCTGGAGGGCCGCCTTGCGTCCGCACACCAGCTGATCGAGCGCCACGAAGTGCACCTGGAGCGCGTCCAGGGCTCGGTGGGGGCGCTGCTCGCGGAGGTCCGGGAACTCGACGCCTTGGTCCACGCGTCGCCCACGCCCGCCGGCACGACCGCAGAGCCCCGCTGAGGGGCGGGGGGCCTCCGAGCCCCCCACGCGCTGCCATGCAACCAGCGCCATTCCAAGAGGGCGCGAGCGCCCGGAATCCGCTTCTGCGGGGTCTGTAGCCCTCAACTCGGAACTCGAAAAAGCCGATAGAAATCCCGGTATTCCAGCGAAGCCACCACCGGGAGAGACGATATCTCATGCTGTTCGATCGCATCGCAGGCTTCTTCTCGCACGACCTCGCCATCGACCTGGGCACGGCCAACACCCTGGTCTACGTGCATGGTAAGGGCCTGGTGTGTTCCGAGCCTTCGGTGGTCGCCGTCACGGCGGACGAGAACGGACGCGGGGAGCGGGTCCTGGCCGTGGGCTTCGAGGCCAAGGAGATGCTCGGCCGAACTCCCGGCAACGTGCGCGCGGTCCGGCCCATCAAGGACGGAGTGATCGCGGACTTCGAGATCACCGAAGCGATGCTGCGCTACTTCATCCAGCGCGCCCACAACCGGGTCAAGCTGCTGCGCCCGCGCATCGTGATCTGCGTGCCGCCCTGTATCACCAGCGTGGAGAAGCGGGCCGTTCGCGAGTCCGCACTCTCCGCTGGTGCCCGCGAGGTCTATCTCATCGAGGAGCCCATGGCTGCGGCCATCGGTGCCGGCCTCGATGTCACCGCGCCCACGGGCAACATGGTCGTGGACATCGGCGGCGGCACCACCGACGTCGCCGTGATCTCGCTGTCGGGAATCGTCACCTCGAGCTCGATCCGCTCCGGTGGTGACAAGATGGACGAGGCGATCATCAGCTACGTCAAGCGGAAGTACAACATGCTGATCGGCGAGCGCACCGCGGAACGCGTCAAGATGTGCGTGGCCACGGCGATCGCCGAAAGCGACAACGCTCAGAGCATGGAGATCAAGGGCCGGGACCTGGTGGCCGGGATTCCCAAGGTGGTGGTCGCGGGCAGTCAGGAGATCGCCGAGGCTCTCGTCGAGCCGATTCACAACATCATCGAAACCGTCCACCTCACTCTGGAGAAGACCCCGCCCGAGCTCGCCGCGGACATCGTCGACCGGGGCATCATGCTGGTGGGCGGCGGCTCCCTGTTGCGCGATTTCGACCGGGTGCTCCACGAGGAGACGAAGCTGCCCATCCTCAGGAGCGACGATCCCTTCTCCGCGGTGGTGCAAGGAGCGGGCAAGGCTCTCGAGGACCTGAGCCTGCTGAAGGACGTGGCGATGCGCTAGCGGCCGCTCCGGCGGGCGCGCTGATAGCGGTTCACGGCGTTCACGTGCTCGCGGTAGGTGCGCGAGAACGCGTGGCTACCGTCGTTCTTGGAGACGAAGTAGAGGTAGTCGCTCTGCGCGGGCGCCAGCGCCGCCCGTAGCGAGGCGCGGCCCGGATTCGAGATGGGCCCCGGCGGCAGACCCAGGTGTCGATAGGTGTTGTAGGGGTTGCCGGGATCGTCGAGATCGTTGCGGCGCAGGTTGCCGTCGAAATCCTGAATGCCGTAGATCACGGTGGGATCGGATTCCAGGCGCATCCCCCGAGCCAGGCGATTTGCGAAGACCGAGGCGATCAGCGGTCGCTCCTCGGGGATACCGGTTTCCTTCTCCACGATGGAGGCCAGTATCACCGCCGAGTGCTGGTCGAGTTCACGGACGATCGCAGCCGGCTCCAGGGCGTTCCAGGCGCGCTCGAAATGGGTGACCAGTACGCGCGCAATGGCGGCGGCCGTCAGTCCCCGGGGCAACCGATAGGTTTCCGGGTAGAGGTAACCCTCGAGGCTCTCCGAGCCGAACCCCAGGGAGCCGATGAGTTCCGGATCGCGTACCGCGGCCGCGAACTCCTCCTCCTCGACCAGATCCAGCGCGGCCAAACGGGCGCCGATCTGGGCCATCGTGAAGCCCTCGGGCACCACGACCTCGTAGGTCACCACCCGGCCCGCCACCAGGCGATCCAGGATCTCGCTGGCGGGCAAGGCCGCGGAGAGCCGGTACTCGCCAGCGCGCAGGCCCTCGGCCTGCCCTCGCCAGCGCGCCAGCCAGCCGAAGGCACGGGCGTTGCGAATCAGTTCCGCGGCCTCCAGCGCCTGCGCGATGGAGGTCAACGGCGCGCCCCGCTCCACCACGAAAACCCGCTCGGTGGCGGATTCGGCGCGGGCCGAGAGATTTTCCCGCACTGCGACCCAGGCTGCGAGCCCGGCCAGGACCAACGCCGCCAGCACGAGCAGCGGCACGCATCGGGCTTTCACGTCTCCAGCCCCGATGCCGCGCCCCCCGCACGCGCCAGCCAACTCTGCAGCAGCAGGGTGGCGGCCACCGCGTCCACCTCTCCCTTGCGGCGGCGACGCTTGGGTGCGCTATCGCGCAGCGAGCGCAGGGCTTCCCGCGTGGTCCAGCGCTCGTCGAAGAGATCCACTGGGAGCGCGGTGACGCGGGCCAGGGCTTCCGCGAACTCCCGCGCCGACTGCGCGGCCTCTCCAGCGCCCCCATCGAGGTGGAGGGGCAGGCCCACCACGATGCGGGAGATCTCGCGCTCCTGGGCCAGGGCGTGGAGCGCCTCTAGATCGCGACGCGCTTCGACCCGATCGAGGTGGCCCGCTGGAAACGCCAGGGACCGCTCGGGGTCGGAAACCGCCATGCCGATCCGGCGACTGCCGAGATCCAGCGCCAGAACCCGCCCACGCATGCGGGCAGCGTAGCGGAAGCCGCTCGAAGTTTAAGCGAATCCAAGGGCTTCCGCCGGCATTTTTCCCTTTTTTTCGCCTCCAAATCATTGACGCTCCCCGCCCGGCACGCGTATCCTCGGGATGCCGTCTGGCGCCTCCCCCGCCGGGCAGCGCTCGCCTCGTGGTCCCTCCAACCGCGGAACCGAGTGGAGTGCGTGCTCGCGATCCTGACCATGGCGCCCCCGTCCGATGCCCCGCTGGCAGTGCGGCCTTCGCGGCCGTGGCTCTTGATCGCCACGGCCGGGGGGCTGGGCTACGCGCCCCTGGCGCCGGGCAGCTGGGGGGCCGGTGCGGGCCTGCTGCTCTGCTGTTGGCTGGCTCCTCTGGGAACGGCCGCCTATGGCCTGGCGCTGGCGGCGACGGTGCTGCTGGGCGTCCCGGCCGCCAGTGCCGCCGAGGCCCACTTCGGCCGCAGCGATGATGGCCGCATCGTCATCGACGAGGTCGCCGGGCAGCTGCTCGCCCTCGCCCCGCTGGCGCTGTGGGCACCCGCCCACGCCACCGACCCGCTGTACCTGGCGATCGCCTTCCTGCTCTTCCGCGTCCTCGACATCTGGAAGCCCGGCCCGGTGCGCTGGGCCGAGCAGCGCTTCCGTGGCGGGCTCGGGGTGATGGCCGACGACCTGGTGGCTGGCGGGCTCGCCGCCATCCCGCTAGCGCTCTTCGCGCTCGGCACGCGGCTGGGAGTGACCCCGTGAAGGCCGAGGTGCTGACCATCGGTGACGAGTTGCTGCGCGGAGAGATCATCGACAGCAACAAGGCGCTGCTCTCCCAGCGGCTGTTGGATCTCGACATCGAGACGCGTTTCCAGACCTCGGTGCGCGACGACCCGCCGGACATGCGTGACGCCTTTCGGCGCGCGGCCAGTCGCTGCGACTGCGTGCTGGTCTCCGGCGGGCTCGGTCCCACTCGGGACGACCTCACCACGCAGGTGCTGGCCGAGAGCTTCGGGCTCGAGTTGGAGCTCGACGAAGAGGCCCTCGAGGGCATCCGCGCCTTCTTCCAGCAGGTCGGGCGCGAGATGACGCAAAACAACGCGAGTCAGGCCTACTTCCCCAGCGGCGCAGAGGTGCTCCCCAATCCCATCGGCACCGCGCCGGGCTTCGCGCTCGAGGCCCAGGGAGCGTTGTTCTTCGCCATGCCCGGCGTCCCCCGCGAGCTACAGCGCATGCTCGACGAGCAGGTGATGCCGCGACTGGCGGCCCGCAGCCAGCGAGACGGCCCGGTGGTGCGGGCCCGCCTGCTGCGCACCTTCGGGGTCGGTGAGTCGAGTCTCGACAGCCAGCTCAGCGACATCGCCACCGACGCCGACCTGGAACTGGGCTTCCGCACCTCCTTCCCGGACAACACCCTGCGGCCGCTGTGCCGGGCCGCCAGCGCCGAGGCCGCCGAGGCGCGACTCGCGACGCTCTGCGCGGAGATCCGGCAGCGGCTCGGAGCCATCGTCTACGGCGAAGGCGAGGCCGGCATGGAGCAGGTCGTGGGCGAGCTGCTCGCGGAACGCGGTGCCTCCCTGGCCGTCGCGGAGTCCTGCACGGGCGGCGGCATCGCAGAGCGCATCAGCGAGGTACCGGGCGCCTCCCGCTACTTCCTGGGCGGAGTCGTCGCCTACGCGGACAGCGCCAAGCGGGAGCTGCTGGACGTCCCCGAGGCGCTGCTGGCCCGCCACGGAGCGGTCTCCGAGCCGGTGGTGCGGGCCATGGCGGAGGGCGTGCGCGCGCGCTTCGGCGCCAGTCTGGGCATCGCCACGACGGGGATCTCGGGCCCCGGCGGCGGCAGCGACGACAAGCCGGTCGGACTCGTCCACATCGCCCTGGCAGACGCCGCGGGTACCCACGCCGAGCACTTCGTCTTCCCCTTGGATCGAGCACGCCACCGCAGGCTCACCACCCAGACCGCCCTGGACTGGGTGCGGAGGAGGCTGCTCGGGGCCGAGCTGATCGGGCCCTCGCTGCTGCGTCGACAGGGGGGAGCTTCCGCTCCCCGGGACGCGCGCTGATGGGGCGCGATACAGCGACTCGGGCGGGAGGCCCCCCCAACGTGGAGCGCTTCGCGGAAAAGAGCCGGGGCGTGACCGGCCCTGACACGCCCATGTCCGATGCTCTCTCCATCGGCCCGACTCCTCGCTCCAACGGCACTCCGCGCACGGCCCATTCGTGCGACGCATCCCATCACCCCTGAAACCATCAAACACGGATCCCAGCGATCCACCGGAGGCAAGATCAATCGACATGGCAGCCAAGAACCGGAGCCACGGAGCCCAAAAGCCCCAGGTCGGCGCGAACGGCGCCAATGGGGGCGCGCAGGGAGAAAGTCAAAAGGAGAAGGCCATCGCACTCGCCGTCTCCACCATCGAAAAGCAGTTCGGCAAGGGCGCGATCCTCACCATGACCAACGACGCCATCAACCGGGAGATCGAGAGCTTCTCGAGCGGCTCGGCGAGCCTCGACATGGCACTGGGCATCGGGGGCTACCCCCGCGGCCGAGTGGTGGAGATCTACGGCCCCGAGTCCAGCGGCAAGACCACTCTCGCCCTCCACGGGGTGGCCGAGGTGCAACGGCGTGGTGGTGTGGCGGCCTTCGTGGACGCCGAGCACGCCCTGGACGTCGGCTACGCGCGCCGGCTCGGGGTAAGGGTCGAGGATTTGCTGGTTTCACAGCCAGATACGGGTGAACAGGCCCTCGAGATCGTCGACGTACTGCTGCGCTCCGGCGCCATCGACCTGGTGGTGGTCGACTCGGTGGCCGCGCTGACTCCACGCGCCGAGATCGAGGGGGACATGGGAGATCACCACATGGGTCTGCAAGCTCGGCTGATGAGCCAGGCGCTCCGCAAACTCACCGGCACCGTCTCCAAGTCGAACGCCACCGTGATCTTCATCAACCAGATCCGCATGAAGATCGGCGTCATGTTCGGCAACCCCGAGACCACCACGGGCGGCAACGCGCTGAAGTTCTACGCCTCGATCCGCCTGGACGTGCGCCGCATCGCCGCCCTCAAGGACGGGGACGAGGTGGTGGGCAACCGGACACGCGTCAAGGTGGTCAAGAACAAGGTGGCGCCGCCCTTCCGGCAAGCGGAGTTCGACATCCTCTACAACCAGGGCATCTCCAAGGAGGGCGACCTGCTGGACCTGGGGGTGGAGGCCGGTCTCGTGGAGAAGAGCGGCGCCTGGTACTCCTACGGCGAAGAGCGCATCGGACAGGGGCGCGAAAACGCGCGGCGCTTCCTGCTGGAGAACTCGGACATCTGCGAGCAGCTCGCGGACGCCGTCTACGCCCACCACGGCCTCAAACGCCCGGTGCCCGCACACCGCGCGGCGGACGTCGAGGCAGCGGACGAGGATGGGGAGAGCGCCAACCCCTGAGCGTCCCCCCTCCGGGGATTCTCAGCGACACGCAACTCCCAACAGCCCCGCCGGCACCCACTCCATCCCCGAGTGGATGCCGGCCGGGGGTGCGTGGAACCGTCCCTGGCAGCCGCCAGATGCCCGCCCCATTGGAAAAAACCCGCGGGACTGGATTACCCGCCTAGACCTCAAGAGCAAGCCGTTTCGCGACGAAAAGTGATGGGACGTGAAAGCTGCGCGTGTAGGCGCGGTGCCCCGTTCGAGAGCGAGCGGACTCCGCGCGAGGGGCTGCAGGTCGCCGGGCAACCGTTCGGCTCCGAGCAGCGCCTCGATGAAGCTGCCCGCAGTTCCGACACGAAGATGGAGCGAGTCACCGTGGAGTTGAACGAGATCCTGAAAATCGCCGTCAAGAGCGGTGCTTCGGACATCCACCTCAAGCCCGGCTTGCCCCCGATGTTCCGGGTAGATGGTGCACTGGTACCGCTCAAGAAGGCGGAGCGCCTAGCACCCGATGCCCTCGCCAAGCTCGCCGCCGGCATCATGAATCCCGCCCAGCAGGCCCAGTTCGAGCAGACCCGGGAAATCGACCTGGGCCACGGCGTGGCGGGTCTCGGCCGATTCCGCGTGAACGCCTTCCAGCAGCGGGGCTCGGTGGGCCTGGTGTTCCGGGTGATCCCCTTCGGGGTGAAGACCATGGAGGAACTCCACCTTCCCAATGTCATCGAGACGATCGCCAGCGAGCAGCGCGGGCTGGTGCTGGTCACGGGAACCACCGGTTCCGGCAAGTCCACCACGCTGGCTTCCATGATCGACTCGATCAACCGCAGCCGCACCTGTCACATCATGACCATCGAGGACCCCATCGAGTTCCTGATCCGGGACCGCCGCTCCATCGTGAATCAGCGAGAGATCGGGGTGGACACCCAGAGCTTCGCGAGCGCTCTCCGAGCCGCCCTGCGACAGGATCCCGACGTCATCCTGGTGGGGGAAATGCGCGACTTCGAGACCATCGAAACCGCACTCACCGCCGCCGAGACCGGCCATCTGGTGATGAGCACCCTGCACACCCTGGATGCGACGGAGACCATCAATCGCATCATCTCCGTCTTCCCCCCCTACCAGCAGAAGCAGGTCCGCCTGCAACTCGCTTCCATCCTCAAGGCGGTGATCTCCCAGCGCCTGGTGCCCCGCGCGGACAGCAAGGGCCGGATCCCGGCCATGGAGGTTCTCGTCTCCACTGCTCGCGTGCGCGAGTGCATCGCGGACAAGGATCGCACCAAGGAGATCGAGGACGCCATCAGCAAGGGCTTCACGACCTACGGGATGCAGAGCTTCGACCAGTCCCTCATGCAACACGTCAAGCAGGGGCTTGTCGCCTACGACGAGGCCCTGAAGCACGTCTCGAACCCCGACGACTTCGCGCTGCGCTTCCGGGGCATCGCCTCCACCTCCGATGGCACCTGGGAGGATTTCGAGGGCGCCGACGAGGTTCCGGCCGCAGAAGCAGGCGACCAGGAGGACAAGGAACTGGACGAGGAGTTCATCCAGCGCTTCTAGCGCGCCTCCGCCTCCCACAGCAGCTATCTTCCGCGCCTCCAAGGAGTATCCAGGAGGCCGGAATGCCCCTCTCTGCGGGCGAGATACGCGAGAACTTCCTTCGTTTCTTCGAGGGCCGAGGGCACCGCCGGGTCGCCAGCTCGTCGTTGGTTCCCGACCAGGATCCGACGCTGCTCTTCACCAACGCGGGTATGGTCCAGTTCAAGCGGACCTTCCTCGGCGAGGAAAACCGCGGTTATGCGACGGCCACCACCTCGCAGAAGTGCATGCGGGTTTCCGGCAAGCACAACGACCTGGAAAACGTGGGGCGAACGCCGCGGCACCACACCTTCTTCGAGATGCTGGGCAACTTCTCCTTCGGTGACTACTTCAAGGCCGATGCCATCACCTACGCGTGGGAGTTCCTGACCGGCGAGCTGGGCATCGAAGCCGACCGCCTGGTGGCCACCGTCTTCCGCGAGGACGACGAAGCGCGCGGGCTGTGGCTCGAAGTGATCGGACTCCCCGAGGAGCGGGTATTGCGCCTCGACGAGGAAGAAAACTTCTGGTCGATGGGAGATACCGGTCCCTGCGGCCCGTGCTCCGAGATCCACGTCGATTTCGGTGTGAACGCGGACTGCACGAGCGAGGTGTGTGATCCCTCCTGCGGCTGTGGTCGCTGGCTGGAGATCTGGAATCTCGTCTTCATGCAATACGACCGGAACGCGGGCGGGGAACTCATCCCCCTGCCCCGCCCCTCCATCGATACCGGCGCGGGCCTGGAGCGGCTGGCCGCAGTGTTGCAAGACGTTCCCACCAATTTCGACACGGACCTCTTTGCCGGCATCCTCGCGCGCGCCCAGGATGTCGCGGGAGTCACGCGCGGGGAAGACCTCGAGAAGGACGTCTCCCTCAACGTGGTGGCGGATCACGCGCGCGCGCTCACCTTCCTGATCGGGGACGGTGTGCTACCCGCCAACGAAGGTCGCGGTTACGTGCTGCGTCGCATCCTGCGCCGCGCTGCGCGACACGGCGTGATGCTGGGTGTCGAGGAACCCTTTCTCTACCAGGTGGCCGACGCGGTGGTAGACGAGATGGTGCCCGCCTACCCCGAACTCGCTGAGCGCAGGGCCTTCATCTGCGACCGCATCCGCCGCGAAGAGGAGCGCTTCCTGCAGACCCTCAGCAACGGCCTACAGGTCCTGGAGGAGGAAATTCAGCGCATTGCGGGGAGCGGCAAGCGCGAACTCCCGGGCGAAATCGTTTTCCGCCTCTACGACACCTTCGGCTTCCCGGTGGATCTCACCGCGGATATCCTGCTGGGCCACGATCTCGCCCTCGACCAGCCGGGATTCGACAGCGCGATGGCCGCGCAGCGCGCGCGGGCCCGCGCCGCCTGGAAGGGCAGTGGTGACGAGCGCGTCGGCAGCCTCTACGGCGAACTGGCCGCCCAGTACCCCACGCGCTTCTGCGGCTACGAGACGCTCAGCGCCGAGTCCACGGTGTGCGCACTGCTCGTGGAGGAAGAGCGGCGCGAGGTGGTGGGCGACGGCGATGAGATCGAGCTGGTGAGCGAACTCACCCCCTTCTACGCGGAGAGCGGTGGGCAGGTGGGCGACCGGGGAAGCATCGAGACGGAAAGCGGACGCATCGAGATCCTCGACACCCGACGGCCCAGCGGCGAGTTGGTGGTGCACCGGGGGCGTGTGGCGGCGGGGGAGGTGAGCGAGGGCCAACAGGCCCGCTTCCACGTCGACCCCGAGAGCCGGGCAGCGACGGTGCGCAACCACTCGGGCACCCACCTGCTGCACGCCGCGCTGCGGCAGGTCCTGGGCGCACAGGCGATGCAGAAGGGCTCCCTGGTGGCGCCCGAGCGGCTGCGCTTCGATTTCACCCACGATGCGCCGTTGAGCGCCGAGGAAATCGCGAAGATCGAGGACCTCGCCAACGACTGGATCGCGAGCAACTCCCCGGCGCAGACGAAGGTGATGGCCTACGACGAGGCCATCCAGGCCGGTGCGGTTGCGATCTTCGAAGAGAAGTACGGGGACGAGGTGCGGGTGGTCTCCTTCGGGAAGTTCTCCACCGAACTCTGCGGCGGCACCCACGCCCGCGCCACCGGGGACATCGGGTTGCTCAAGATCGTCTCCGAGAACGGCGTGGCATCCGGGGTGCGGCGCATCGAAGCGCTCACGGGGCGAGGCGCGCTCAACTATCTCCGGGAACAGGAGAGGACCCTCGCGCAGCTCTCCGAAATCCTCCACGCGCCCGTCACCGAACTCCCCGCCCGGATCGAGCGTCTGCTCTCCGAGCGCAAGGCCGCCGAGCAGGAAATCGCGTCACTCCGGGCCGCCGAACGCGGCGACCTCGCCGCCGACCTGAGTGAGCAGGCCCGGGAGATCGCAGGCATCAAGGTGGTCACGGCCCGCGTGGAGGGTGTCGCGGCCCCGGACCTGCGCGACATGATCGACGCCTTGCGCGACCGGCTGGGCCACGGCGTGGCACTGCTCGCCTCGGAGCAGAAGGGCAGCCTGGCCATGGCGGTGGGCGTGACCCCCGATCTCACCGAGCACATCAAGGCAGGAGCGCTGATGCGCGAGCTGGCCACGGTGGTGGGTGGAAAGGGAGGGGGGCGACCCGACTTCGCCCAAGGCGGCGGCGGCGATGCCAGTCGGCTCGACGAGGCCTTCGCGAAATTCGACGAGTTGGTGGCGAGCGCGGCTCCGTGAGCGAGCCCTTCGCGCCTTCCCTCTACACCCCGCAGCGTCGCCTCACTCGGGTGGTGCAGGTCGGCGATGTCGCGGTGGGAGGAAACAATCCCATCCGCGTCCAATCCATGACCACCACGGACACGCTGGACACCGCTGCATGCGTCGAGCAGGTGGCAGAGTTGGTGGAGGCGGGCTGCGAGATCGTGCGCATCACCGCTCCTTCCCTCAAGGAGGCCGAGAACCTCGCCAACATCGGTGCGGAGTTGAAGCGCCGGGGCCTGCGGGTACCCCTGGTGGCGGACATCCACTTCACACCGCGCGCTGCCCTCGTCGCCGTGGAGCACGTGGACAAGATCCGCATCAACCCTGGAAATTTCGCGGACAAAAAGAAGTTCGAGATCCGCGAATATGACGACCTCCAATACGCGGAGGAGGTCGAGCGGGCAGCGGAGCGTTTCCGCCCGCTGGTCCGCCGCTGCCGGGAGCTGGGACGCAGCATGCGCATCGGCACCAACCACGGCTCCCTCGCCGACCGCATCATGAACCGCTACGGGGACACACCCCATGGCATGGTGGAGAGCGCGCTGGAGTTCCTGGACGTCTGCGAGGACGAGGGCTTCCACGACGTCGTCTTCAGCATGAAGGCCAGCAACCCCCGGGTCGCGATCCAGGCCTACCGGATGCTCGCCGCGAGGCTCGCGGCGCGCAGCCGAGAATCCTCCGGAGAGAACGGCTTCGCGGCCCCCGGCTACCCCTTCCACGTCGGGGTCACGGAAGCCGGTGACGCCGAAGATGGACGCGTGAAGAGCGCAATCGGCATCGGGGCGCTGCTGGAGGACGGGCTCGGTGACACGATCCGGGTATCGCTCACCGAGCACCCCGCGCGGGAGATCCCGGTGGCCATCGCCCTCGCGCGCCGCTGCGAAGCCCGCTGGGAACAGGAGCCATGCCGCGTCGACGAGGCCACGCTCTTCGTCGACGACCCCTACGCCACGCAGCGCCGCCACACCCGCAGCCTCGGCGCGAGCGACTGGAAGATTGGCGGCTCCGCGCCGGTGCGCGTCGAACTCGACCTCGGCGCCCTTCCCGCCGACCCCGAGGCCTGCGCGCGGGAGATCGCGGAGGCCCAGCGGCGCTTCCCGCTGCTGGTCTGCGAGGGGCTCGGGGTCGAGGCCTACGACGAAAGCGACCGCAGCTCCCTCCAGGCCCTGCGCGGGGCGCTGGCGAGCGAAGGCCTGCATTTTCCCCTGGCACTACGCGCGGAAACGCGTTCTGTCATGGATTTCCTGGGAATGTGCGAGCGTTTCGTGGTTCCCGTGGGCCGGCTGATCGACGACGCAGGAATGCTGGAAATCGCGCGGGAGGCCGCAGCGCGAAGTTGCCCGCTGGAGTGGGAACTCCGCGGCGACAACGACGAGATTCCCTCGCTGCTCGACCGCGCGCTCGAGGCGAGTTCCAGCGCGGGTCTCGAGGACTTCCTCTTCTCCGTCGACGCACTGCTGCCGGTCCATGCCGTCCGCCTGCTGTGCGCGCGCTTGCGGGTGCGCGGGGCCGCGGACGCGCCGCTGGTGCTGCGCTACCGGAAGCCGGCGGCCTGCAGCGACCCACATGCCCTGCTCGCGGCTTCGGTGGACCTGGGTGCGGCACTGTGTGATGGAATCGGCGACGCCGTGGTGCTGTCGGGCTTCGAGAAAGCCTGTGTGGCGCTGGATCTCGGCTACCGGATCCTCCAGGGCGCGCGCCTGCGCAGCACGCGCACGGAGTTCATCTCCTGCCCCTCCTGCGGGCGCACCCTCTTCGACCTCGAAGAGACGACCGCGCGCATCAAGGCCCGCACCGATCACCTCGTGGGCGTGAAGATCGCCATCATGGGCTGCATCGTGAACGGCCCGGGCGAGATGGCGGATGCCGACTTCGGCTACGTGGGCTCCGGGCCCGGTAGCGTCAACCTCTTCGTGGGCAAGGAATGTGTGGAGCGTCACGTCCCCGCCGCAGAGGCCGACGAGCGCCTCATCGACGTGATCCGCAGCCACGGCGCCTGGCAGGAGCCGGGCTGAGCGATCAGCCGGGCGGCGGCGCCGCCACGTCCCGGCCTGCTGCCGGGCCGGCATCGTCGGCGCTCAAAACCTTCAGCAACTCCACGGTGCTCGCGCCAGCCAATAGCTGATGGTCGCGGCCGAGCAGGGCCGTTGCGCCGACCAGCAGTAACACCACCACCAGAGCCCCCTCGAGAGCCCCTAGCAGCGCTCCCCCTGCGCGATCCGCCCAGCCCAGGCCCGCGGCGTGCACACCACGGCGCAACAGACGCCCCAGGACCGCTACCGACGCCACGGCGCCCACTACGAGCAGGAGGCCCGCCAACCAGGGCGCCCACATACCGAGATCCGCCTGCTCGAGCAACCACCCCTCAAGGGGCCTGACTCCCTTGACGACCGCCGCGACAGCGGCGCCCAGTGCAGCGATCGAGAACGCCTCGCGGATCAGACCGAGCCAGATACCGCGCAGCAGAGCAAGCGTCAGGATCAGGGCAGCCGCGCCGTCGAGATAGGAGACCCCCTGCATGGCCTGAAGTCTAGGTAACGCTCCCGCGCCGCGCGCATCACCCGCCCTCAGTCGAAGTCGAGGTTCGAGACGATGTGTTCGCGGGCCCGGAAGGCCCAGGGCGATTCGCGGTAGTGGGCGATCAGGGTCCGGTAGATGCGGTCTGCCTCGTCCAGCCGGTTAAGGGCCTCGTAACACTGCGCGAGCTTGAAGAGGATCCGCGCATCCAGCCCGAAACCGGGGGAGTCGTTGAGGATCGAGCGGTAGCGCTCGGCAGCGGCCTCGTACTCCTCGCGGGATTGGTAGAAATCCGCGATGGCTTCCACGTGTTGGGCGAGGTGCACGTGCAGCGTGCGCCATAGGGCCTCGGCCTCCTTCGCGTATTCGGAGTTCGGATAGGCGACCAGCAGGCGGTCCAGGTACTCGATGGCCTCCCGGGTATTTTTCTGGTCCCGCTCGACATCCTCGAGCTGCTCCTCGTGACACAGGGCCGAGCGATAGATCGTGAAGGGAACCTTGGGGTGGTTGGGATGGAGCTCACCGAAATCCCGGTAATAGGTGACCGCCTCCTCGTAGCGCCCCGACTCGAAATAGGCGTTCGCGACCTGAAGCTCGGCGTCCACGGCCTGCTCGCTGTAGGGGTAGTTGTCGACCAGCGACTGGAAGATCTCGATGGCCGCGTCATAGTCCACGTACTGGTAGACGCCCAGAATCGACTGGCCCTGTAACGCGACAAGACCCTGGGCATAGAGTTCATCAGCGGGCGCGACGGCGGTCCACTCGGACTCGGGTGTGCTCTCGCAAGCCAGCAGCGCGAGCAAGAAGGCCAGCGAGCAGGCTCGCAGGAGGCTGTCCGGGCTTCTCGGGCTTGCGAGAGCGCGATACATGGCTTGACGGACGACCTTATCAGTTTGCTACCCTGGGCGCCCTCGTAAACCAGGGAGCATTTTTCATGAACCGCGATTCCCTCGACAAGCTTCGGGTGGACCGGCGACTCATCGGTCGCCGAGGCTGGATATCCCATGAGCAGCTGGCGCGCGAACTCGAAATGCTGCCCGACGCGCAGGAAAAGGCCACGACGCTCGGTGACGCCACCGATGGGAGCGACTCTCCCCCGCCTCAGGACGGCGGCGAGACGCCAGCGGCCTGAGGCCCGGCTGCGCGCCCACCCGGCCCTTCGCCCGTGATCAAGTCCCTGGTCGGCCAGCGCCTGGACGGGTTGATCCACCGCCTGTTTCCCATTCTCTTCTGGCGGCGCCTCGATCCGAACTCCCTGACGGTGTCGGGGTGCCTCATCTCGCTGGCAGCAGCCGCTGCGTTCGGCGAGGGCTGGCTGCGCGCGGGAGGTGTGCTGATCCTCCTGGGTGGCTTCTTCGACCTGGTCGACGGGGTGGTGGCACGTCACCAGGGAAGCTCTACGCGCTTCGGGGGCTTCCTGGATTCCACGCTGGATCGCCTGGTGGATCTCGCGCTGCTCGTCGGCCTCAGCGTCCACTTTGCCCGGCTGGGGCGCCCGGACCTGGTCCTGCTCGTGGGCGTGACCGCGATCGCCTGCGCGCTGGTTTCCTACGCGAAAGCACGGGCCGAACTCGACGGCGTCCAGATCGAGGTAGGCATCCTGGAGCGGGGCGAACGGATCGGGCTGCTGGCGGCAGGAGCGATCCTCGGGTGGATGGTCCCGGCACTCGTGGTGGTCGCGATCGGCAGTATCATCACCGTGATCCAGCGCGTCGCCGCCGCACACCAGGAGTTCGCGAAACTCGAGGCATGCGGCAAGGTGGGCCAGGAGGCCGGAGGCCAACAGGAATGACGCATCGCAGCGAGGAATCGGAGCGGGGCTTCACGGCCCAGGAACCCCCGGCCAAAGCCACTGACGCGCCCCCGGCCATCGACTTCGCGACCTTCGTGCTGTCGCTGGCGGCGTCGGCCCTCCAGCACATGGGCGAAGCCGGAATCCCGTCCGGGGAGACGGATATCGAAACGAACCTGCCCCTGGCACGCCAAACCATCGACACGCTCGCCCTGCTGGAGGAAAAGACCCGCGGCAATCTGGACGAGGAAGAGGGCGAGTTGCTGGGGAGTATCCTCTACGAGCTGCGTATGCGCCTGGTCGGGGCCGAACGCGGAGGCTCGTGAAGCTCCTCGCTCCCGCCAAGATCAACCTCGGGCTGCGGGTCCTGGGGCGGCGGCCGGACGGCTACCACGAGCTGGACAGCCTGCTGCTACCCCTCGATCTCGCCGATGAGATCGAGCTCGCGCTTCGGCCAGCGGCGCGGACGAGCGTGGCGATCGAGGTGGCGGGAGACGCGCCTGAGGGCGCCTCCAACCTGGCCGTGCGCGCCGCCCGGGCCTACTTGGCCGCCCAAGCGCTGCCGCTCGCTGTGAGCATCCGGTTGCGCAAAGTGACGCCCGCGGCGGCCGGTCTCGGTGGCGGCTCCAGCGACGCCGCCGCCGTGTTGCGAGGCCTGCACGAGAGCCAGCCCGGAGACATCACACGACCGGAACTCGAGAAACTCGCCCTGGAGGTGGGGGCTGACGTGCCCTTCTTCCTGGATCCCAGACCCTCCCGGGTGGGCGGCATCGGAGAACGCGTGGAGCCCATCGCGGGGTTGCCCTCGCTGGCTCTGCTGCTCGTCAACCCGGGCCTGCCCGTTCCCACCGCAGCGGTCTACCAGGCCTTCGACGCCGCGGGGGCTCCCGTGGGCCGAGAATCCCCGCCGCTACCGGACTTCTCCCGCCTCGAGGCGCAGGACGCCGCGTTGTGCGAGCTGGCCCGCAACGACCTCGAGATTCCGGCGCTCCGGGTGTGCCCTGCCCTGGCCGAGACGCGAGACGCCCTCGAGGCCGTGGGTGCGCGGGCAGTAGGCCTGTCGGGTAGCGGGGGTACGTTCTACGGGATCTTCGGAGACCTCCCCGCAGCCCGCAGCGCCGAGGCCCGGCTCGCAATACCCCCCATGGCCTGGTCCCGGGTCGCGAGGACGCTCGAATCCAGATAATCTTCCGCTTTCCGGGTCGGGTCAGGACGGCGCGGGCCAGGAGTCCAAGGGGGTATGGCCCAGCGGCCCGTTACTGCCCCCGGGTCTTGGGGCGTCGCCAAATGGTAAGGCAGCGGCCTTTGGAGCCGCCATTTGTAGGTTCGAGTCCTACCGCCCCAGCCAGAATCAACCAAGCTGCCGAGTCAGCTGTCGAGAAATACCTTGCAGCACCTCAAATTCTTCACAGGTAACGCCAACCCCGAGCTGGCCAGTGCGGTGGCCAGCCGGCTGGGCATCGAGCTCGGCAAGGTGCACGTGGGGCGCTTCAGCGATGGCGAGGTGAACGTGGACATCGGGGAGAACGTCCGCGGCTGCGATTGTTTCGTCCTGCAGCCCACCTCGGAGCCCGCAAATGATCACCTCATGGAGTTGTTGATCCTGGTGGATGCCCTGCGACGCTCCTCGGCCCGGCGCATCACCGCGGTGATCCCCTACTACGGCTACGCGCGCCAAGACCGCAAGGTCCGACCGCGCGCTCCCATCACCGCGAAGCTGGTGGCCGACCTGATCTGTACCGCCTCCACCGACCGGTTGCTCTGCACCGATCTGCACGCGGGCCAGATCCAGGGCTTCTTCAACATCCCCGTGGACAACCTCTACGCCACTCCTGTACTCCTGGAAGCAATCCGAAAGTCCCCGCACCAGGATTCCCTCACGATCATTTCCCCGGACGCGGGTGGCGTGGAGCGCTCCCGCGCCTACGCGAAGCGCCTGGGCGCGAACCTCGCCATTGTCGACAAGCGCCGAGAGGCCGCCAACGTCGCCGAGGTCATGAACATCGTAGGCGACGTGAAGGGTCGAACCTGCATGATCGTGGACGACATCGTGGACACCGCCGGCACGCTCACAGAATCCGCCCGGGCTCTCCATGAAGCCGGCGCGGCCCGGGTGTCGGCGGCCATCACACACCCGGTGCTCTCAGGTCCAGCCATCAAGCGCATCGAGGAATCCCCTCTGGAGGAGTTGGTGGTCACCGACTCCATTCCCCTCCGCCCCGAGGCGAAAGACTGCGCGAAGCTCCGGGTGGAGAGCATCGCGCCCCTTCTCTCCGAAGCGATCCGCCGCATCAACAACGAAGAGAGCGTCAGCTCCCTGTTCATCTGAGGCGTGTACGCGGGCTCAGCCGCCCGCGCCGCACCCCATGGAGACCCCAATGGCCGACTTCGAACTCGCCATCGAAATCCGTGAGCCCAAGGGCAAGGGCGCCGCCCGCAAGCTGCGCGCAGCGGGCCGGGTTCCCGGCGTGTATTACGGCTCGGGCGATTCTCGCTCCATTTCCTTCGACCCCAGCGCGCTCGAGCGCGTGATCAGCTCGAGTTCGGCGGGCATGAACACCCTGATCGGTCTGGTGGGAGCCACGGAAATCGAGGGCCGCCAGGTCCTCATCAAGGACATTCAGCGAGATCCCGTGCTCGGCAACCTGCTGCACGCCGACCTCTACGCCGTGGACCTCAGCAAGAAGGTGACGGTCTCGGTTCCGGTTCGCCTTCTCGGAATTCCCATGGGCGTGCAGCTCGGAAACGGCATCCTCGATCACGCGTTGCGTGAAGTCGAACTGGAGTGCCTGCCCACGAGCATCCCCGAGGACATCGAAATCGACGTGAGCGAGTTGGACCTGGGCCACTCACTGCACGTGCGCGACCTCTCGCTGCCAGCTGACGTGATCCTGCTGTCGGATTCCGACCTCTCCGTGGTCTCCGTAGTCGCCCCCAAGGTCGAGGAAGAGCCCGTCGTCGAAGAGCTCGAAGAGGGCGAAGAAGGCGTGGAGGGCGAAGTCGCAGAGGGAGAGGACGCAGAGGCGCCCGAAGACGGGGAGGGCGAGAAAGCTGCTGCTTCCGGTGGCGAAGGCAAGGCGAAGGACTCCGATTAGCCGCAGCCAGCCTTGTCCGGGCCGCCGAAGCCTACGAGCCCCCACCCCCTCAAGCTGGTGGTGGGTCTCGGGAACCCCGGTCTCGGCTATGCGCTCACGCGTCACAACGTGGGATTCCGCATCGTCGAGCGGCTCGCCCAGGCGTGCTCAATCGAGATCGACGAGCAGCGCTTCGGCGGGCGTTTCCGCCGGGGGTTCGTGGCGGGAGCCGAAGCGCGCCGGGTCGAGATCGGCATCCTGCAGCCCGCAACCTTCATGAACCGTTCGGGCGGGGCGGTACAAGCCGCCGTCCGCGACCTGGGCATCCGCGACTGCGAGCGCGACCTGCTGGTGGTCTTCGATGACGTCGACCTCCCCTTCGGCCAGTTGCGTGTGCGCGCTTTCGGGGGGGCGGGCGGCCACCGGGGCCTCGCGGACGTCCTCGAGGGACTCGGAGAACTCGGCGTGGAAGAGGTGCCGCGGCTGCGCTTCGGCGTGGGTCGCTCCGAATCCGGTGGAGACACCGCGAACTACGTGCTCGAACCCTTCTCGGCCGTCGAGGAGTCGCAGCTTCCCGAGCGACTGAGCCTGGCCGCGGAGGCGCTCCTGGTCGCCCTGGGAGAGGGCATCCCCGCCGCCATGAACCGCTTCAACCGCGCGCCGGAAGACACGCGGGAGCGCGACGCGGATGCCTAGCCCGCGGGTCTCGCCACCCCGCAGCCGGAGCCTGGCGAGCAATGCGCACTAGAAGAAGAGAACCGCCAGGTAGAGGGCCAGTAGCAGCGCGGCCGCCACCGCGGTACCGCCCACCGGCCAGGGGTCC
>JABSQX010000060.1 GCA_013215615.1 Myxococcales bacterium | reverse complement strand
CCACCCGTTGGCTCCGGAATCGATCGCCCCGCCGCATGTCGCCCAGTCAAGCAGGCATGCAGCGGGAAAAGCGCCTGCTTGCACATCGGCTGCCTACCGAAGTTCAACGGGATGCGTCGAATCTCGAAGAAATGCGAGAAATATCGCCGCGAGGGTTGACGTGGGATAAATACCCACGTATATTGATCTGTGTACGTGGGATATTTTCCCATATTCACTCGGTGGCGGGTGCCCTGCCCCCACCCCAACTCAAGAGGAACCCAACCATGAAGACCCTCCACACCGACTCCCGAACCCTCCTGCGGTGGACCAGCACCGCACTGCTGGCGGCGCTGCTGTGGGCACCGCTCGCCGACGCTCAGCCGGCGCGCCGTGGCCCGGCGCTCCGGCCCTCGCCCGCGGTTCTGCCGCCCCTGGACGCAGCGGAATTGCAGGTGCCCGAGATCGACGTCGATCGCGACGGCGACGCGCTTCGGGACGAGATCCGTCCCCGACCCGTCGACAGCGACATCGCGGATACGGCCCTGGTGTTCACCAACCTCACGGGCAACCACGTCTACGTGACCTGCATCGCCCGCGACCAGAGCGGTAGCCTGATCGGGCGTACGCGTACGCGCCTGCCGGCCCGTGGCCTCCGCTACCTGCGCGCCTCGGACTTCAGCGACGGCCGTGACTTCGTGGGCCACGCGGAGTGCAAGAGCAACGGCCACGCCGCGGCCACCGCCGTGCTCTTCGGCGCGGAGATCACCGATCTCCCCGCCACCTCGCGGCGCCGGGGTCGGGGGATGCATCACCGCTTCCCGCTGATCGCGACCTACTGAGTTCCCATCCCGCAGCAGTTGCCGGGCCGGGGCCCCTCCCCTGGGAGGGCCCCGGCCCCTCTGTTCCCAGGCCCTTCCAGGATCGCGGTGGCATGGCGCGCTGCACGAACGCGTGACAACCGCGCCGCGCTGGGACACCGTATCCGCGCACACGGCCCGGGAGACCCGTTCCGCTGACGCCCCAAGACACGTACCCCCACCTGCTCGCCCCCGGTCGCATCGGCTCACTCAGGCTGCGCAACCGCATCCTGATGTGCCCCATGGGCGACAACCAGGCGAGCCCCGAGGGCCAGGTCACCCAGCAGCAGATCGACTACTTCGAGGCCCGGGCGCGGGGCGGTGCGGGCCTGCTGCTGGTGGGATCGGTGGGGATCACCTTTCCCCACGGCATCGGAACCCCCAAGCAGACCGCGCTGTCGAGCGATGCCTACATCGCGGGCTTCGACCGGCTCGCCAGCGCCGTGCACCACCACGGTGCGCGCCTCGCCGTGCAACTCGTGCACTGTGGCAAGGCGGCGGTGATGGACATCCACGCCGGGCGCGAGATGTGGGTGCCCTCGATTCCCCCGGAATCGGAGCCCGACCCGCTGATGGACATGGTCACCGGAGAAGAGGCCAATCGAATCGGAACCCCCTACGGGGGCGAGAAGTCTCGGGTCGCCTACCACGAAATGACGCTCGCGGACATCGCGCAGATCGCGGAGTCCTTCGCGAAGGCCTGCGAACGGGCGCGGGAAGCGGGTATCGA
The DNA here is from genome assembly GCA_013215615.1 of Myxococcales bacterium. Taxonomy (GTDB): domain Bacteria; phylum Myxococcota_A; class UBA9160; order UBA9160; family SMWR01; genus JABSQX01. The sequence continues at coordinate 15,088 of JABSQX010000060.1, read as the reverse complement.
CGGCGTCGAGTTGCACGCGGGTCACGGCTACCTGATCGACGAATTTCTTTCTCCCACCACGAACCGGCGCACCGACGCCTATGGGGGCTCCCTCGAGAAGCGGGCGCGATTCCTGGTCGAGGTACTGGCGGCCGTTCGCAGCCGCGTGGGCCGCGACTACCCGGTCTGGTGTCGTATGAACGGCGAGGAGTACTTCATCGAGGGGGAGACCCTGGAAGACGCCTGTCGGGTGGCGGAACTCGCCGAAGCCGCCGGCGCCGACGCTTTCCACATGAGCGCCTACGCGGATCCGGCCCGGGCCATCGGCTACAGCGAAGCACACGCCACCCACTTTCCCGGCCGCTTCCTCCCCTATGCGGCCGCCGTGAAGAGCCGTGTCTCGGTCCCGGTGATTACCGTAGGACGTCTCGATATCGATGCCGCGGAGCGAGTGCTTGCCGAGGGCGACGCGGATTTCGTGGCGATGGGCCGTGCGCTGATCGCCGACCCGGAGCTTCCCAACAAGCTCGCTGCCGGCACCCCGGAACGCATCCGGCCTTGCGCCTACCACTACCGCTGCATCGGCCAGATCTTCCTCAGCAGCAGCGTCTCGTGCGTGGTGAACCCGGCCACCGGGCGGGAGCGGGAGTTCTCCCTGCAGGTGGCTCCCGAAAGCCGGCGCATCCTGGTGGTGGGAGGGGGCCCGGCGGGCCTCGAGTCGGCACGCAGGGCGGCGCTGCGCGGGCACGAGGTGACGCTGCTCGAGGCCGGTGCACGACTGGGCGGGCGCTTCGCGCTGGCAGCCCACACCGCCGCCCCCAACGCCAAGCTGTTGCGCTGGCTGGAAGGCGAACTCTCACGGCTCCCGGTGGAAGTCCGCTTGGAGACCCGGCTCGAGGCCGCGGAGATCGCCGCCCTCGCGCCCGACCACGTCATCGTGGCCACGGGGGCGCGCTGGCCCCGCCCCAGCATAGCCGGCGCCCAGGCCCCCCACGTGCGCAGCGTCGACGAGATGCGCGAATGGCTCGAGGGAGGTGAGGCCGCGGAGCACCTGGTGGTACTGGGGGGAGACGTGCCGGGCCTCGCGCTGGCCGAGACCGCCCGGGCGCGGGGCTGCGCGGTGCGGGTGCTGGAGGAGAGCGGCGTCTTCGCCCACACCTACGGGCTACCGGGACGTTGGCGCCTCGTCCACCAGGCCCGGGAACACGGCATCGAACTGCTCCCCAACACCCGCGCCGTCGAGATCCGCGAGGGCACCATCGACTGGCTGGACGCGGAGGGAGCGCGACACTCGGCGCCAGCAGACCTGGTGCTCGTTGCCTCTGGCGCCGAAGCCGACACCGCCTTGCTACAAGCACTCGAGGAGCGTGGCGTCTCGGCCAGCGCGGTGGGGGATTGCCGGGCGGTGGGCCTGCTCGAGAACTCCATGCGGGACGCCGCCGAAGCAACCGAAAGCCTGTAGCAAGAGCCTCCCACGTCGAGGGTAGGGGGGCGCGCGGCGGGCCTTCAGTCGTGGAAGACCTTTCGGAAGGCGCGGCGTTGCTCGGAAGTCCCCAGCATCACCAGCGAGATCTGCTCGCCGAGTTGCGTGCCCGCGCTGGCGTTGCTCACCGAACCGTCCGGCTGCTGGAGGGCCAGGACGTTGAGGCCCGTCTCCTCGAGGATCCGGCTCTCCGCCAGGCTGCGCCCCGCCAGGGATTCGGGCACGGCCTCTACGATGAGGTCGACCCCCTCGCCCACGAAAGTCGCCTCGGAACCCAGTACCAGTGCGAGCAGGGACTTGACGCCCAGGGTCGTGTAGCTCAACACCGAGTCGGCGCCCGCGCGATGGATGGCTTCGAGATTGCGCTCGTGGGTGACGCGACTCACGATGCGCACCGAGGGATTGAGGCGCCGGCAGTAGACGGCGAGGAAGATGTTGGTGGCGTCGTCGTTCGTGGTGAGAACCACGCTCGGGGCGTCCGCGAGGCCCGCCTGCATCATCACGTCGCGGTTGGCGGCGTCCCCGGTCACCACCCGGTCGGCGATGTTCTCGAGGAGCGCGCAAACGCTCGGGTCGCGCTCGATGAGGTTCACCGGAGTATCCCGCCGGCGAAGTGCGCGCACCGTCGCCTGCCCCACCTTGCCGCCGCCGATCACCAGCACCGGGTTGTCGTTGGGGTTGTAGATGACGAAGAGCGCGTCGAGTTCGGCGAGTTGATCCTCGGTCCCCACCACCACCGCGATGCTGTGTTGCGAGAGCAGGGTGTCCGGGGTCGCGTGGACGAGCCGGCCACGCTCCCAGCAGGCCACGATGTTGAGGCCGGTGAGTTCCCGCAGCCGCGTGTCGCGGATCGTGCGCCCCGACAGGCCCGTGTGCTCCACCGGGAACTCCGCGATTCGCAGATCCTTGAAGCGCCCCACCAGGTGCGCGTGGGCGGGACCGGCGGTGGTGCGGCTCGCCAGGTACTCGCCGAGGCTCTGCTTGAGGGAGAGTACCTGGGTCGCCCCGGAGAGTTCCAGCACGTCGACGGAATCCGGCTCGTTCGCGAAGGCCACCACCGGCACATCCGCAAAGCGCTCCCGGACGGTGAGGGCCACGCTGGAGTTTTCGGCGTCGCTCGCGTTGGCGACCACCAACGTCGCATCGGAAGTGCGCAGGCCCTCGAAGGTGGCGACGCTGTCGATCTCGCCGAGCACCACCGAGATCTCCTCCGCGTGGCGGCTGGCCGCCACCACCGGATCCGACTCGATGAGGAAATGGGGCACGCCGAGTTCCTCGAGCTTCGGGATCAGGGCCGCCGCGATCTCGTCGTAGCGGCACAGGATCACGTGCCCTGCCGTGTCCTCGGGCGCCTCGCGTGGCGCCCGCGTGCGAATCTGCGCCTCCAGCCAGGGTGCGTAGAAGTGACGGATGAAGACGAAGGGCAACATGATGAGCAGCATCACGATGCCGGTGAGCAACACGAGCAGGCTGAAGACGCGGCCCAGGTCGCCATGGAAGGTGATGTCCCCGAAGCCCAGGGTGCTCATCACCGTGAGCGTCCAGTAGAAGCCCGTCAGCCAGGAGTGCTGTTGGCCCTCCTGGAGCATCAGGACATGGAAGATCGCCGTGTAGGCGACCACGATGAGGCCGAGCAGAAGCAGGTAGCGGAAGAGGCCCCTCAGGTCGCGGCGCGCCCCGCGCTGGGTGAGGAAGGCGGTGAGCTGCGCCGGAACGAATTTCACCTCTGCCTCCCCGGGGCCGGAGCATAGCCCGCACCGCGCTCTCCGAGCGAGCGCTCCCCCCCGCAGATGCTATCAGAGTCGGGAAACCATGAATGAGCAGCGACCGCTGGCGCCGAGGCCGCCCCACACCACCCCCGCCTACGCGAACTACGTGCTGGCGGTGATGGTGCTCATGTACACCATGAACTACCTGGATCGCTTCGTGCTCACGATCCTGGTGAGTGACATCAAGCGGGATCTCCAGCTCTCCGACAGCATGATGGGTTTCCTGATGGGCCCCGCCTTCGCGCTCTTCTACGTGGTGGGCGGCTTCCCGATCGCACGCTGGGCGGACCGCGGCTCGAGGCGCCTGGTGATTGGCCTCGGCCTCAGCTTCTGGAGCCTCTTCACCGCGCTCTCCGGCCTGGCGCGCAGCGCCTCGGAGCTCGCCTTGGCGCGGGTCTGCATCGGGGTGGGGGAGGCGGCGGGAGCCGCCCCCGCGCACTCGCTGATCTCCGACTACTTCCCGCCCGAGCGGCGCGCCACCGCGCTCTCCTTCTTCCAGGGCGGCGTCTACCTGGGAAGCATGCTGGGCCTCGTCATCGGCGGAGTGCTCGCGGAGCCGCTGGGCTGGCGCGCCACCTTCATCGCGGTCGGGCTGCCGGGCCTGGCTGTCGCGCTGCTGATCCGCTGGACCGTCCGAGAGCCTCCGCGCGGCGCCTTCGACCCCCCGCACGCGGCGTCCGAGAAGGCCTCGATCAGGGAAGTGGTGGTGACGCTCGGGCGCAAACCCACCTTCTGGTACGTGGCGCTGGGAGCAGGCATCGCCTCCTTCGGCGGCACCGGGCTGGGCTTCTGGATGCCCACCTTCTTCGAGCGCGTCCACGACATGAGCAAGCTGGAGATCGGCTTGCGCTTCGGGATCATCCAGTACGTGAGCGCCTTCCTGGGCGCCATCCTCACCGGCCGCATCGCGGACTGGCTGGGCGGCCGGGATCTGCGCTGGTACGCGTGGGTGGGGGGCATCTCGGTGGCGATGATGCTGCCCTTCTTCACGCTGCTGTTACTGTGGCCAGATGGCCGAGAGGCCATCTACTTCGTGATCCCCTGCGGCCTGCTGAGCGCCGGCTGGGCGCCCGTCGCCTACTCGGTCGCGCAGAACCTGGCGCCGCCCCACATGCGCGCCATGGCCTCGGCGTTCATCATCCTCTTCATCACCTTCCTGGGCACCGGCCTGGGCCCCTGGGCGGTGGGCTTCCTGAACGACTGGTTCGCCCCCCGCTATGGCGACGAAGCGGTGCGCTGGTCGCTGCTCATCATGCTGTGGACCTGCCTGCTGGGCGCCCTGCTCTTCGTACTGGCCGCCCGTACGATCCGGCAGGACATGCGAGCGGGGGATCCCCCCGAACCCGGCGCGGAGGACATCCGCTAAGGTGGCCCCATCCTGAGCGGAAGCCGGGCGGCGCGACCATCGTGAATGGGCATCGATTGACTTCTTCGAGAGAACGAGGCCCGTTCTCGCCTATCGCCGACCTCCCATGATGCGCAGAAGCATCAAGAAGAGGTTGATGAAATCCAGGTAAAGTGAGAGNGCGCCTCGGATGGCTTCCTTGGTGTCTTCNTCCGTGCCCTCGTTACCNAGAATGTTCATCTCCTTGATCTTCTGCGTGTCGTACGCAGTAAGCCCAACGAAGATCAGCACGCCCACGTAGGTGATGACCCAATACATCAGAGAACTCTGGAGAAAGATGTTCACCACCGAAGCAATGATGATGCCGATCAGCCCCATGAAGAAGAAGCTTCCCCATGAAGTCAGATCCCTTCTCGTCGTATATCCGTAGAAGCTCATGGCGCCGAAAGTTCCGGCCGTCACCAGGAAGGTAGACGTGATGGAGGCCGCCGTGTACGCGAGGAAGACCACCGAAAAAGTGATGCCCGTCAGCGTCGCATAGAGGAGGAAGACTCCCATGGCCTTCTGGACGCTCATCTGCATCACGCGTGAGGCCAGCCAGAAAACCAGGCCGATCTGGGCAATGATGAGAACGATGGGGAGGAATGGATTGTCCAAGAGGATGGCGGTCAGGGATGGCGTATAGGCAACCGCGTAGGCGACCAGACCTGTGATGCCGAGGCCCGTCGTCATCCAGTTGTAAACGCGCACCATGAATCGCCGCTGCTCAGCAGCTACGGCGTCGACGCTGGTCGCCATCGGGAAGCTCTGCATCGCGATCTCCTCTTTCGAGTTCCAGCGTCTGCCCTGGAAGGTCGTCGTCGTGGCCCACCGGCACCCGGGCACGCGAAAATCGCTACCCGCCGGGGAAGAGTTTACCGAAGGAGCGGAGCGCGACCCGCGGGGCCGGCGCAGGTCACCTGGGTGGAAGGGGCCGCGGATAGGAAGTTCAAAGGCCCTTTTCGCGTCTGAGAAGATTCATTATGTCACGTAGCGAAGAAGTTAGGAGCCTATTGGCTCCCAGAGGCAAGGAGTTTAGTTGAGCTCAGATTGGTACTCGAGGCGGCGGCCTTCGCGGCGCGCTCGACGGGTTCGAAGACGAACTCGCGGACGCGGTCACTCTCGAAGAGGTCGCGAATCTGGCTCCAGTTGGCTTCCACCCAAGCCCGCGCTGCACCGGGATCCCGGTAGCGGGACTGCCGGTTCACCAGGCGCTTCTCAGCCGAACTGTTCTTCATCCGGGGCGATCAGTGATTACGCCTCCGATGTGCTCGCGAATCCGTGGGTTCTGTACCGAGCGGTGAGTTGGGGCGAATAGGAAGTTCACACGCCCTTCTTGGGTCCGAGAAACTTCGATGGAGGCTACCGGATCTGAGTAGCCCGACACTGGTTCACACCCTCTGACACCCAACTGGCCTCGCGTAGCTTGTACAAGAGGCTTCTGCTCAGCCCTTGTTGCGAAAACTCATTGACGATTTGGGATGCCTCGATGGCTGCTTCTGGTGAAACGGCCTCGTTGAGAAGGTCCACCAGGGCCCTCGTGGCTCGTGCTTGCCCCGGAGTTGGGTCTGGGCGCGTCCCGAGGTCTTCAGCACTCACTTCGACCCGACCCCGGGCGGACAACGACCCCGCGGGTATAGGGGGCGACTTCTTCCCCACTGCTAATCTCCCGAAAACGGCGATGTCGCGCCCGTCACTCTTCTCATGAATTGTCGATCCTCGGAAATCACGGCGGAGAGCCTCTACCTGCGCCGTCGCGAGTTCCTGCGCAGTGCTGCGGCCGCTACGGCGGGCTTGGCACTCGCGCCCGCGGTGGGTTGCGAGGCCGAGCCCCAGGCGAAGCCCGTCAGCGGGCCGGGCAAGGAACTCGCCGACGTCGTGCCCGGCCCCTTCAGCAGCGACGAGCAGCCCACGCCATGGAAGAAGGCCTCCTCGTACAACAACTTCTACGAGTTCGGAACCGACAAGGACGACCCCTCCCGACGTGCGGGCAGTCTGCGCACCGAGCCTTGGTCCGTGGCCATCGAAGGCGAGGTCTCGAAGCCGGGCCTCGTCCCGCTCGAGGACCTGCTGCGCGGCCGCGTGCTGGAAGAGCGCATCTACCGCCTGCGCTGCGTGGAGGCCTGGTCGATGGTGATCCCTTGGGTGGGCATCCCGCTGGGCGAGGCGTTGCGCGCCTTCGAGCCCACCTCCCAAGCGAAGTTCGTCGAGTTCACCACCCTCTATGACCCCGAACAGATGCCCGGTCAACGCAGGCGAGTGCTGGCCTGGCCCTACGTGGAGGGCCTGCGCATTGATGAAGCCATGCACCCGCTCAGCCTGTTGGCAGTGGGCATGTACGGCCGGGTGCTTCCCAACCAGAATGGCGCCCCCATCCGCCTGGTGGTGCCCTGGAAATACGGCTTCAAGAGCATCAAATCCATCGTGCGCATCCGGTTCACTCGCGAGCAGCCCATCAACAGCTGGAACCGCTCCGCGCCCCAGGAGTACGGCTTCTACGCCAACGTGAACCCGGAAGTCGACCACCCGCGCTGGAGCCAAGCCCGCGAACGCCGCATCGGCGACTTCCGCAAGCGGCCCACCCTGCCCTTCAACGGCTACGCGGAGCAGGTGGCGGGTCTCTACCGCGGAATGGACCTGCGGGCGCAATTCTGAGGGTGGCGGGCGGCACCCGAAGCAGCACGCGCTCGCCCTCTCCGGCCTCCCCGCGAACTGCGCGCGGCGCAGCACTCATGCACGCCGGGGTGGTCGTCGCTGCGCTGCTGCCGCTCGCGAACCTGGCCCTGCGCGCCGCCACGGACCACCTCGGCGCCGATCCGGTGGAGGACATCACACACACCACCGGTAACTGGGCGTTGCGCCTGCTCCTGGCCTCGCTGGCCGTCACGCCGCTGCGGCGCCTGCTCGGTGTGCCTGCGCTGGCACCGCTCCGCCGCAGTCTCGGCCTGCTCGCCTTCCTCTACGCAACCCTCCACGCCCTCACCTACGTGGGGCTCGACCAGGGCTTCCACTGGCAGCTGCTCGTGGAGGACGTTCTCGAGCGCCGCTACGTGACGGCCGGTTTCGCGGCCTGGCTTTGCCTGCTTCCCCTGGCCGCCACCTCCACCCGGCGCTCGATGCGGCGCCTGGGGGGTGCCCGCTGGACGAACCTCCACCGCCTCATCCACGTGGCCGCGCCGCTTGCCTGCATCCACTACTTCTGGCTCGTGAAGACCGACCTGCTGCCGCCCTTCGTCTACTCGGCAATACTCGCGGTGCTCTGGCTGGCGCGCCTGAGCCTGCCTGGGAAAGACGCCGTACGCTAGCCTGCGCGGGACATGTCGAATCCCGGCGCAGATCCCCCCACCGAACAACCAAGCAACGCCGACGTCCACACGGTGCGCGTGGACGGACGCGAGATCGTGCTGGTGGGAACCGCGCATGTCTCCCGCGAATCCGCTGAGCTGGTGCGCCGGGTGATCGAAGAGCAGCGCCCCGACTGCGTGTGCGTCGAACTCGATGAGCAGCGCTACCAGGCCCTGTCGAAGCCAACGCGCTGGGAGAACCTGGACCTGCGGCAGGTGATCCGCACGCGCCAGCTCGCCCCCCTGCTCGCCAACCTGATCCTCGTCTCCTACCAGCGCAAGCTCGGCGGCGCCCTCGGGGTGCTGCCCGGCACCGAACTCCTGGAGGCCACGCGGGCCGCGGAGGCCCTGGGGATCCCAGTTCGACTCTGCGATCGCGACGTGCGTGTCACTTTGCGGCGTGCCTGGTCGGCGACCTCGCTGTGGAAGAAGGCCATGCTGATCTCCACGCTGGGCACCTCCCTCTTCGAGAAGCCCGATCTCGACGAGGAAGAACTCCGGCGCATCCGGGACAAGGACGTGCTCAACGAGCTCATGAAGGAACTCGGCGAGGCGCTGCCTGCGCTCAAGATCGCGCTGATCGACGAACGCGACGACTATCTCTGCGAGAAGATCCGCGAAGCCCCGGGTGAACGCATCGTCGTGGTGGTGGGGGCCGGGCACGTAGAGGGCATCCGGAAAGCGCTGCAGGAGCAACGCAGCGTCGACCTCGCGGCGATCGAGCAGATCCCCCCGGTTTCGGCGGCCTGGAAGTGGCTGGCCTGGGGGGTCCCGGCGCTGATCCTGGCTGCCATCACCTACATCGGCATCTCCAAGGGGGCTGCGGCGGCCGGGGAGAGCCTGCTGTTCTGGATCTTCGCGAATGGCATCCCCGCCACGCTGGGCTCCGCGTTGGCCTTCGCGCATCCCGTCGTCATCGTGGCGGCCTTCGCGGTGGCTCCGGTCACGAGCCTGATCCCGGTGATCGGAGCCGGCTACGTGCTGGCATTCCTGCAGGCCTACCTCGCCCCTCCCCTGGTGCGCGAGTTCGAGAGCGTCGTCGACGAAATCAGCCAGCCGCGAGCCTGGTGGCGCAACCGGCTGTTACGCATCTTCCTGGTCTTCATCCTATCGACACTGGGGAGCTTGCTGGGAACCTATGTGGGCGGCATCGAAATCGCCTCGAACCTCTTCTAGCCGCCGCAGACCGGCGCAATGCACCGCGCTCCTGCTGGTCCTCGCCTGTGCGGGCGCGGAGACAGGGGCGCCAGGGAGCGCCCAGCGCATCGTGGACCTCAGTCACGCCTTCGACGAGACGAGCATCTACTGGCCCACCGAGGAGGGTTTCGTACTGGAGCGGGGGCCAGCGGGTCGTACTCCCGGCGGCTACTACTACGAGGCCCACCGCTTCCGTGGCGCGGAACATGGAGGCACCCACATCGACGCCCCCATCCACTTCCATGCGGATCGCTGGCACGTGGACGAGATCCCCTTGGAACGCCTGGTGGGACCGGGAGTACGGGTCGAAGTGCACGCTGCGGTCTCGGACGATCCCGACTACCTCGTCGATCTCGCCGACCTGCGGGCTTGGGAAAGCAAACACGGGCGCATTCCGGAGGCCGCGATGGTGCTGCTCGACACGGGCTTCGGCCGCTTCTGGCCCGAACGCAGCGCCTACCTGGGTACGTCGGAACGCGGTGCCAGAGCCGTCGCAGATCTGCACTTCCCGGGCCTGCATCCCGAGGCGGCGCGCTGGCTCGTTGCGGAGCGGAAGGTACGCGCCGTGGGGCTCGACACTGCCAGTATCGACCACGGGCCCTCCCGGAGCTTCGAGGCCCACCAGGTGCTGTGCGAGGCCAACGTCCCGATCTTCGAGAATGTCGCCTCCCTCGATCGCCTGCCCGCGCGGGGATTCGAGGTCATCGCGCTGCCCATGAAGATCCGGGGCGGTTCCGGGGCGCCGCTGCGCATCGTCGCGATCGTCCCCGGGCCCTGATTCCCCCCGAAGCGGGACTCTGGGGCCCCGTTGTCAGCGGGCAACGGCCACTACCCCCAGAAGCCCTGCCGGACGGGTACCTTCCGGAGCATGGAGAGTTCCGGGAGCCCCGCCGGCCCGGCGGATCGAATGCTGCGGACCGTCTCCGGGGACGGAGGCATCGCACTTCGGGTGATGGTGGGCACTGCAATGGTCGCCGAGGCCGCCCAGCGTCACGGGACCTCTCCCACCGCGAGCGCGGCGCTGGGTCGCGCGCTGATGGGCGCCACGCTGCTCGCGGCCTCTGCGAAACACGAGGAGAGCGTACAACTGCAGTTTCGCGGCGATGGACCCCTGGGCACGCTGGTGGCCACTGCGGACGCGGGCGGCCGTGCGCGGGGCTACGTGACCCACCCGGCCGCCCATCCGCCGCCAGTCGACGGACGCCTCGACATCGCTAGCGCCGTGGGTCGCGGCGTGCTGGCCGTGGTGCGGGAGCGGGCGGGCGGCGGAGAACCCTATTCCGGCCTGGTGCCGCTGGAAAGCGGCACCGTCGCCCAGGACCTCGCCCACTACCTGGTCGAGAGCGAGCAGAGCCACAGCGCCGTAGCCCTGGGCGTCTTCCTGGGCGAGGAAGGGATCCAGGCAGCCGGGGGTTTTCTCGTGCAGGCCTTGCCGGGTGCGCGGGACGAGGACGTCGAGCAGGCCGAGGAGAACGTACGGGGCTTCCCGGGTCCGGGGGAGATGGTCCGCGAGGGCTTCGATGCCGACCAGATCGCCGATCGCCTGATGGCGGGCCTGGGCTCTCGCACACGCCACTACTCCACGCCGGTCTTCCACTGCGGGTGCAATCGCCAGCGCGTACTTCGCGCGGTCACTGCACTGGGCCTCGAAGATCTCCGCGAAGCGCGGGAGCACGGCGAGACCCTGGAAGTGCGCTGCCGCTTCTGTGCGGAGCGTTATGCGGTGGAGCCCTCCGAACTCACCCCCCTGATCGAGGACAGCTGAAGTTGGCATCGTCCCACTCCCTCCAGATCGCCTGCCCGGGCAGCGAAGGGGGGTTCTCAGGCGGCGAGAGCGCCCTGCTGGCCCGTTCCGCCGCGGGAAGGGTCCGGGGTCCCTACCGCACAGTCATCGGGGCGAAGGCGAGATGAGCGCTCCCCGGGTGGCGGTAATCGGGGCGCGACGCGTGCGACAGGGCTTGGGGCCCTTCGTGGCCCGGGACCTGCGGGCGGCGGGCGCCGAGGTACCGTGCTTCCTGGCCACCCGGCCCGAAAGCGTCGAGGAGGCCGCCCGAGGCCTGCGAGAAGTCGCCGGCCTGGATGCCCGCGGCTACGTGGATCTCGACGAACTCATCGCCCGGGAAGCCCCGGACGCGCTCGCCATCCTGTCGCCCGCCGAGACCCACGCCGGGATCCTGGAACAGGCCGCGCGGGCGGGCCTGCACGTGCTGTGCGAGAAGCCCTTCATCTGGGGAGAGGCCCGCGCGGTGGCGCGCTGTCGCGAGATCCTCGCCGCCTTCGAGCGCGCCCACCGGCTGGTTTGGGAGAACTGTCAGTGGCCCTACGCGCTTCCGGCCTTCGAAGCCCTCCACCCCGGCGCTCTCGACAGGCCACCGAGGCGCTTCGAGATGGAGCTCCAACCGGCCTCGCGGGGCCGGCAGTCCCTGGCGGACGCACTCCCCCACCCCCTGAGCCTCCTGCAAGCGCTCTCACCCGGCGAGCCGGAAATTCGGAATGTGTGGTTTTCAACTCGTTCAGAGCAGGCCGAAGCGATGTCCCTGGGCTTCCTGTACGGGGTAGGGGACCGCGCGGTTGAGGTCGAGGTGAGGCTGTCGAGTAGCGAAGAAGCGCCGCGCCGCGCTGCCTTCAGCATCGACGGGCAGCGGGCCGAGCGTCTGGTTTCCGGCACGGACTACCGGCTATCCTTGGCGACCTCGGACCGCAGCGTTCCACTGGCGGATCCCCTGACCCAGCTGGTGGCAGATTTCGTGGACGCGCTGCGCGGCGCTTTCCCCGAAGCCGGAAACCCAAGAGCGCGCGAGATCGCCCAGCGGATGCAGCTTCTCATAGACGTCGTCAGCGCCTATTCCCGCGAGGCCGGGCCGTGAGCGAGGCGATCCACGATTTCAGCGCCAAGCTGCGCCAGCCGTCTCTACGCAAACCCGTGACCGATTACCTGCGCTGGCGGCGCTCGCTCGCCCGCGCCCGCGCAGCGGGCGCGCCGGATCCCGCGCCCCCGGAGCAGGCGCCCATCTCCATCAACCTCGACCTCACCACGGCCTGCAACTACCGCTGCGATCACTGCATCGACTGGGAGATTCTGAACTCCGGCCACCAACACGACGATGCGCGTCTGCGTGGCTCCATCGAGACGCTGCGAGAACGCGGACTGCGCTCGGTGATCCTGATCGGCGGCGGAGAGCCCACCCTCTACCCGGGCTTCGCGAGCTTCGTGGGCTTCCTGAAAGCGCAGGGCCTGCAGACGGCCATCGTCTCCAACGGCGGCCGGGGCGATCGCTTGCTCGAGGCCGCGGAGCACCTCGAGGAGGGGGACTGGCTGCGGCTCTCGCTGGACGCGGCGAGCAACGAACTCTTCTCCGCCATGCACAGGCCCGCCAGCAAATCTCTGACGCTGGACGGGATCTGCAAGTGGATCCCGCGCATCAAGGCATGCAACCCGAGCTTCGAGATCGGCTACTCGTACGTGATCGTCTGGCAGGGTGCCTCCCGGGACGATGTCCCGATCCTGGAGAACATCCACGAGATCGCGGCAGCCACCGAGCGCGCGAAGCGTTATGGATTCGACTACATCTCCCTCAAGCCCGTGTTGGAACGGGGTGAGGACGGTGCCGAGATCATGGACCCGGAGGCGACGAAGCACTCGCTCACCTCGGTGATCGCGCGCATTCACGAGCAGGTCGAGGCCGCCCAACTCCTCGCCGACGAGCGTTTCTCCGTGCGTGTGAGCACCAACCTGCGGGTTCTCGAGGAGGGCAGCTGGCAGGAACTCCGCAATCAGCCACGCGTCTGCCACATGCAGGCACTGCGCCAGGTATTGACCCCCATGGGAACCTACAACTGCCCCGCGCACCGCGGCGTCGACAAGGCGAAGCTGGGCGGCGCCGACGCCTGGTCGGACGACGCCATGGCGGGGCTTACCGCAGGCCAACTCGCGGATCTCATCGATCGCTTCGACGCCAGCGTGGAGTGCCGGCACGTCACCTGCCTCTACAACAGCGTCAACTGGTGGCTCGAGAAACAGGTCGAGCAACCCTCGGACGAGATCGACATCGAAGCGGGAGAAGAGCGCCTCGATTTCTTTCTGTGAGTACCGAGCCGGCACCGAGCCGCATCCTGGTTCGCTGTCCGAATCCCGTAGGGGATGCCGTCATGGCCACGCCGGCGCTGCGCGCCTTGCGGCGCGCACAGCCTCAGGCCGAAATCACCCTGCTGGGCCCGGCCAGCCACGCGGGCCTGCTGAACGGCCTCGATAGCTTCGACCACTTCCTGCCCATTCGGAGCAAGGGCCTCGGCGAGGCGCTGGCTCGGATGCGGGCGCTGCGCGCCCGCCGCTTCGATTGGGCGCTGCTGCTACCCGACTCCCCCCGCGTGGCGCTGGAGGCCTGGCTGGCGGGCGCGCGAAGGCGCGCGGGCTACGCGAGGGATCCCCTGCGCCGACGGCTGCTCAGCGAACGCATCGAGCCCCCGCTCGAGCAGGGGCGCCGCATGCCCTTCTCCATGATCGAGCGCTACCTGCGCATCACGCGTCTGTTCGGCGCGGCGGATGCGGGAAAAACGCTGGATCTCCGCGTCGATGCCGGCGCCGCGGAGCGCGTGGCGGCACGCCTGGCATCGCTCGGCTTGCAGCCCGCGGAACGCCTGCTGCTGGTCGCGCCCGGCGCAGCCTTCGGGCCCAGCAAGCTGTGGCCCGCACGACACTTCGCACGCGCCTGCGATCTCCTACAACGACGCTTCGGCCTGGTACCCGTGCTGGTGGTCGCACCCAATGACGAAGAAATCCGGATCGCCCGCGAGGTCGCCTCGCACGCGCAGGAGCGATGCATCTCCCTGGCCGATACGAAGGGGGACCTCGAGGATCTGAAGGCGCTGGTGGACGCCGCGGCGCTGCTGGTCTGCAACGACACGGGAGCGCGCCACGTAGCGGTGGCGCTCGAGCGACCCGTGATCACACTGATGGGACCCACGGACCCGCGCCACACCCACCACTTGCTGGAGCGACAACGCGTGCTCTACGAGCCGGTGGAATGCCGCCCCTGTGGGCGCCCCACCTGCCCCATCGACCACCGCTGCCTGGTGGGCCTGCCACCCGAGCGCGTGGTGGAGGCCGCCGCGGAACTGCTGGCCTGAAGGTCCGGGGCGCGCTCAGAGCGGAACGCAACGGGCCAGGCGGGCGATCTCCTCTGGCTGGCAGAGAACCACGTAACCGCGCTCCCGACGGACCAGGCCCTGGTCGGTCCACACGCGCAACTGCTTGTTGACGGCCTCACGGGTGGCGCCCGCCAGCTCTCCCCACTCCTCCTGGGAGAGCTTGAGGTCGATGCGCACCTCGTTCCCCTCGATCTTCCCGTAGGTGCGGGCCGCCGCGTCGAACCTGCGCGCCAGGCGATACGGGAGGTTCAGGAACTTCACCTCTTCGAACTTCTCGCCCATGTCGCGTACCCGCTGGGCGAGCGTGCCGAGCAATTCCAAGGCGAGTTCGGGACGCGAGCGCAGCAGTCCAAGCAGGTCCCTGCGGTCGAGGACCAGCATCTCGCACTTCTCCAGCGTCCGCACCGTGAGCGTTCGCTCGATGGATCCCAGGATCGCGATCTCGCCGATCACGTCTCCGGGCCCCATGATGTTGTAGACCATGTCGCTGCCCTCCGCGGAGGTCGTCAAGGCCTTGAGGCGCCCCTCCACCACCACGTAGAGCTGCGTGCCGGTGTCGCCCTTATGGAAGAGTTCCTTGCGGGCATCGAAGGTGACGCGCCGAGCTGCGGAAGCCAGGGAATCCAGCTCGCGGTCCGTGAGGCCTGCAAAGATGGAAACCCCGGTCAGCAGTCTGCGTTTCTCGGCGGGACCGATGGCGGACACCCGGGCCAGCATACCCCGCCCGAGCCGGGCTGCGCCAAACTCGGGTGAATGCTGACTCGCCTTCAGTCTGCGGCAGCAA
>JABSQX010000006.1:4785-44163 GCA_013215615.1 Myxococcales bacterium | reverse complement strand
ATCGATGCGGCAGACGCCGATCCCGAGGTGCGGGTGATGCTCCTGCGCGCCGAGGGCCCGGCCTTCTGCGCGGGCTATGCGCTCGACTGGGGGACGGCCGCCCAGGCCCAGGAGGGCGCGGCCTCCGGGACACCGTCGGCACTGGGCGGGCGGATCTGGGATTCCGTGGCCGATCTGCACATGATGGGGCGTTTCGTGGACACCTACATGAAGCTCTGGTATGCGAGGAAGCCCAGCATCTCCGCGGTTCAGGGTTGGTGCATTGGCGGGGGCACGGACCTGGTGCTCTGCAGCGACCTGGTGGTGGCTGGCGAGGGAGCGACCTTCGGCTACCCCCCTTCGCGGGTCTGGGGTACGCCGACCACCGCCATGTGGGTCTACCGGATGGGCGCCGAACGCGCCAAGCGTTACCTGCTCACGGGCGATTCGATTCCCGCCCCGACCGCTGTGGAGATCGGCCTGATCCTGGAGGCGGTGCCCGACGACCAGCTGCAGAATCACGCCACGGCATTGGCCGAGCGCATGGCCCGCCTTCCCCTCTCGCAGTTGGTGATGCTCAAGCTGCTCTGCAACCAGACGCTAGAGAACATGGGAATGACTTCGAGCCGCACGCTGGGGACGCTCTTCGACGGAATTGCGCGCCATACCCAGGAGGGCTTGGACTTCGTGCGCCGAGCCGGCGACGTGGGCTTCCGCCAGGCTGTGCGGGAGCGCGACGACCCCTTCGAGGACTATGGGAGCCGCCGGCGCTGACGCGCGGGGAGGCGGAAACCTCGCCTCACTCCTGCTTCTGCGCGAGTTCCTTGCGGCGATCCAGCCAACCCTTCACCATGATCTTGAAGTGCTCTGGGTTGTAGATGTCCTCCTCGTAGGACCAGCGCATGCTGCCCGCGTACTTGAGGAGCGTGAAGTTGTAGGCCTGGTGGAGGCTGCCGTCTCCCGGGTCGCTCATGCGGTTCCAGACCTGGGCGACCACCCAGCCGCGTTCCTCGTCGATCATGTACCACTCGACGGGAAAGTGGCACATCTCGCGGTTGATGCTCTGGGACATGGTTCCCTGGATCCATTTGCGGATCGCCTCGCGCCCTCCGAGGCTCCCATAGAGATGCTCGACGTAGGTGGCGTCCGGGGTGAACTGCTCCGCCCAGGCATCCCAGTTTCCGCTCTGCGCGGCTTCGAGGGCGAGGCGCTGGTAGTTCTCGAAGGCCTCCTCGAGTTCTTCACGGCTCCACTTACCCATGCTTGTCCTCCTCAGTCGACCCCTGCAAGGCTCGGCACGGCCAGTGCTTCCAGTTCTTCGACGCGCGTGGCGGGAAGCGAGCAGCTGTGACCGCGACAGAGATAGGCGGCGGGCCGCCCTTCCACCAGCGTGCGCCCCGCCAGCCAGAGCGTGTCCACGTGCGCGGGCTTGCTGCCCGGGCCCGCTACCACGACCGCGTCCTCTGGCGCCAGCCGACGCCGCGCAGCCTCCGCGAGCAGATGCGAGCGCTCGTCCTCCGGCTCGCCCACCACGACGGCCACACACGGTCCCTGCTCCGCGGCCAGCGCGGCTCGGGCCAGGGTGGGATGACTCTCGGCAGCGTTTTGCAGTGCGTGGGCGTGGTGCCGGAGCACCGCCTCGGCGCTTTCCCGCCAGTCGTCGCGGCCCGCGAGGCTGGCGGCCCGCAACAGGCCCAGGGTGGCCAACCCCGCGGAGTGCGGGGTGGCGCCGTCGTGGTCCGATCGCGCGCGCCGGCTCAGGGCCTCGCCGTCGTTCGGGCTGAAGAAGAGGTCGCCGTCCTCCAGATCGTGGAAACGGCTCACGATCTGATCCGCACAGTGGGCCGCCGCGGTCAGGAAGCGCGCTTCTCCGGCGGCGCGGTAGAGGTCCAGGCACGCTTCCAGCAGCGCGGCGTGGTCATCGAGAAAGCCCAGTACGCGGGCCCGCTCACCGTCCCAGACGCGCAGCAGCCGGCCGTCGTCGTCGAGTAGGTGCGAGAGCAGGAAATCCGCGGCGTGCGTGGCGTCCTCGATCATGGAGGCGTCCCCCAGCACGCTGCCGGCTCGCGCCAACCCCGAGATCGCCAGGGCGTTCCAGCTGCTGACGCGCTTGCGGTCGGTGCCGGGCCGCACACGCGCTTCGCGAAAATCGCGAAGTCGCTCCCGCTCGTTCGCGAACGCATTGCGTGCGCCCCCCATGCGGTCGTGAAGCTGGTTGGTGGCGTGCTCGAAGTTGCCGTCTGGGGTCACCCCGTAGGCCTCGCAGAAGCGGGCGCCTGACTCGGCGCCCAGCGCCTCTTCGATCTGCCCTGGGGTGAAGACGTAGAAGCGCCCCTCGTGGCCTTCGCTGTCCGCATCCAGGCTGGCGAAGAAGCCCCCGTCGGGGGCCTGCAACTCGCGTCGCAGGAAGTCCACCGTCTCGCGAATGGGCCAGAGCAGCCCCTCCTCCTCGCCACCTCCCCGGCGCCAGGCCTCCGCGTAGGTGCGCAGCAGCTGGCCCTGGTCGTAGAGCATCTTTTCGAAGTGGGGAATGCGCCACCAGGCGTCCACGCTGTAGCGGTGGAAGCCGCCGCCCACGTGGTCGAAGAGCCCTCCGCGCGCCATGCAGAGGCAGCTGTGCGTGACGTGCTCCAAAGCCTCGCGGGTCTTGTGGTCGGGCAGCAGTTCCGACGCGGCCAGCAGCAGGTCGAGGGCCGGTGGCGTCGGGAACTTGGGCGCGTCCCCGAAGCCTCCGCGCTCGGTGTCCGCGCGCTGAAGCCAACCGAAGGCGGCGCGCCGCGCGCAGTCGGCTCCAGGCGTCTCGGCCTCGCCGCGCCGAGGCGAGGCCTCCAGGGCCTCGTGGATGCGCCGGGCGCTCTCTTCCACTTCGCCGCGCTTTTCCGAATAGGCGTTCGCGGCCGCCGCGAGGACCTGGCGGAAGGCCGGCATACCCTGCCGGGCTTCCGGGGGGTAATAGGTGCCTCCGTGAAAGGGACGCCCGGCGGGCGTGCAGAACACCGTGAGCGGCCAGCCGCCGTGGCCGGTGAGGCCGGTGACGGCGTCCATGTAGATCTGGTCGACGTCGGGCCGTTCCTCGCGGTCTACCTTGATGCAGACGAAGAGCTGGTTCATGAGCGCCGCGGTCGCGGGGTCTTCGAAGGACTCGTGCTCCATGACGTGGCACCAGTGACAGGCGCTGTAGCCGATGGAGACCAGCAGCGGGCGATCCTCGCTGTGCGCGACTTCGAGCGCTTCGGGACACCAGGGCCACCAGTCCACGGGGTTGTGCATGTGCTGCCGGAGATAGCTGCTGGTTTCCGCGGCCAGGCGGTTGGTGGAGAGCGTGGGCTTCGAGTCGGTCACGATCTTCCTGCGCTGAGAATCGGCCCACTAGACTATCAGAAGCGGGAAGTGCATCGCGTTGCAGTTGGCTGGCAGCGATCTCCGCGGATCACCTTCCGCGCCCCGCGCGGGGGCCTTGCCACCACTTGAATTTCGTTCGTGCATGGTGGATGCTTGCGTCCCCCCTGCCAGTGCCAGGAGACCAGGGGTTGGCGGCTCACCGACGTCCGGAGATCCCCTTCAGCGACGCGCTACAGGGGACCTGCCGATGGTGTGGGGAGGGAATCCTCCACGCTTCCGGACCCCGCAAGGGCAAGCCGAACCGGCGCCGGCGCTGGCACCCCGCCTGCGTGGACGAGTACAACCAGAGCGATCCTCGCGAGGCGCGCCGCCTGGTCCGAAAGCGCGATCGCGGTTTCTGCGCGAGTTGCGGACTGGACACCTATGCGTTGCGGCGCCGACTTCGCGGGCGCGGCTCGCACCGGAAACTCAGGGAACTCGGTTTTCAAGCTCGTCGCTCGCTCTGGGAACTCGATCACATCGTCCCACTCGTGGAAGGAGGCAGCCACGATCCCACGAACCTGCAGACGCTCTGCGTTCCCTGCCACCGCCGCAAGAGTGTTCGGGAGGCGGCCCAGCGGCGCGCGGGTCAGCGCGCGGAAGCGTCGGGATCCGATCGGGACGCCGAGGGCTCCAGGTCCTCTGGGGCGCGGACCTCCCGCCCCTCCCGGACGTCCGCCTCCTCGACCCAGTAGGCGGTCCTGCGATCGGCGGTCTCGACCCACCAGGGGCCCCGCGTGACGACGGCTCCGCGCTGGCCGGTGGCGTAGGGGACGCGCAGGCGCGCGACCCCGTCCGCGCCGGCGGTGCCGACGGTCCGGTAGGACACCCTGCCTTCCTGGGGGTAGAAGAGTTGGATCTTGGCCGACACCTCGCTGCCGGCTTCGGCTTCCACCACGAGTTGCGCACCGGGGACGACCTCGAAGAGCTTGAAGGGGATCTCGCGCACAATCTTCTGCGACCCGTCCGACGCTTCGCTGCGCCTTTTCACAACCGTGGCCGCGGCGACCAGTCGCAGTCGCCCGGTGGTCGGACGCCCTCTCACGGAGGATTCGTTGCGGACGTGGAGGTGGTCCGCGAAGGCGAGGCGCTTCCAGTCGCGGGCCGTGGTCACCACGTAACGCACGCCGAGAGCGTCGACGGATTCCATCGCGCCGGGCTGCCGCATGGCCTCGTAGAAGTCCCTGGCAAAACGATATTTCTCGAAGTCGAGGTAGGGGCCGAGATTGTTCGAGGGCACCGGCCGGCGCGCGGTGTAGGTAAAGCGGTGGCCGATGTGGGGCGGCACCAGGATCCCGTATTCCGGCCGCATCCCGGGCTCGAGGAAGCCCGCGGTCTCGGGGGTGACTTCCCGTACCTGTTTTCCGAAGAGGATGCCGATTTCGTGGAGCGTCCTTCTCGAGGATACAGCGGCTTCGGGTCCCGCCAGGAATCGTGAGAACGCGCGCTCGGCGACGGGCTGGTGGGTGGTCCGGATCGCCGTCAACAGGGCGACCCCGGCCAGAACCACGACCGTAGCGGTGGCGATGTGCACAGCCAGTCTCTTCGATAGCCCGCGCTGCAGATCCACCAGGATCATCGCAAAGGCCACGGAGCCGGGCACCGTGAAATCGGTCCCGTAACGAACCTGGGAGAGCAGCAGCAGCGTGAGCGCGGTGACCCAGACCAGCAGCACCACCAGCTTCTCCGGTTCCCCGCTGCGCGCGATCTTCCATCCCAGGTAGAAGGGCAGGAGTGGCACCAGGTAGGCGAAGTAGCCCAGCCGTACGCTGGCGACCGCCGCGTGTTTCGCTGAGTGGAAGAGGGGAAGCTGTTCGGGGTTGGTCAACGCCCAGTCGTCCTGTTGCGCGAGAAAGAAGACACCCTGAAGGAGTGGCTCGCGGAGCGCGGGCAGTGCCAACAGCGGTATGGCGATGGCCCCGGCCAGCACGGCGAAGCGCCCGAGCCGGCCCGTGGCCCCCGCAGCGGGTCTCCGCCACTGCCACCCCGCCAGCAGCAACGCCGGGATTGCGATGCCGCAAAGGGCGAGCACGTGTAGCCAGGAGAGCGTCTGGCTGCTGAAGGTGCCGCCCAGGGGCGCNCTGCTGTTTGTGAGCCACAAGGCGGTGGGCAGCGCGGCAGCGAGCATGCTCGCTCCGACCGCCAATAGGCTTTCGGGGCGCCCGTGAATCAGCAGGATGGCCGCGAGTTGGGCGCTGGCGCCCACGGCGAGGTAGAGCAGGCTCCCGCTCCATGTGAAGAGCATGAGTGCGACCACGCCGGTCTGGAGGACAGAGCGTGCCGCCAGGGCCCGTCCGGAACGCCCGACAGTCGATACGGACACCCACAACCAGCAGGCGGCGATCAGTGCGACTGCGCCATGGTGGTCGAAATTTCCCAGGCGCGTGATCAGGACGCCGGACGGAAGCAGCGCGCTGAGCCAGGCCGCCGCGACGCCGACGCTCCGACTGGCCACCGCACATCCGATCGCGTAGGCGGGCCAGATGAGCAGCGCCCCGACGACCGGGGAGACCCAGGCCGCCACAGTCTCCAGGGTGCGGGTGTCGTCTCCAAAGAGCCGTGCCACGCCGGCAGTCGCCCAGTCGAAAAATGGGGGCACAGGGGCGGCTGCACCGTCCGGGTAGGCGAGGAACCAGTCGAAGTCGAGGACGGCGGGAAAATTTACGAAGCTATAGAGCGCGCGTCGCGCGTGGAACTGGGCGTCGTCGAGGCCGAGCAACACGCCCCCGTCCGCCGGGAAGATGCTGGGGAAGTTCAGCGCGCGCAGCAGCAGACCCATTCCGCAGGCCCCGACCAACGCGATGATCACCAGGCAGCTTGCGGGCTGGTCGTGCTGTGTCGAATCGGCTCGCATCTGGGGATCGTCCTGCCGTCGCTTCCTCGAGCCGGTGAGCTCGGTCACGCGCGAAACGTAGCCGTCGGCACGGTCGCGATCCAACGCTTTCGCGCCCGTCTTTCTTGCGTGCCTGCGCGGTGGCATGCCTCGCGCGTTGCTGTCGCAAGGGGGCTGCCCCATGCTGTGGCCTCCATGAATTCCGAGCCCGACGGCGCTGGCTCCGGCCAGGTCTCTCCTTTCTCCCAGGCCTACACGCGCTACGCACTCGGGCTGTTGCTCGTGGTCTACATCTTCAACTTCATCGATCGCCAGATCGTGTCGATCCTCCTGCAGGCCATCAAGGAGGACCTGGGGCTCAGCGACACGCAGCTGGGATTCTTCTCCGGCACCAGCTTCGCGATCTTCTACTCGACGCTGGGCATCCCCCTCGCCCGCTACTCGGACCGCAGCGTGCGGCGCAATCTCATCGCAGTGGCGCTCTTTGCGTGGAGCGCGATGACGGCGCTCCAGGGGCTGGCGCGTTCCTTCGCGATGTTGGCGGCAGCACGCATCGGTGTGGGGATCGGCGAAGCCGGCTGCAGCCCCCCCGCGCACTCGATGATTTCCGATCTCTTCCCCGCGGAGAGACGTGGCACGGCGCTTTCCATCTACGCGCTGGGCATCCCCATCGGCAGTGCCATCGGACTGGCGGCCGGAGGCTGGATCTCGGACAACCTCAGCTGGCGCGTCGCCTTCTTCATAGTCGGTCTGCCCGGCCTGCTACTGGCGGCGGTGGTGCGCCTCACGCTGCGCGAGCCGCCGCGGGGCGGTTTCGAGGCCGCGCCGCCCCCGGATGCTCCCCAAGAGCCGCTGCGCGAGGTCGCGAGCTTCNTGCTGCGCCGGCGCGCCTTCGTCCACATCGCCTTCGGCGGTTCGCTGCACGCCTTCATCGGCTACGGGGCAGGGGCCTTCAATCCCGCCTTCTTCGAGCGCGTGCACGGCTTCACTCGTACCGAGTTGGGCGCGATTCTCGCCGCGGTGGCCCTCACCGCGGGCGTGGCCGGCACGTTCCTGGGTGGCTTTCTGGGGGACCGCCTGGCTCGACGCGATCTGCGCTGGTACGCCTGGCTTCCCGCCCTGGCCACTGCGCTCGCCACCCCCTTCTTCTTTCCCTTCTACCTGGAAACGAGCGCCTGGGGGGCAGTGGCCTGGAGCGTGGTCCCCGCTCTGCTGGCCGGCATGTACCTGGGGCCCACCTTCGCGATCACCCAGTCGATGGTTCCGCCGCGCTGGCGCGCCCAGGCCTCGTCGGTGCTCCTGCTGGTCCTCAACCTGATCGGCCTGGGGCTGGGACCCCAGTTCGTGGGTTGGCTCTCCGACCTGTTGGAGCCGCGCTATGGCGTCGAGAGCCTTCGCTACGCGCTGCTGTGGACCGTGAGCCTGGGCGCTCTCTGGTCGGCCTTCCACTATCTCCTAGGCGCGCGCGACCTGCGCGAGGACTTGCGGGCCCACGAGGCCCTGGGCTGACGGATCGATTGGCGCGAGCGTTGAGAAGAGGTGTGGCCACGCCCATCTGATTTCGCGACGGGGTCGCGGGCGGCATTCCGCGCCACTGTGCGACCCTGGGCGCGGACTTCCCAGGGGAGGCACGTGGAACTCTGGATCCCTCTCGCGGTTGCGGCGGCCTTTCTCCAGAACCTGCGCTCGACGCTGCAGAAGTCCCTGAAGGATCACCTGAGCGATACGGGCGCAGCCTACGTGCGCTTCGCTTTCGGGGTTCCGGTGGCCCTGGTCTACCTCGCGGGGTTGCTGTTCTGGCAGCGCGCCTCGCTCCCCGAGCCCAACGCCGCGTTCGCAGCCTGGGGGGCCACGGGAGGTGTCGCGCAGATCCTGGGCACGGTGTTGCTCCTGCAGGCCTTCTCCTCCCGGAGTTTCGCGGTGAGCACCGCCTACTCGAAGACCGAGCCGCTCCAGGTCGCGCTCTTCGGCATCGTGCTGCTCGGAGAGTTCGTCTCGGCAGGCGCCGTATTGGCGATCGGGGTCTCCCTGGTGGGCGTGCTGCTGCTAGGCGCACGCGCGCGGCCCTCGACCGAGGGTCTGCTGGCTGCGTTGCGCGGTCGCGGTGCGCTGCGGGGCCTGCTCTCCGGCAGCGCCTTCGCGGTGGCGGCGGTCTGCTATCGGGCGGCTTCGTTGGCGCTGCCCTCGGGTGGCGTGGCGCTTCGCGCGGCGACCACCTTGGCGGGAGTGATCTGTTTCCAAGCCCTGGTCATGAGCATCGTGCTCTACTGGCGCGAGCCGGGAGAACTGCGCCGCGTGGCCGGCCAGTGGCGTGTCGCGGTCTGGGTGGGGCTCAGCGGGGCGCTGGCCTCCGCGGGCTGGTTCACCGCGATGACCCTGACCAACGCCGCCTACGTGCGCGCCGTCGGCCAGGTCGAGCTGATCTTTGCGCTGTTCTCCTCGGCGTGGTTCTTCCGCGAGCCGATCCTGCGCCTGGAATGGCTCGGCATCGGCGCGATCCTGGCGGGCGTGCTGCTGCTGGCGCTGAGCGTCTGAATGCTCTTGGCGGGCGTGGCTTCGCTCAGCCGCGGATCTCCAAGCGGCGAAATTCGAAGCCGAGTTGGAAGAGGGCGATCGCCGACCAGAACAGCAGCCGCAGGAACAGCGGACCGCTGTCGAGTCGCGTGTAGTCGGCGGGAAGCCAGTCCTGCAGCGGGGCAGCCAGGCCCGCTGCCAGGGGTGGGCCCCACTGGTCGATGGCGGAGAGCCAGCCGCCGGGATCGACGCGCGTGGCTCCCAACAGGTTGGCGAGCGCGATCACGCCCACGGCTGCGAAGACCAGCAGTACGCTGGGAAGGCGCGGAAGATGGAGGGAGAGCGTCATGGAGAGGGCGCCCACCGTGACTGCGCCCAGAACGCAGGCCAGGGAACTGCCCAGCACGGGGGTCAAGGGGAGTCCGGCACGCACGGCGACCAGGTAGCTGGCCGCCGCCAGCAGCAGCGCGCCCACGCCGAGCGCCACCCCCAGGGCGCCGGCCAGGCGGGCGAACGCGTAGCTCGTGCGGCTCACCGGTCGCGACAGGGCCAGCGACGCGTAGCCCTCCTCGAGGGTATTGCGCAGGTGGTCGGCGGAGAGGATGCCCGCCAGGACGATCACCCAGAGACCCAGCACCACCAGGGTGAGCAGGCTCATGCCGCCGGGAAGTCCCTCCAGGGTCTGGGGGACGCCGTTGACCTCGATCTGGGCGGGTGCGCAACTCGTGCAGCTGTCGAGGGCCATGATGGAGAGAACACAGATCACCACCAACACGGGCACGATGCGTCGCCCCAGCGCATCGCGCAGGGCGTCCACGCCGAGCGTGTAGCCTGCGCTCATCCGCGCACCCAGCGAACGAAGGCGTCCTCGAGGCTCTCCCCCTCGCCCACCACCTCGGAAAAGCGGCCGCTCGCCCGCACCAGGCCCTCGTGGAGGATCGCAATTTGGTCGCAGGTGCGTTCCACCTCGGAGAGGATGTGGGAACTGATCAGGATCGTGCAGCCGCGTTCGCGCGCCTCGCCGATCCACTCGCGCGCGTCGCGAATCCCGATGGGGTCCAGGCCCGAGGTGGGCTCGTCGAGCAGCAGTAGCTGTGGCGGACCCAGGAAGGCCTGGGCGAATCCCACGCGTTGGCGCAAGCCCTTGGAGAGGTCCCCCAGCAGGTCTTGCGCGCGGTCCGCCACGCCCGTCCGGCTCATCGTGGCTTCCACCTGCCGCTGGCACTCTGGGCCGTCGAGACCCGCGAGTTGGGCGTGCAGGACGAGCAGGTCGCGCACGCGCACGTGCGAGGGAAGCGATAGGCGCTCCGGGAGATAACCGAGGCCGCGCCGCGCCTCGGGGTCGGCGGGGTCGCGTCCGTGCAGGCGGACCTGGCCGCGCGTGGGGCGCGCGAAGCCCAACATGAGTCGCAGCGCGGTGGTCTTGCCCGCGCCGTTGGGGCCCAGCAGGCCCAGCGCGGAACCCTGCTCGAGGCTCAGGTTCACGTCGCAGAGCGCCTGGCGTACGCCGTAACGCTTGGTGACGCCCGAGAGCTCTACGGCGGGCATGGCGGCAGGGTACCGCGCGGCGGCCGAAGCGGCAGCCGATTTCTGCTACCACAGCGACGTGGCCGTTCTGTCGCGGGGGCAGACGGACCGGAAGCGGAGAGGCCGTCGTGTTCAACCTGGCCCATATCCACGAGGCCATCGCGGAACGCGTCCCGGATCGGGACTGCCTGGTCTTCCGCGATCGCCGCTTCGACTGGGCGGCGGTCACCGACCGCAGCCGACGCCTGGCCGACGTGCTGCGCGCCCACGGCCTCGGCTGTCGCCAAGAACGCGCAGAGTTGGCGGGTTGGGAGTCCGGGCAGGACCACCTGGCCCTCTACCTCTACAACGGCAACGAGTATCTGGAGGGCATGCTGGGCGCCTACAAGGCGCGGGTTGCGCCTCTCAACGTCAACTACCGCTACGTGGAGGAGGAACTCCTCTATCTCTTCGGCGACAGCTGCGCGCGCGCGCTCCTCTACCACGCCCGCTTTGCGCCCACGCTGGCGCGCATCCGGGAGCGGCTTCCGGAGGTGCGGTTGTGGCTACAGGTCTCCGACGACTCGGGCGAGCCGCTCTTGCCCGGTGCCCTCGACTACGAGCAGGCGCTCGCCGAGGCCACCCCCACGCCTCCCTCCGGGCTCTCCCCGGATGACCTCTACATCCTCTACACCGGCGGCACCACGGGAATGCCCAAGGGCGTGCTCTGGCGCCAGGAAGACGTCTTCCGCTCGGCGCTCTATACCCGCCCCGTGTCGCGCGTCGAGGAGGTGTTGGAGCGCGCCGAAGTGGGGGGCTACGTGTGCCTGCCCACGCCACCCTTCATGCACGGCGCTGCCCATTGGACGGCCCTCAGCATCTGGGCCATGGGGGGCAGCGTGATCGTGCAGTCCCGGCCCGAGCGTCTGGATCCCGACGACATCTGGTCCAGCGTCGAGCGCGAGGGGGTGACGCTGCTCAACATCGTGGGTGACGCCTTCGCGCGTCCGTTGGTCGACCAGTTGGACCGCAAGGACTACGACCTCTCCTCGCTGCGCCTGCTCACCTCCGGGGGCGCGATCCTCAGCGCCGGAACCAAGGCGCAGTTGTTGGAGCGGCTACCCGGCGTCCAGATTCGCGACACGCTGGGCTCCTCGGAGAGTGGTGCCCAGGGAACCCAGGAGCTGCGCGACCCGCGCTCCACCACCACCGGCGACTTCCAGCTGTCCCCGGGCAACCTCGTCTTGCAGGAGGATCGCAGCGCTCCCCTCGTGCCGGGTACCGGGGAGCGCGGCTGGTTGGCGCGGGTGGGACGGGTGCCGCTCGGCTACCTGGGCGACCCGGAGAAGACGCGCGCCACCTTCCCGGAGATCGATGGTCAACGCTATGCGGTCCCCGGGGACCGCGCGCTGCTGCTCGCGGACGGGACGCTGCAACTGCTGGGACGGGAGTCGGTGACCATCAACACCGGCGGAGAGAAGGTCTTTGCGGAGGAGGTGGAGCACGCCCTCAAGCATCACCCCGAGGTCTACGACGCCGTGGTGGTGGGCACGCCCGACGAGCGCTTCGGGCAGTGCGTGACGGCCATCGTTCAGCTGCGTCCCGCTGCGCGCACAGGGGAGGACGAACTCTCCGCCGCGGCGCGTGAGCACCTGGCGGGCTACAAGATTCCGCGCCGCTTCGTCTTCGTCGCGAGCGTTGCGCGCTCGCCCAGCGGCAAGGCCGACTATCGCTGGGCGCGGGAGACCGCCGAGGCTGCCCTCACGCAGGGCTAAGGGCGCGTCGCGACCCGAGGAAGCTCTGTTTCCCGCTCAGGCGTCCGAGGTGACGTGGGGTGCGACGGCGGTGCCCTCGAAGAAACGCGGATTGGTGCGCGTCCACAGGGCCAGCGGATTGTCGAAGACGAAGGCCCGGAAGCCGCTCTCGTCGAGCAGGCCCTTCTCCACCAGCTCCCAGGCCTCTCCAAGAACCTCGCGGGTATCGGGGACGTCCCAGTGGCCGATGTCCGAGCCGATCACGATGGAGAGCTGCGTCTGCAGTGGATTCATCTGGCGCTGGAAGGCAAGACCGTTCAGCGGATCGTCGGCCTCGCAGCCGAAGTGGAACTGGTGGCTGAAGATTTGCGCGATGTCCTTGGCGCTCTCCACACCGCTCTGCGCGAACTCGTCGAGACCCGCTGGATCCTCGTTCGGGTCGGACATGAGCTGAAGGCTCTCCTCGATCTCGTCGATGTGCCGCTTCGTCGGCGTATCCGCGTAGAGGGAGAAGAGTTCGCGCACCCGGGCGCGGTCGATGCGCTTGGGGTCGTAGGCGTGGATGGCGTCCCGGTTGCGCTTCTCCCAGTGGGAGACCAGGTCCGCGTAGAGGCTGCACGCCCAGCCGACGCCTCCCTCGAGAAATGCGAACTGCAGTTCGGGGAAGCGCCGTGGCACGCCGTGGAGGAAGAGGGAGCGGCAAGTCGTTTCGCTCGCCGACGAAAAGTTACCCACGTGGTTGTAGATGTAGTTGG
Source organism: Myxococcales bacterium (assembly GCA_013215615.1). GTDB lineage: Bacteria > Myxococcota_A > UBA9160 > UBA9160 > SMWR01 > JABSQX01. The sequence goes on along the minus strand of JABSQX010000006.1, from coordinate 31,441 downwards.
TGAGCGAGCTGGCGCGGTACCAGCCCATGCTGCTCGAGTGGAAGGTGGGAGAGATGCCGAGTTCCACGCAGCGGGCCCAGACCGGGTCATAGTCATAGGGGCTGTCGCCGTCGAAGGTGTCCACCCAGCGGGCGGCCCGTGGCAGGTCGCTGCCGGGAAGTGGGCGGAACACGAAGCCGGACATCACCACCGCCTTGGCGCCCAGTTCGAGGACGGCGTGATCCAACTCCGCGATGGCCTCCTCGGGGGTATGCATGGGGACCAGTGCTACGTGGGTGAGACGGTCCGCGTAGTCGCGAAAGCTGCGGGCGGCGTGGGTGTTGAAGGCGCGTGTCATGGCCTGACGCAGTTCGGGATTTTCGAGCCCCAGGCAGGCCAGTCCTACGGTGGGGTAGAGGACCGCGTAGTCGATCCCCAACTCTTCCATGCGCTCGTACTGCAGGCGTGGCAGCAGAGCGGTGGCGCGGTCGAGGGTGTTTTCCGCCGGGAAGCCCCACCAGGTCATCCGGAACATGCCGTTGCGACGCCGCTCGTCATCGGAGAGCGAGTCGTACACGGGACGGGGGTTCATGACCGCGTCGAAGCCCGGAACCAGGTGATCGCCGGCGACTTCGCGCAAGACGTCCCGGATGGCCGGCAGGAACTCCAGGGTGTGGCCGTCGGAATCGATCACGGGGTGGTCGATGTGGTCGAGGACGTGTCGGGTGCGGGGGCTGGCTTCGGCAAACACGGCTCGCTCCTATTCGCGGAGTCCCGCTAGCGTACCCGCGCTGGTCGTCCTTGGCCCGGTCGGGAGTTCGCGCCGTGCGCTTGCCGGTCCTGGCTTCCCGTGCACCCCTGTCTCGGATCTCCCGGATTGAGTGGTGGCTGCTGGACGTCTGGGATGGGGTCTCGCTCGCAGAGCCAGGGGCTTTTCGGCCCCGATTCCCACACTCCCCGAACGTCGCCGGTCAGAGCGGAGCGAGGGAAGGGAGAGCAGAGGATGCCGGGTCGCGCTGCGAGCGACGAGACCGGAACCCGACGCGCCTTCGAGAACGACGAGCCGGGGCGGGGCGGTTCCGTCGGTCTTTCCGACGGGTTCTAGGCTCGGTCTCGATTGCGGCGCTGTCGGGTTCCGGTCTGATCCGTGATGCTCGGCGTGCGGTGGCTCTTCGCGTTGCGCTCTGCAGGCTTGGCCCGCCGACGCCGTGGTGTGATTGCTTTCCACTCTACCCATGGTCGTACGCACTTCAATCAGATTGAAGCGTCGAGGTGCAACTTTTTCTGGAAGCATCGAGACGACTCGGATCTTCCTTGTAGGCGGACTCCATGCTTCCATGCAGCTGGCAAGTGGGATGCTCGCGAAGTCGGTTATGCTGGGCGCGGATCGGGCGGGAAGGAGCGCGAGGCTGGAAGTGCTCGCGACCGGTCGACTGCGTGATTCAGCCGGGAGGGGATGGTGAGCGCCTACGAGCGCAGCGATGGGAAGGGGGCGTCGTGGCGACGCATGGCGCCCACCCGGTGGCCGTGAAGTCCGACAAGTTGCGCTTCCTCCGGCCCGTGCTGGGCGCTCTGCTCTTCGCAGTGGCCCTCTTCGCATTGGATCACCAGCTGCGGGAGCACAGCCTGGCGGAGATCCGGGAGCGGCTCGCCGCCATCTCCATGACTGCGCTCGCAGCCGCGCTGGTTCTCACCGTGGCCTCCTACGCCACACTCACGCTCTTCGACGCACTGGGCATCCGCAGCCTGGGACGAAAGCTCGCTTATCCGCGCGTCGCGTTGACCGCCTTCGTGGCCAGCGTCTTCAGCATGGATCTGGGGCTCACGTTGCTCGGCAGTGCGGCGGTACGCCTACGCCTATACGGGCTCTGGGGCCTCTCGGTGGCCGATGTCACCTACGTGATCTCCTTCACCGCTTTTGCCTTCTCCCTCGGCGTGTTGGCGGTGGGCGGCCTGCTGCTCGGCTTCGCGGCGATCCCGCTGCCGGAAAGCCTGCACGTGCCATTGCAGAGCACGCGGCCGCTGGGCTTCGCGATGCTGGCCCTCTTGGCGGTCGGCTGGTTGTCGGTCGCGAGGATGGGCCGGTCGCTGCGAATCGGCGGGCGGGACTTCGCGCTCCCCGGCGGCTCGATCAGCTTGCAGGCGCTGGGGGTGGCGGCACTGGATTGGGTGTGGGCCTCCAGCGTGCTGTACGTGCTGCTGCCGGCGGCCCCCGACCTCGGGTTTCCGACCTTCGTAGCGATCTTCCTCGCCTGTCAGGTGCTGGGGCTGCTCTCTGCGGTGCCCGGGGGATTGGGCGTCTTCGAAATCATCGCGGTGCCACTGCTCTCCCCCTATCTGCCCACCCCGGCCACGCTGGCCGCCCTCCTGGTCTGGCGAATCATCTACTACGTGTTGCCCATCTTGCTGGCGGTGTCGGCGCTGGGCGTGGTCGAGGCGCTACAGCGCCGCGCCTTGTTCCAACGCGGCGGGGCTCTGTTCGGGCAGTTGGCGACGCTGGTGGTGCCCCGGCTCTTCGCAGTGGGTGTGTTCTTCGCGGGCCTGTCACTGCTGCTCGCAGGGTTGCTGCCAGGGGCCGCGACCCAGTTGCAGTGGCTCCGCGCGCACGGAGCCGGTGCGCTGGTGGATCTTGGCCACCTCTTTAGCGTGGCTGCTGGGATCGCACTGCTGATGCTCGTGCGGGGCCTGTTGCAGGGCGTTTCGAGTGCACGGACAGCGAGCCTGTACTTGCTCGCGATCGGCAGCGCGGCCGCACTGCTGCGCGGCGCCCACCCTGGGCTGGCGCTGGCGCTCGGGATTACGGGCGTCTCGCTCTGGCTGTGCGGGGATCGTTTTCCTCGCCGCGGGTCGCTGGCGCCCGAGACACTGCCCGGCGCCCTAGGCGGAGTGACTGCCGTGGTGCTTGCCGGGGCGCTCTGGCTGTCGCTCTTCGCCCACGCGGATAGCGGCTATGCGCACGCGCTGTGGCTTGACTTCGGTGCAGATGCGGAGGCTGCGCGGGCGCTGCGCGGTGCCGCTGGGTTGCTGCTGGCGGCGGGCTTGGTGCTGCTCTGGCGCCTGACGCGTCCCGCGGACCCGTCGACCCCGCCGCCCTCTGCGAGCGAGTTCTCGCGCGCCGAAGCGCTGGTTGCGTCGTCGCGTCGGGCCGACGCGCAGCTGGCGCTGTTGGGCGACAAGCACTTCCTCTTCGATGAAGCCGAGCGGGGCATGCTGATGTACGCGGTGGCGGGGCGTAGCTGGGTGTCGATGGGGGATCCGCTGGGGGATCCGGCGGTCGGCGAGGAACTGGTCTGGGAGCTACGGGAGCGCAGCCATCGCTACGCGGGCAGCCCGGTCTTCTACGAGGTGGGCGCGCAGTCACTTCCCCTCTACCTGGACCTCGGGCTCTCCATCCACAAGCTCGGTGAAGAGGGGCGGGTTCCGCTGGTAGATTTCAGCCTGGAGGGCTCGGCGCGCAAGGGGCTGCGGCAGACACTGCGGCGCTGCGAGCGGGAGGGCTGCAGCTTCGAGGTATTGCCCCCGGGCGCGTCCGAAGGCCTGCAGGGCGAACTCGAGGGGATCTCCCAGGCCTGGCTGGGAGGCAAACACACCCGGGAGAAGGGCTTCTCGCTGGGGGCCTTCCATCCCGACTACCTGGCGCGTCAGCCCATCGCACTGGTGCGCTGCGAGGGGCGCGCCGTGGCGTTCGCGAACCTCTGGACCGGTGCCGAGCGCACCGAAGTCTCTCCCGACCTGATGCGCTTCGACCCCGAGGCCGCGCCGGCCTCGGTCATGGAGTACCTGTTCGTGCAGTTGATGGTGTGGGGGCACGCCGAGGGCTACGGGAGCCTGTGCCTGGGCATGGCACCGCTCTCTGGACTTTCCGCGGATCCGCTGGCGCCGGTCTGGAGTCGCATCGGTGCAGCGGTCTTCCGCCACGGCGAGCACTTCTACAACTTCCAGGGTCTGCGCGCCTACAAGGAGAAATTCTCGCCGGTCTGGGAGCCCCGCTACCTGGCTTCGCCCGGGGGGCTGGGGGTCGCGCGTTCGCTACTGCGGGTCTCCTCGCTGGTCTCCGGCGGCCTGAAGGGCGTGGTGGCCCGCTGAGGCGGCGCGGGCCTTGCGCGGGCCGTGGAACGCGCGAAAGTCGGGAATCCGCGGCGTACGCTGAGCCGCCGCGGCCGGTCGCGAAGTGCCCATGCGAGCGAGGAGCGGGATTCTGGTGATCGACTACGACCCCTTTGCGGAACATGTACTGGACGATCCTCATCCCACCTACCGCCGCCTGCGCGAAGAGTCCCCCGTCCACTACCTGTCCCGTCACGAGACCTGGGCGCTGTCCCGCTTCGAGGACGTCTGGCGCGCTTCCGAGGACAACGAACACCTGACGGCGTTGCGCGGCACCTCCTGGGCCTACCTGGTCACGCGCTCCATCCCCGCGCTGCCGAACCTCAACCACATGGATCCCCCGGCCCAGACCGCCTTGCGCGCGGAACTCGCCGCGTGGTTCATGCCGCGTCGCGTGCGGCGGCTCGAGCCCGCCATCCGCGCCTGCGTGCGCGAGTGCATGCAGGACTTCGAGGCCGAGGGCCGTGCGGACGTGGCCACCCAACTCGGTCAGCGGGTGGCGGTGCGGGTGGCGTGCATGGCGGTGGGCTTCCCGGAATCCGATGCGGCCTACATCGTCGACCTCGTCAAGCGCTTCCTGTCCCGCGAGGAAGGCCTGGAGGGAATGACCCAGGCAGGCGTCGAAGCCTTCGGGGAGATGATCGCCTATCTCGAAGGCCTGGCGCGGGAGCGTCGCTCCTACACGGGGGAAGCCGAACATCCCCTGGACGTCCTGATCCGCGCCGAGGTGGAGGGAGCGCGCCTCTCCGACGAACTGATCGGCCAGCACCTGATCCTGCTGCTGGTGGGGGGCACCGAGACCTTTCCCAAGGTCTTCTGCAGCGCCGTGCTGCGCCTCGCCCAGCACCCGGATCAACGCGCCGAACTGGTCGCGGAACCCGCTCGCATTCCCCAGGCGTTGCGCGAGTGCCTGCGCTACGACACGCCCACGCAGTTCCTGATGCGCAGCGTGAAGCGGGACTTCGAACTCGGGGGCCAGCGGCTGAAGGAGGGCCAGTCCGTGATGTTCCTCTACCCCTCCGCGAACCGGGATGGAAGGGAGTTCCAGGAGCCGGATCGCTTCGACATCCACCGGCGTTCGCCGCGCATCTTGAGCTTCGGGCACGGGGTGCACCGCTGCCTGGGCGGCCATTTCGCAGAGATGGAGGGCAAGGTCTTGCTCGAGGAAGTGCTCGCGCGCTTTCCCGACTACCGGGTCGACGAGAAGGGCATCGTTCACGATCGCACCGAGTTCATCCGGGGCATGGCGCACCTGCCCATCGAGTTCTAGCGGGGGTCGTCGCGCGTCGCGCGACCGGTCCGAAAGCCGGGGATCCAGTCCCCTTAGAGATGGAGGACCGCAGCGTGGAGATTGGTCTCTGCTTCCCCTACACCCAGCCTTCGCTTTCGCGGGAGGTGGTGCTCGAGTGGTTCCGCCGCGTGGACGAGGGCCCCTTCTCGAGCCTCTCCTGCGGGGAGCGCATGGTGGGGTCCTCCGTGGAGATGGGCGCCACCCTGGCGGCGGCGGCCGCCGTGACCCGGCGCGTGCGCATCATCCCGACGCTCTACGTGTTGCCCATGCACAGCGCCATTTGGGTCGCGAAGCACGCGGCCACCCTGGACATGCTCTCCGGGGGCCGTGTCACCATCACGGTGGGCGTGGGGGGCCGGGAGCACGACTATCGCTGCATGGAGCGCGAGCGAGTGAACGTGCATGCCCGCATGGACGCCCAGGTTGCGGAGATCCGCCGCATCTGGGCGGGTGAGCCGCCCTTCGAGGGCGGGGATCCCGTGGGTCCGGCGCCGGTCCAGGCGGGTGGGCCGCCCATCCTGGCGGGCGTGATGGGACCGCTCGCGACGCGGCGGGCGGCGGTCTGGGCGGACGGCGTCTACTCGTGGTCGGGCAACGGCGAGGCCGGCGAGATCGGCCCGCAGCTTCAGCGCGTGCGGGAGGCCTGGGCGGAGGCCGGGCGCGACGCTGCGCCCCGTCACGTCGCCGGCTTCTGGTACTCGCTGGCCCCCGATGCGCAGGAGCGCCTCTCGAACTACGTCTACAAGTACGTGGCACTGATGGGCGACGAGGTGGCGAGCGCAATGGCGAAGAGCGTGAACCGCTCCCACCCCGACGCGGTGCGCGAGGCCCTCGACCGCTATGAAGAACTCGGGGTCGAGGAGTGCCTGCTCAACTCCGCGACCGCGGACCTCGCAGAGATCGACGGCTTGCTGGAGGTGTTGGAGAAACGCGGCTGATCGCCCCGGTCCCGGGGGCTTGCAGCGCCCTCAGTCGATCGGCGTCCGGTGCCCCGGCGGCCCCGCGCGGGTGTAGCGCGTGCCCGGCGGATCCTCTGCCCATGCCGGCGTTTCTCCCCAGCGGCCTTCGAAGACGAACTCGCGGAGCGGGCGGCGCCGCACGGGGCCGTGAGCTCCGAGGGGGTGCCCGAGCGGGATGGCGGCGGCGAGTTCCACGCCGTCCGGCACCTCGAGGACTTCCCGGAGTTCCGCCTCCACGGGCAGCTGGAAGATGGTCATGACACCGCCCAGCCCCCGGGCGCGGGCGGCCAGGAGCAGGTTCTGGCAGCAGGGATAGATGGATGCGCCGTCGCTCAAGTGCGGTGCGCGGTAGCGCAGGAAGCAGGGCAGGATCACCACGGGCGCAGTTTCGATCGCCTCGGGGAAGCGCTCCATGCTCTGCGCCATGCGGGCTTTCGGGGAATCCGGGTCCAGCCCGGAGCCGCGGTCGTAGCCGTCCCGGCTGCGCTTCTGCACCCAGATCTCACGCGCGGCCCGGGCCAACAGAAGTTTGGCCTGGCGCGAGGGTTCGTCGTCCCGCAAGACCAGGAAACGCCAGGGCTGCCGGTTCGAACCGGAGGGCGCCCGCGTGGCGGCGAAGAGGATGGCGGCCAGGTCCTGGTCCGAAACCGCTTCTTCGCTGTAGCGGCGGATGGCCCGGGTGGTGGTGAGGCCCTCGAAGAGTTCGACTTCGCGCCGCGGCGCGCCTTCGGGCCGGTGCTGCCGGGGGGCGGGGGGGCGGGGGTCGCTCATGGGCGTGGAACATGCCACAGCGCGGGTCGAAGCGTGCTCCGCGTGCTAAGGGTCTCCGTCCCGAAGCTGCGAAGGAGGCGCCGGTGTTCGAGACCCTCCGCGTGGAGAGCGACGGGCCGCTGGGACGGCTGACGCTGGATCGACCCCAGAAGCTCAACCCGCTCTCACCCACGACGCTGCGCGAGTTGGCGGCGGCGGCTCGCTGGTTCGACGAGCAAGCCGATGTCAAGGTGGTGGTGGTGAGCGGGGCCGGCCGGGTCTTTTCCGCTGGAGCCGACCTGGCGAGCTTCAGTGGTCCCCAGGAGCGCAGCACCCGGGACAGCGCGGATCTCGGCCGCGAAATGGCGGATGCGCTCGAGCGCATGCGCGCCCTCAGCATCGCGGCCATCCGCGGCTGGTGCGTGGGGGGCGCCGTGGTACTCGCGGCGGCCTGTGATCTGCGCCTGGCCGCCGCCGACGCGCGCTTCTCGATCCCCGAGGTGGACCTGGGCATCCCGCTCGCCTGGGGGGGCATTCCGCGCTTGATCCGGGAAATCGGGCCCGCGCTCACGCGGGAGTTGGTGCTCACCGGTCGTCCCTTCGACGCTGCCGAGGCGAAGGCAGCGGGCTTCCTGAACCGCGTGGTCCCCGAAGATCGCTTGGACGACGAGGTGAAAGCGCTGGCGGATTCCCTGGCCGCCAAGGCCGGGCACGCGCTCTTTTCCACAAAGCGGCACATCAACGCGGTCACCGACCAGATGCTGGGGATGGCGCGAAGCTGGTCGGACGCCGACGGGCTGGTCACCGCGTTCGCGGACGAGGAGTGTGGGCGCGCCCGACGCGCGTACCTGCAGGGGCGGCGTCGCTAACACACCGCTCGCTGCCGGTGACGCCCCCATGTCACGGGTTTCGCGATAGCATCGGGGACTCGTCCCTTCGAGGAGCCGCCATGGTCGAATACGACCCCTACATGCCCGAGGTGTTGGAAGATCCCAACAGCGTCTACGCGCGCATGCGCGCCGAGGCGCCCGTCTACTACGTGGAGCGCTTCGACGCCTGGGCGCTCTTCGGCTTCGAGGACATCTGGGCGGGTCACGAGGATACGCGCCACTACTCGGTGAAGAACGGGACGTCGGATCTCGCATTCCTGGATCGGGAGCCCTCCGCGATGGAGACCCTGGCCTCGGTGGACCCTCCCGCCCACGACGCCCTGCGCAAGGAAGTCTTTCGCTACTTCGGCCCGAGTGCCGCGAGGGCCCTGGAACCGCGGGTGCGTGGCTGGATTCGGGACTGCCTGGATGCGCACCGGGGGGGAGGCAAGATCGATGCGGTGCGCGATCTCGGCCAGCAGATCGCGGTGCGCGTGGCCTGCGCGGTCAATGGCTTCCCACTCGAGGATGCCGACTACCTGGTGGATCTCGTCAGCCGTTTCTTCGGCCGCGAGGAAGGCACCGAGGGCATGACGGAAGACGGTTATGCGGCGCGCAAGCAAACCTGGGACTACATCGAGGGTTTGGCGCAGGAGCGCATGAAGGCGGGTGGTGGGGGAGAGGATGCACTCGGCCTGCTCAGCAGCTACTCGGACGCGCAGGGTCCCTATACCGCGGAGCGCATCGCCCAGCACCTCACGCTCCTTCTGATTGGGGCCACCGAGACCTTCCCGAAGGTCTTCGCCACTGGCCTGCTGCGCCTCTGGGAGCACCCCGAGCAACGGCGTGAACTCGTGGAGAAGCCAGCGTTGGTCGACGACGCGCTGACCGAGATCCTCCGTTACGACATGCCCACCCAGTGGTTGGGACGCACCACCATCGAAGCGCACGAGATCCGCGGTCACGAGATCCGCGAGGGGCAGCCCGTGATGTTCGTCTACCCGTCGGGCAACCGGGATCCCGAGGTCTTCGAGGCTCCCGACCGCTTCGATATCCACCGCAAGTCTCCGCGTATCCTCAGCTTCGGGCAAGGCACGCACCGCTGTCTGGGTTCCTTCATGGCCCGCATGGAGGGGCGCATGCTCTTCGAGGAGGTGCTGCGCGAATTCCCGGACTACGAGGTCTTGCTCGACGAGAGCGAGCGCCTGCGCACCGAGTTCGTTCAGGGCTTCGCGCACCTGCCCATCACCTTGAGCTGACGCGCGTGCACCGCTGGGTCGATCAGGCGGAGGGGGCGGGCTCGGGGGCGTCGCGCAGTGGCGCCGAAGGGCTCGCGATCGGCTGCAGGCGGCTCTCTCCCCGGGCGGTCGCAAAGGCCCGGGCGAAGCGCTCGTTCCCGCCGCGGCGCTCCACGGAGTCCACGAACCACCACTCGGCCTGGGCGCGCTCCCGGTCGAGGTCGAGGATCGTGTAGCCGTGTTCGTGCAGGTCCGTCCAGCGCACGTGGGGCCGCCGCGAGTCGATCTCGCCAAGCGCCTCCGCGGCACCGGGAAAGCTGCCGAGCGGTGATGAACTTACGGCGGGGGCCACGAACTCCACCGCCAGACTGCCCCGGCCCGTTGCGGGGTCGTAGTGGTCTGAGGAGAAGGGGTCCTTTGCGACTTCCAGCGCCCAGGAGCTGTGGACGTCGCCGCTCAGCACCACGACGTCGTCGACGCGCGCTTCCTCCAGGTGCGAGAGCAGCCGCTGCCGGCTGCCCGGATAGCCGTCCCAGGAATCGGGATTGACGGGTTGACCGGGCCCGCTCATGGACCCCATCAGCACCTGTTGCCCGAGCAGGCGCCAGCGCGTGCCCGCGTCCCGCGAGTTTTCGAGTTCGGCCTGCAACCACGCCTCCTGGGCGATGTCGAGTAGCCGGCGGCGCGGGTCCTCGAGGCCCTCGGGGTCGTCGCGTGCGGGCTGTGGGTCGCGGCCCGCCAAGCGCGTGTCGAGCATCACCAGGTCCGCGAGGTCGCCGAAGCGAAAGGAGCGGTAGATGCGCCCCGCGGAGAGGTCTCCCGCCAGCGTGCGGATCGGCATCCACTCGTGGTAGGCGCGGATGGCGGCAGCCTTGCGCGCTGCCCAGGCGCCCTCGCTGCTCGGGTCGTGGTTCTTCGCCCCGTGCATCCAGGCGTCGTTGGCACTCTCGTGATCGTCCCAGACCGCGATGAAGGGGTGTTGCTGGTGGACGGCCTGGAGGTCGGGGTCGAGCTTGTAGAAGGCGTGACGCCTCCGGTAGTCGGCCAGGCTCACGATCTCGTGTCGGGGCTCCACGTCGCGTCCCAGCCCCGCGTTGCCCCCGTAGCCGTCGCGGCCATATTCGTAGAGGTAGTCGCCCAGGTGAAGCACCGCATCGAGATCCCCACGAAGGGCGATCTGCGCGTAGGCGTTGAAGAAACCCTGGGGATAGTTCGCGCAGGAGCAAGCGGCCAGGCGCAGGCGTTCCACCGGGCCCGCAGGGAGTGTGCGGGTGCGCGCAATCGCGGAGGCCTCCCCCAGTGCGTCGAAGCGGTAGTAGTAGCTTCTGCCAGGTGCCAGGCCCGTGGCGTCCACCTTCAGCGTGAAGTCGCGATGGGGTCCGGTGGTGGTACGGCCCCGGGCTACGATGCGCCGGAGCCCCGGGTCCTCCGCGATCTCCCAGCGGACGGGGATCCGCCCTGTTCCTGGCGCCGCGCTCACGCGGGTCCAGAGCACCACTCGGTCCTTTAGCGGGTCGCCGCTGGCGATACCGTGCAGGAAGGGCGGGGGAGCTGCGGTCTGCGGCAGCGTTCGACAGGCCAGCGGTAGCGCCGCCCCCGCAGCGAGGACCCCGCTCGTGCGGAGAAAGTCGCGGCGATTCACGTCCACCCCGGCAGCCTATCCGAGCCGGGCTCGGGCCGCCGAAAGCCTCGTGGCCCCTCGGTGGGAAACACCCGGGGCACGCTGGGAGCCAGCCGAACGGGGTCATGGTCCCCCGGGGCGAGGTGGGAAAGCTGTTCCGACGAGGGAAAAGATTTTCGACATGTGGGAATAAGCGTGCTTTCGAAAGGGTGTAGGATATGCACCTCATCCTCGTAGAAACCTTTAGATACTAGGTATTTCTACGTATGCGGAATGGCCTAAACCGCGTAGGCACGATCCTTGCTACCCATTCTGCAGCAGCGGGAGGGATAATGCGGACGATGTGGCGTTCTGCTGGGCTGTCGGGCCTGGCTGTGGTGATCTTCTTGGCGCAGCCGGCTCTTTCGACACCGATGTCGTACGCGCTCCTGGCGGCCAGCCAGGCAACGGTCTTCGTGAACAACGGCACCGAGAACCTGCTGGACGGCGGTAGTTTTACCACGGGCCTCACGGGTTCGGTGGTGATGGACGTGGCCGCGGAGAGCGTGGAGAGCTTCTCGGTTTCGGTGGCGCCGAATACGGCACTCACCTTCTGCGGCGGCTGCACGTACGCGGGGCAGAGCAGCGCCACCATCGTCTCTGCCACGCTCTCGTCCTCGGATCCCTTTTCGGGAACCTCCGAGTCGCTGATCTCGGGCCTGTTCACCTTCATCGGCTCGACCGCAGACGTCAGTGGCATGTACTCGGTGGGCGGTAGCCCCTCGATCCCGATCATGTACGGGGGTTCGGACATCTCCTTCTCGGTGAACTCTCTGGGCCAGGTGGTCGTGACGGGTCAGAACCTGGGAAGCCTCGCCGGGGCCGCATTCGGCGAGCCTGAGCCCCTCAACATTTCCGCGAGCCTGATCATGGTGCTCGGTGCGCCGGTGCCGATCCCGGAGCCCGCAACCGGTTCGCTGCTGCTGCTGGGCCTGGCGGGTCTGGCGGGAGCACGGCGTCGAGTGAATCGCTGACGACTCGCCCGCGCGGGTGATGGGCGTCTGAGGGGAGCGCTGCGAGCGCTCTTCGAACTTCGATGCGATCCCGGGCTCCGGGCCGGAATGTCTCCGCGTCAGCGCTCGCAGACCGTGTGGGTGACGAAGTCGAGTATCGCTTCGCCGGCGGGGCGGTCGTCCCGGCTCAGGGTGAGGACGATCGTGTAGTGGTCCTCGCCTTCCACCACCCGGGTCTCTACGCGGCTTCCCCGCGCTTCCAGGGCCTGTCCGAGCAGTTGGGACTGGCGGCGCAGGGACGGCCAGTCCCCGTCCGCGTAGAGGATCAAGGTCGCGGGTAGAAACTCGCCCATGTGCGCCACCGGAGAGGCCTCGCGCGCCCAGTCGGGATCCGATTCAGCGTTCCGGAAGCGACGTTCGTAGTAGGCGGTAGAGGCCCCCAACTCGTAGGTGCGCGCGTCCTCGAGGTCGAATCCCGCTCCACTCACGGGAATCAGGCCGCAGATGCTGCCCGGGGAAAGGCCGAGGGCTGCCAGGGGTTCCGGATCGAGTGCCACGCGCGCCACGAGTTGCGCGCCCGCAGAGTGGCCGGAGAGAAAGATCCGCTTCGGGTCGCCGCCCAGGGCCGCCAGGTGGGTCGCGAGCCATGCGACGGCCTGCGCCACGTCATCCACCTGCGCGTGCCAACCCACCGCGGGCTGCAGGCGGTAGCTGATCACCGCGCTGCCCACGCCATGGCCCGCAAGGAAACGTCCGATGTTCGCATAGACCTCCGCGCCCCCCATGCGCAGCGCCCGGTCCCCGCGTCGCCAGCCGCCGCCGTGGACGAAGACAAGTACGGGCCAGGGCCGCGGAGTTTCCGGGGACGGCAGGAACAGATCCAGCCGGTGTTTCCCGTCGTCCGCCGCGGCATCGAACCGGTAGGGGATGTCGCGGCGCACCTGCGAGTCGGGCAGCGGGGCCTCCTTGAAGTAGAAGGGCATGACGAGGCGCGCGCCTACGCTCATGCAACCCGTGACTCCCACCAGGAAGACGGCGAGGAGCGCGGCGATCCGGAGGGGCCGTCGAAGAGGCATGAAAACAGTCTATGCCACGGGCTCGCAGCGCGGGAGAACCGGCCGGGGAGTCCTCGGCTAGTCTCTGCCGGGATCCGTTCGGGCGGCGAGTCTTTCGCGCGCGGGTTGCCGGGAGGGAACATTGAAGCAGGTCGACTGGCCGATCTTCCTGCTTTCTGCGGGCTTCCTGGGCTTGGTGGCGCTCCCCTTGGCGGTGGCCCCCGAGCAGAGCGGCCACGTCATCGAGATCGCTTACGCGTGGCTCGCCAGCCGTTTCATGTCGTTGTATCTCTGGGCAGGTGTCGCCTGCCTGGGCTTCGCGCTGTATCTCGCATGGGGGCCCTACGGCGAGCAGTGCCTGGGCGCGGGTCCACAGGACATCGAGTTCAGCAACCTTTCCTGGTTCGCGATGCTCTTCTGCGCGGGGATCGCCAGTGGACTGATGTACTGGGGGGTGATCGAGTGGGCGTACTACTACCAGGCGCCCCCCTACGGGGCGGAGGTGGGATCGCCGGAAGCCATTCACTGGGCGGTCAGCTATCCGCTCTTCCACTGGGGGTTCACGGCCTGGGCGTTCTACGTGCTGCCCTGCGTTGCAGTCGCCCATGCCTGTCATCGGCGCGGCGAGGCCTCGTACCGGCTCAGTAGCGCCTGCCGTCCCCTGCTGGGCCGCGCAGCGGATGGCCCGGTCGGTCGCGTCATCGATCTGCTCTTCATGGTGGGAATCCTGGGCGGGGCCAGCACCTCGCTGGGACTTAGCACGCCCATGATCGCGGAGGGTCTCTCGGAGTTGGGCGGCTTCGAGCGCTCCTACCGGCTCGATGTATTCGTGGTGTCGGCTTGCTCGCTGATCTTTGCGACCAGCGTGATCCTGGGGCTGCAGCGCGGCATCCGCGTCCTCAGCAACCTGAACCTGGGGCTCGCCTTCGCGCTGTTGGCCTTCGTGCTGGTGGCCGGGGACACCCTCTTCATCCTCCAGATGGGCACCTCCGCGGTGGGGCACGTGCTGCAGAACTTCGTGCGCATGAACTTCTGGACCGATCCGGTGCTGCGCACGGGCTTCGTGGAGGATTGGACGGTCTTCTACTGGGCCTGGTGGATCGCCTACGCGCCCTTCGTGGGTCTGTTCGTGGCGCGGATCTCCCGCGGTCGCAGCATCCGGCAGGTGGTGTGGGGGATGCTGTTGCTCGGTACGGCGGGCTCCTGGCTGTTCTTCATGGTGCTCGGCAACTACGCGCTGTCCCTGGAACTGAGCGGCCAGCTACCGGTGCTCGCGATCCTCGACGTGGAGGGTGCGCCCGCGGCCATCATCGCGGTGGTGAGTTCTCTCCCCCAACCCACGCTGGTGCTGGGCGTGTTCTGCCTGGTGGCGCTCCTGTACCTCGCGACCACCTTCGACTCCGCGGCCTACACGCTGGCATCCGTGGCGACGCGGGAACTGGGCCCTCGCGGTGACCCGGCGCGTCTTCACCGGGGCTTCTGGGCCGTGGCGCTGGCGTTATTGCCCATCGCGTTGATGGGCATCGGGGGTCTGCGCAGCCTCCAGACCGCTTCGCTGATCGCGTCGTTGCCACTGCTCGTCGTAGGGGTGCTGTTGGCCCTTTCGCTCCTTCGCGCGCTTCGGCAGGATGCGGCGGGGCAGTGATCCGCGGTCCGTGTAGGAGGGTCGAAAGATGGAGGGATTCCTGAGCGGCCGTGTGGCCTGGGTGACCGGCGGCGCATCCGGCATGGGGCGCGCCATGGCCATGGCCTTCGCGGAAGCGGGTGCCGATGTCGCGATTGGCTCCCTGCTCTCGGACGCGGCTGCAGGCGTTGCGGGCGAGGTCGCGTACCTGCCGGGCGGTGAGGAACTCGAGGAGACGCGCGCCGAACTCGAGGCCCGGGGTGTGCGTGCCTTCGCGCGCGGACTCGACGTGACCTCCGACGCCTCCGTGGAGACTTTCCACGCCGAGCTGCGCGAAGCGCTGGGCGAGGTGGACATCCTCGCCAACGCCGCAGGGATCACCGCAGAGCAGACACTCTGCGGGCACCCGGACGCCCTCTGGGAGCGCGTCGTCGACGTCAACCTCCACGGCAGCTACCGGACCATCCGGCGCTGTCTTCCCTCGATGATCGAGCGCAGCTGGGGCCGGGTGATCAACATCGCTTCCACTGCGGCCAGCGTGGGGGCTCCCACCTCCGCGGCCTACTGCGCGTCCAAGGCCGGCGTGGTGGGGCTCACGCGCTGCGTGGCGCTGGAGGGCGCACCCCACGGTGTCACCTGCAACGCGATCAGCCCCGGCTGGGTGGAGACGCGCTTCGGCAGTCACTGGATGCACCACATCGCGGAGGTCCAGGAGAATCGCTCGGGCGAGGCCTATATCGAGGAGGCCCGGGCCGCCAACCCGCAGCAGCGCCTGATCCAGCCCGAGGAGATCGGGGCGCTGGCCTGCTACCTGTGCCGCGACGAAGCGGTGGGGATGACCATGCAGGATCTGGTGGTTTCGGGCGGCTCGCTGTGGTGAAGGGCGGGCTCATGCGATGGAGGCGCCGCCGTCCACGCAGAGGGTCTGGCCCGTGATGAAGCGGGCCTTGGCGCTGGCCAGGAAGAGGTAGACGGGGGCGATTTCCTCGGGCGTCCCCCAGCGCATCATGGGTGCGCGCTCCACCTCGGGCTTCTCGAAATCCGTGCCCAGCATGCCCTCGGTCATGTTGGTGAGGATGAGGCCCGGCGCGACCGCGTTCACGCGCACGTTTTCGAGCGCCCAGGCCGCGCCCATGTTCTTGGTCATCTGGGTGACGCCCGCCTTGGCGGCGCCGTAACCCGGCACCACCGTCACCGCCCGGAAGGCCGACATGCTCGACATGTTGAGCACGCTGCCGCCGCCCTCGATGGAACTCCGCGAGAGCCGCTCCTTGAGGGCCACCGCCAGCCGGAAGGAGGCGAAGAGGGCCAGGCGAACCGCGCGCTCGAAGATCTCCGGCCGCCACTCGTCCTCCGCCATCAGGCTGGTGCCCGCGTTGTTGACCAACACGTCGAGGCTGTCGAAGGAGGCGGCCAGGGCGTCCACCTGGTCCGCGTCGGTCATCTCCACCTGTTGGTAGGAGAAGGCGCTGAGATCGTGCTCGTAGTCGTCGGCGCGCTTGCGGCGGCCGGTGATGCTGACCCGCGCGCCGGCCTCCGCGAAGGCCCGCGCCGTGGCCAGGCCGATCCCGTTGGAGCCCCCGGTCACCAGCACCCCGCAGTCGCCGAAGTCGTAGGCCACGCCTCCTGCCGCCATTGCATCCTCCTCGAATGTCTGCCGGGTGGGCCCAGTCGCTCGGGGAGGGCCACCCTTTCGCGCCGTCTCGCGAGGCGCGGCGAGCGTAGGCATCCGTCGCTCGAAAGTCGAGAATTTCCCGGGTCGGAGAGAGAGGGCGCTCCCGGTCTTCGAGATCGACTGGCGGCGCGGAGCGGGATACGCTTTTGCGCGCGGTGATCGGCCGCCCATCTTCCGCGGCCGCCATCCAGCCCCAGGGAAGCCCCTCGCCATGAATGTCCTGCAACTCGGCTACGTGACCATCGCGAGTGTGGAGCTGGCGGCCTGGCGCAGCTTCGCTTGCGACGTGCTGGGCCTGATGCCCAACGAAGCGCTCTGCGATGCGGGCCGACTGGTCCTGCGCAGTGACGAGCGCGCTCTGCGCGTGAGCGTGGAGTCGGGCCCCCGGGACCGCTTCCTCGCCGCAGGCTGGGAGCTCGCGGACGCCGCTGCCCTCGAGGCGGCCGGCCGCGAGTTGGAGGCGGCTGGCGTACCGGTGGAAGTCGGCAGCCCCGAAGAATGCGCGGCCCGCTGCGTGCAGGCGCTGCTGCGGGCCAGCGATCCCGCGGGCAATCACTTCGAACTCTTCCACGGCGCCGCGCACGCAGGCGACCCCTGTGCCTCCCCCGCGGCCGGGCAGCGTTTCGTGGCCGGGGAACTGGGCCTGGGGCACGTGGTGCTGCCGGCCCCCTGCCACGACGAGTGCCGCGACTTCTACAAGGACTTGCTCGGCTTCCGGATGAGCGACTTCCTCCACGCGGGTCCCATGCAGATCTCCTTCCTGCACTGCAATCCCCGGCACCACAGCCTCGCACTGGTCGGCGCGGAGACGCCCGCCGGTCTCTGGCACGTGATGTTCGAGGTCTCGAGCCTCGAGGAGGTGGTGGCCGCCCGCGACCGCTTGGCTGCTGCGGGCGAGGAACCCCGCGCCACGCTCGGACGTCACACCAATGATCGCATGGTCTCCTTCTACCTGCGCTCGCCCTCGGGTTTCGACGTGGAGTTCGGTTGCCAGGGGATTCTGGTGGACGACGCCAACTGGCAGGTCGAGGCGATGTCGGCTCCCAGCTTCTGGGGCCACCAGTGGTCGACCGGCGACTCCTAGGCGGGAGCCAGGGGGCGCGAAGCCCGCGCTACAGGCCGAGCAGACGGCGCGCGTTGCCGCCCAGGATCGCGTGCTTGTCGGACTCGGGGAGCGAGGACTCGAGGACCTGGGAGAGCAGGTGCGTGATGCGCCGTCCCAGCGGCCAGGAGTAGAGGTCGGTTCCGAAGAGGTAGTGCTCGGCGCCGAAGCGGCGCACGTGGTGCTCGATGAAGTCGAAGTTGTAGGAGAGGCTGATGTCGAAGTGGAGTTGGGGGTACTGCTCGGCGAGGTACCCGCAGTGCTTGGTGCCCTCGAAGGTCGAGTAGCCGTCGAGGATCAGCAGGGTCTTGCCCGGGTAGTGGAAGGCGATCTGCCCCACCTTCCAGAGCGCTTCGTCGGCGCTCTCGTCCAGCGCGTGCAGGATGGGGAGCATGCCGGCGTCCCCGATCGCGCCCACGTAACGGTCGATCCAGTGGTTGTCGAGGGACACGCCCTGGAAGCGGGTGTGGAAGCTCATGGCCGCCAGTCCGAGTTCCGTCGCGCAGCGCTCGATCTCCGCCAGCGAAGCCTCGCCATCCCGGGGCTCCACGATGCCTGCGGCGACGGGGAAGCGGTCGGGCAGGGCGTCGCGGTAGGCGGCGATGCGGTCGTTCTCGGCGCGGGTGTCCTCGATGCCGGCCGGACGCGCGTAGCCGTGTCCGGGGATTACCAGTGCCTGGTGCACGCCGCCTTCGTCCATGATCGTGAGGCGCTCCTCGACTTCCCGCTGGCGGTAGGCGCTGGTGTCCAGGGGCTCCGGGTTCTCCTCGCTGATCGCCATCACGGCGCGCGCGTCGCCCACGTGGTGGTGTACGTCGAAGACGTCGAACTCCATGGAGATTCCTCGGCTGGGATGGGGGGCAGGGGTGTCCGCCTCAGGCCGGATGGAGGCGCAACGGCAGGCGCTTGGGACCGTAGAACATGGCCGTGTGCAGTGCCTCGAAGCCGGGTCCTTCCGCCAACTCGATGGCCTCGAAGCGGTCGAGCAGCGCGCCGATGGCGATCTGGGTTTCCAGCCGCAGCAGCGAGTTGCCCAGGCAGAGGTGCGGTCCGGCGCCCAGGGCGAGGTGGTCGGCGGCGTTGGCGCGCTGCGCGTCGAAACGCTCGCCTTCCTCGAAGTGGGCCTCGTCGCGGTTCGCGGAGGCCAGGCCGAAGAACACCAGGTTCCCCTCGGCGAAAGCGTGCTCCGCAATCGTGACGGGCTGCAGGCAGCGTCGCACCATGAACTGGGTGGGGGAATAGATGCGCAGCGCCTCTTCGCAGGCGTTCGCGATCCCGCTGCGATCTCCCCGCAAGCGCTGGTAGAGCGCGGGATCGCGGGCGAGTTCGAACACCAGGCCGCCCAGCATGTCGCGGGTGGTCTCCGAGCCCGCGCCCAGCAGGAACATCAACTGGGTGCGGACGGCGGCGGGAGAGAGGCGCTCGCCCTCGACCTTGCTGACGAGCAGCTTGCTGATGCCGTCTTCGGGCCACTCGCTCTCGGGAAGTGCCAGGCGCTCGGCGAGCCGTTTCTCCACGTAGGCCGCGAAGACCGGGTGGATCTCCCGCAGCGCGAGATCGGTGCCCGGGCGCATCTCCATGCCGCGCTCGCAGATCTCCAGCGTCCATTGGTAGAGCTGGAGGGCGTCTTCGAGCGGCCAGCCCAGCAGCCAGGCGATGGCGCTCGAGGGAACGTGGTCCAGGTAGTCGCGCATGACGTCCACGACTTCTCCACGGGCCGCGCGCTGGGCGACGGCGTCGAGTAGGCGCGGGCAGAGTTCCGTTTCGAGAAAGGGCTTCACGCGCCGCGCCTTGTGGGGAGCGATCAGGCCGTTCACCAGGCGCCGGAACTCGCCGTGGCGCGGTTCCAGTACGCCGTTGAGGGCCTGGTCGTCCACCGGCACGTCGCCCGCGCCCACGCCGCCCCCGAAGTGCAGCACCTGGGGGAGCGCCTCGGTCACCGCGTCTCGCCGCGCCAGGTACCAGGGGCCTTCGGCGCCGCCCAAGGCGTGGATGGGCGCTTCGGCGCGCAGTTTCGCCATCGCCGCGAAGCGGCGCGCCGGATCCTCCGGGTTCATCAGGTCGTCTTCGATCCCGCCGGGCACGCAGCGCATGCTATCGCGTGTGGGGCTGGATGCCGTGGCAGCGGCAGCGCCCGGACCGGGGGCCCCGATTCAGGGCGAAAGGGGGCTTTTCCCGGGGACGGGATCTCGGATAGTCTGGAAGCACCCACCCGGAGGTTCGGATGCCCCTCGAAGCCCTCGTCTCCTCGGACTCGCACATCGTCGAACCTCCGGATCTGTGGACCTCGCGCATGCGGGGTGACTTCGCGGAGCGCGCCCCCCGCGTGGTCAGCGAGGAGACCGGGGACTGGTGGTACATCGATGGCAAGCGCTCCATGTCCTTCCTCGGCGTGCAGACCGGCGACCGCTTCGAGAAGGACGCCCGGGAACTCGTCATCGAGGCACGCTGGGAGGACGTGCGCGCGGGTGCCCGCGATCCTCGGGCCTTCATCGAGGAAAACGAAGGCGACGGCGTGGTGGCCTCGGTCATCTACCCCAGCGAGGCCCTGCTCGCCTACGCGATTCCGGACACGGGGCTCTGCTCCGCGACCATGGCAGCCTACAACGACTTCATCGCGGAGTTCTGTTCGGAGGACCCGGCGCGCCTGAAGGGCATCGCGCTCGTGAACGTCGACGACCCCGCGGCCGCGGTCCAGGAGATGCAGCGCGGCCGCGACGCGGGCCTGGCGGGGGCGATGATCACGGTGCTTCCGCCGGCCGAGGAGGCCTACGACCAACCCCGCTACGAGCCGGTCTGGGCGGCCTCGGTGGATCTCGACATGCCGATCTCCATGCACGTCGCGACGGGCCGGCAGTTTGCCTCGGTGGACGTCGACCAGCCCTCGGTGCGCGAGGTGAGCGAGGCCGCCTTCTACCTCCAGGACCACTTCATCCGCAAGTCGCTGGGCGAGATGATCTTTTCCGGTGTCTTCGAGCGACACCCGAAGCTGCGCGTGGGCTCCGTGGAGCACGAGGTCTGCTGGCTCCCCTTCTTCCTGTCCCAGATGGACTACACGTACACCGAGCGTCCGCTGCGGGGGGACTGGCACCGCTTCGCGCCCGGCGTACTCCCCAGCGACTTCTTCCGCAGCAACTGCTTCGTGAGCTTCCAGGAGGACGCGGTGGGAATCCGGACCCGGGACATCTTCGGGGTGCACACGCTGATGTGGGGCTCCGACTATCCCCACACCGAGTCCACCTTTCCGCGCTCCCGGGAGATCGTGGGCAAGATCCTGGCCGACGTGCCCGAGGACGAGCAGGCCCTGATCGTGCGGGACAACGCCGCCAAGCTCTACGGCTTCGATGTCGAGGCGCTCACGGCCTGATCGAAGGCGCCCGCCCGCCCGCCCGGCGGCGCTCCGCTAGGTCGAGCGGGAAATCAAGATGCTGCCGATCTCGTCTACCCGGGCCTGCCAGCCCGGCGGCACCACCACGGTTTCCACCGTACCGTCGATGACGGCGGGCCCCGGCAGGCGGTCGCCCTCGCGCAGGTCGCCGCGCGAGAAGATGTCGGTCTCGAAGGCGTCCGCGGGCTCGGGGCCGAAACGCGCCTGGCGCTTGCCACGCCGCGCGGGCTCCACGTCGCCCGTTGCGGGGGCGAGCGTCGCAAAGGCCGGGCGCTCCACGGGGACCCGCAAGAGCACGCGACAGGCGGAGAACTCGACGGCGCCTTCCGAGATCACCCCGTAGGCGGCCCGGTAGGCGGCGCGGAAGTCCGCTACGACGCGTTCGAGATCAGCCGCCGCGAGCGAGGTCAGGGGGATGGAGAGCGCGTGGGATTGGCCCTCGTGCCGGGCGTCGAGCAAGCGCTCGACTTTGGGAGGGCTTCCCTTCGAGTCGAGGCCCATCTTCTCCCGCGCGGCGGCCTCGATCTCCGCGAAGAGCGGTTGCAGGGTGGCGGTGTCGAGATCCGCTTCCGTGAGGTTCACGCTGCGGCCGTGCTCGGCTCTGAGGTCGGTGTCCTGCATGCCGATCGCCGAGGCGACCCCGGCCATGGGCGGGGCCAGTAGCGAGGCGATCCCGAAACGGGTGGCCACGCCCACCGCGTGCATGGGGCCGGCGCCCCCGAAGGCGATCAGCGCGTGCTCGCGCGGATCGAGGCCGCGCTGGACGGTGACGACGTGGATGGCGCTGGCCATCTGCGCGTTGACCCCGTCGTGAATGCTCCAGGCGGCGCGCTGCACGTCCACGCCCAGGGGACGCGCGACGTGTTCCTCGATCGCCGCGTGGGCGGCGGCTGCGTCGAGCTTCAGGGTGTCTCCCGCGAAACGCAGCGGATCGAGATAGCCGAGCACCAGGTTGGCGTCGGTGACGGTGGGCAGTTCTCCGCCGAGCCCGTAGCAGGCCGGGCCCGGGTCCGATCCCGCAGACTGGGGGCCCACGCGCAGGATGCCCTCCGGGTCCAGCCAGGCGATCGAACCGCCCCCCGCCCCCACCTCGGCGAGGTCGATGGTGGCCGTCTTCACCGGCAGACCGGTTCCCGCGCGGCGTCCCCCGAAACTGCCGCGGCCGCCCACGTGGAGTTCGCGGGCGATGCGTGGACTGCCGTCGTGGATGACGCCGGCCTTGGCGGTGGTGCCCCCCATGTCGAAGGAGATCACGCGCCGGAAGTCGTAGGGCCGCGCGAAGCGCGCCGCCGCCATTACCCCGGCGGCGCCGCCGGATTCGAGGGTCGCCACCGCGCGGGCGGCGGCGGCCGCAGCGGCCATCACGCCCCCCGAGGAGTCCATGATCTGGAGCGGGGCGTGGATGCCCAGTTCCGCCAGGCCTCGGGCCAGGCGGGTGAGGTAGCGGGACATCAGCGGCGCCACCTCGGCGGTGAAGAGGGTGGTGGTGGCCCGGTCGAACTCCCGGATCTCGGGATGCACGCGCGAGGAGGCCACCAACGTGACCTCGGGCATGCGCTGCGAGAGGAGTTCCAACAGCAGATCCTCGTGGGCGGGGTTCGCGTAGGCGTGGAGCAGGCAGATGGCCACCGCCTCGGGCTCGATTGCGGCCACCGCGTCGCAGAGGCCGCGAACGCGGTCGGGTTCGAGTGCGCGAAGCACCTCGCCCCGCGCGCTCATGCGCTCCGGGACCTCGAAGATCTGCCGGCGGGGCAGCGGCGGCAGCGGGGCGCGGAAGTGCAGGTCGTAGCGTTCGTCCTCGACTCGGGCCTCCCGGCCGATGCGCAGCAGGTCGCCGAAGCCCGCGGTGGTGAGGAAGGCGACGCGCGCCCCCTTGCGCTCGATCACGGCGTTGGTGGCGAGCGTGGTGCCGTGCACTGCGCGCTGCACCTCCGAGGCCGCCACGCCGCTCTCGGCCAGCGCCCGGGCGACCGCATCGAGCACGCTGCGCTCCGGCGCCTCGGGGCTGCTGAGTTGCTTGACGGCGTGGAGGGAGCCGTCCGCGCGGCTCAGCACCACGTCCGTGAAGGTGCCGCCGATGTCCGCACCCAGCACGACGCTCATCGCGAGGCCCTTCGCTGTCGGCTGGCCTCGGCGTCCACGTCACTGCGATCGGAATTCAGCGCCACCCCGTAGTCGCGCTCGGCGCACTCCGGGCTCACGTAGCCCTCGACGACGTCCGCCCCCACTTCTTCGGCGGGGCGCTCCGTGGGATCGCCGAGTCCGCCGCCCCCCGAGGTGGCCAACACGAAGACGTCACCCCGGGACAAGCGGTGATTGTCGGTCTTGGCGGGGATGGGCTTGCGGCTCCCCGCCTCGCTCAGTGCGTACTGATCGCCCGCCAGTCCGTCGCTTCCGCCCTGTCGCCCGCGCGGCGCAAAGCGCACGCGCTCGTTGCGCACCGCCACCTGCGTGTCGTCGAGCAGTCGGATGCGGGTCTCGAGGCCCAGACCGCCGCGCCAGCGTCCCGCTCCCCCGGAGTCGGCGAGCAGTCGCTGGGATTCCACGACGATGGGCAGGCGGGCCTCGAGGGGCTCCACCTGGGGGACCACGTTGCGGCCCCCGAGGAAGAAGGCGCCAGTGGCGCTGGGACCGTCGGAACCCATGCGCGCGCCGACGCCCCCGTAGTCGTAGGAGAGCAGCAGCCAGGGATCGGCGCCGGCGAGGCCCGCCAGCGTGTAGGGGTGGATGACCGAACTCGCGGCACTGGCGTGTTGGGGGTGCGCGTGGGAGAGGGCCTCGAGGACCGCCTCGCAGGCGGCGGTCACCGCCACCACGCGTCCCCCGCAGGCGGCCGGCGGGTGCGGGTCGAGCAGCGATCCCTTGCGGAAGCTCACTCGCACCGGGCGGTAGCAGCCCTCGTTCATGGGGATGCTCGGGTCCACGAAGCAGCGCAGCGAGTAGATGGCGCCGGTGAGGGCCTGGGAGAAGCCCGCGTTGATGGCACCCAGCGCCTGGTCGTCGGTCTCCCCGAAGTCGAGGTGCACGGAGCCGTCGGCCTTCCGGCCGTCCCCCACGGTCACCTTCACGCGCACCACCGGGCTGCGCTCCAACTCCAGGCCGTCGTCGTCGATGCGGTACTCGCCCGTGTAGACGCCGGGCTCGAGTCGCGCCAACTCGTCGCGCATGCGCCGCTCGACCCCCTCGATGTAGCGGTCGACGGCCGCACGGAGCGCCTCCGGCCCGTAGCGCTCGGAGAGTTCCTGCATGCGCGCTGCAGCCACGTTGGCCCCGGCCACCAGGGCCTGGACGTCCCCCATCACGCGGGCCGGGGTGCGCGAGTTGAGGGTCAGGATGCGCTCTACGTCGCGCACGGGCTCGCCGCCCGCCACCAGTCGCACGGGCGGTAGCTGTAGGCCCTCGGCGAATACGTCGGTGGCGCTCGGTGCGATCCCGCCCGCCGAGGCGCCGCCCAGGTCCGCGACGTGGATCAGGGTGCCGGTGAACCAGGCCACCTCGGCATCCTCGAAGACCGGGCGGAAGATCAACAGGTCGTTGGCGTGGATGCCGCCGCGAAAGCAGTCGTTGGTGACGAAGACGTCTCCCGGCTGCATGCTTGCGAGCGGGTGGTCCTCGATCACGGCGGGCAGCGTGCAGCGCAGGCTCGAAGCGTGCATCAGGTTGGTGGCCGTGGAGAGGGCCACCAGGCGCGCGTCCCGGTCGAGGATGCCCGCGCAGGCGTCCGAACCCTCGACGATCATCGCCGAGTGCGCGGACTTGACGACCACGATGCTCGCCTCTTCCGCGGCGACGCGCAGGGCGTGGCGAAGGATCTCAGTATCGAGTCGGCTGTCGGCGCTTTCCATCGGCTTTCCGTCGAGTCGGCGGCGTGCGGGGAGGGCTCCTGCTGCGAGGCAGCCGGCGCGCCTCCCGCAGCGTACCTTCTTCCCGTGCCCGAGGCCGGGTGCCGGCCCTGAAGGCGTGAGTAGCGGCCGGCTGGATCGGAGAGGGGAAGCAGCGTGAGCGAAGCGAAGGATCGGCAGGCCATCGTGGCGCTTCTCGACCGCTACGCCCAGGCCCTGGACACGCGCCGCTGGGAACTGCTCGACGAGGTCTTCGACCCGGAGGTGGTCTTCGACTTCGGTCCCGACTGGCAGACCCGCGGGCGCGACGCAGCGGTCGCGCGCATCCGGGCTTCCCTCAATGCCTGCGGGCCCACCCAACACCTGCAGGGCAACCATCGCATCGAGATCGACGGGGACCGCGCGCGCAGTCGCGTCTACGTGCGCGCCTTTCACACCGCCGCGGATCCCGGCGAGCGCGCGGCGGGCCGCTTCTACGAGATGGCGGGCGAGTATCGCGACGAGCTGCGCCGGGGACCCGAGGGATGGCGCAGCTTGCGCCGGGTTGGGCGGATGCGATTCGAGGTGGGCGACCGGGAGATCCTCGCGCCGAAGCGCTGACGCGACGCGCGCTCGACTCAGGCTTCGAGTCGGAAAAGCGCCCTGAGCCGGATGTCCCGGGAGGAGGCGCCCACGCGCACCTCGAAGTCGCCGGGCTCGGCGCGCCAGCCATGGGTGTTTGGATCCCAGAAGCTGAGATCCCGGGGCTCCACGCGCAGGCTCACGTGGCGGCTCTCGCCGGGCTCGAGTTCGAGCTTCGCGAAGCCGCGCAGCTCCTGGTCGGGTCGGGGCAGGCTGGCCTCCAGGTCGTGGAGGTAGAGCTGAACGGTCTCGATGCCCCGGCGCTTGCCGACGTTCGCGACGCGCAGCTGTAGCTCCAGTGCTTCGCCCGGGCCGATCCGGGAGGCGCTCAGCCGAAGGTCTTCGTATTCGAAGCGCGTGTAGGAGAGGCCGTGCCCGAAGGGGAAGAGGGGCTCCACGCCGCTGGCCTCGTAGCCCCGGTAGCCCACGAAGATTCCCTCGCGGTAGTGGACGCGTCCCTCTCTGCCCGGGTAGTCGCCGGCACTCGGGGCGTCGGTCGCGCGCCGGGGAAAGCTGGTGGGCAAGCGGCCGGCGGCGTCCACCTCCCCGAAGAGCACGTCCGCCAGCGCGTTCCCACACTCCTGTCCCGGGTACCAGAGCTGCACGACGGCGGCGACCCGCGGCAGCCAGTCCATCTCGACGGGCGAGCCCGCGTTCACCACCACCACCGTGCGCGGGTTCACGGCCGCCACGCGCTCCACGAGTTCGTCCTGGCGTCCCGGCAGCCGCATGTCCACCCGGTCGCGCCCCTCGGTCTCCCAGTCGGCGTCGAGCCCCACGAAGACGAGGGCCACCTCCGCGTTCGCGGCGGCTTGCTCCGCGCGTGCCAACAGGTCTCCTGGTTGCGGGGCGAGCCAGCCCGTGCGCAGGCCGCCCAGCGGGCTCTCCGCGCCGCGCCGGTACTCGATGCAGAGCTCGCGCGGCACCCCGGCCTCGAACTCCAGCGTGCACTCCAGATCGCTGCTGCCCGCCCCGAACCAGCCGTCGCCGGGTGTCTGCTGCTCCCAGTTGTCGAGACAGGCCTGTCCATCCACCGCGAGCCGGCTGAGCCCCGCACTCGAGAGTGCGAGGCGCGCGGGGCCAGCCGCCTCGGACACCAGTTGCGTGCGCAAGCGGGCCGAGAAGGCGCCGTCGATGCCCTTCGCGGGTGGACCCAGCCAGGTGAAGTCGGCGCTCGCCACGCAGTCGGTGGCGTCGGCGACCCCATCGAGGCGCTCGCCCGCGAAGTACTCGATCTGGATCGGCCGTTTCGCGCTGGCGGCCGGGCAGAGGGCAGAGGGCGCGCAGTGCGCGGCGCCGAGCACGGGCAACTGGCGGTGTGCGTGGCAGCCTGGCTCCACGAGTAGCGGTCCCTCACTGCGCTCGGAGATGGCCTCGACGGGAGTCACCCGGTAGTGGGGCTTGACGTGGGCGCTGCCGCCGCCCTGGAGGGTGGGGGACTCGGCGCGCGGCCCGATCAGGGCCAAGCGCTCCCCGCACGTGGCGTCGAGGGGCAGCGTGCCGTCGTTCTGCAGCAACACGCAGGCCCGGGCCGCCGCCCGGC
>JABSQX010000006.1:0-4775 GCA_013215615.1 Myxococcales bacterium | reverse complement strand
CTGGTCGAGGCGGACGCCGAGTTCCCCGAACTGGGCCAGGTCATCGCGCAACAGGCGCCGGGCCGTGTCGTCCACGCGGGCTTGCGGCAGCGCGCCGTCCGAGAGCGCCGCCGCCAGCTTGTCGCCCATCTGGCGCGCCGGGCCCGGCATCTCGAGATCGAGCCCCGCGCGGGCGGCCTCCAAGCCTCTGCGCGCCCCGAACCAGTCGGAGACCACGAAACCCTGGAACCCCCACTCCTGCTTCAGGATCCCGGTCAGCAGTTCTTCGTGCTCGCTGGCGGGGGTGCCGTTCAGCGCGTTGTAGGCGGCCATCACCGCCCAGGGCTGCGCGTCCCGGACGGCGGCCTCGAAGGGTGCCAGGTAGATCTCGCGCAGCGTCCGCTCGTCGACTTCGGCGCTGATGGTGTGTCGCTCGAACTCGGAGTCGTTGCAGACGAAGTGCTTGATCGCACTGCCCACACCGCGGCTCTGCACGCCGCGCACGAAGGCCACCGCGCAGCGCGCCGAGAGGTAGGGGTCCTCGGAGAAGCACTCGAAGTTGCGGCCGGCCAGCGGCGAGCGGTGGATGTTCACGGTGGGCGCGAGCAGCACCTGGGCGCCCTTGCTGCGCGCCTCCTCGGCGAGGACCGCGCCCACCTCGGCCACCAGTTCCGGATCCCAGGTGGCGGCCAGGGCGCTGCCGCAGGGCAGGCACGCGGAGCCCGGGCCGCCCCGGAAGTCCTCGCCGCGTGCGCCGTTGGGGCCGTCGGTAACCTTGATGCCCCGCACGCCCAGGCGCGGCAGTGGCGCGCTGTGCCACATGTCGACGCCGGCGCTGAGGGCGAGTTTCTCCTCCGGTAGGAGGCGTGCGAAGAGCGCCTCGACCCGCGCTTCCAACTCGTGGGGCGGGGTCACCGGCGCGGCGGCTCTCGTCGTGTCGCGATCCGCGCTCAGGCGGCCATCCTCGCAGGCGCCCCAAGGAGGTGTCGTCCGGATTCGGCTTGACGGGGCTCGCCTCCGAGGGTACTGGAAGGGTCCGGTGCCGCGACCCATCCCGAAGCGGGCCGGGCTCGAGGTCTGCTTGCCGCAAGAATCCACCATGCCGGAACGCCACCCGCTGAATCGAAGTTTCGAGTGGCGCAGCACGCAGAGCCTCGGCCGGCTCGTGAGCGCCTCCCAGGCCCGCGCCTTCGATAGCGAGGGCTACTTCGTGCTCGAGGGGGCCTTCGATGCCGCCACGATGAAGCGCGCGATCGAGGAGATCGACCCCGTCGAGGCCGGTGTCGAATCGCTGCTGCGCGCGCAGCCGGACGGCCGCGTCTTCATCGCGCGCGCGGGAGAGATCACCTTCAGCCCGCACCTGGTGACGCGGAGTCCGTGGTTGCGCGACTTCGTCTGCCACCCGGTGTTCCAGGGGCTCGCTGGCGACCTGCTGGGCGATGACGTGCGCCTCTACTGGGACCAGGCGGTCTACAAGAAGCCCGGCACCGAGGCCCCCTTTCCCTGGCACCAGGACAACGCCTACACCTTCGTGGTGCCCCAGCAGTACCTGACCTGCTGGCTGGCGCTCACCGACACCGACCTCGACAATGGTTGCCCCTGGGTGCTGCCGGGTCTGCACCGTCACGGCACCTTGCTGCACCAGATGACGGAACTGGGCTGGAGTTGTTGCGAGGACCCGGAGGATGCCGTCCCGGTGCCGCTGCGGGCAGGCAGCATCGCGGTCTTTTCGAGCCTGACCCCGCACCGCACCGGGCCGAATCGCAGCGCGGAGGTCCGCAAGGCTTACATCGTGCAGTTCGCGCCGGAAGGCGCGCACGTGCTGATGCCCGACGGTGAGGGCGGGGGCCTGCGCGAGCAGCGCTGCGATGCGCCGGAGCGGCAGTTTCCCATTCTGGTGGATGGACGCCCGGTCTGAATCCGGGCGGCGCGGTCGAGCGGGAGACGGGGTGTCCGAGGTCGGTGAAGTCGCAATTCCGATTCCCCGCCGCGTCGAAGAGGTCGACGCCGGCTGGTTGACGCGTTGCCTGTTCGCTTCGGACCTGCGGGAAGGCGGCCGCGTCCGGTCGCTTCGCCGCGAGCCCCTGGGAGTGGGACAGGGCTTCATGGGTGAAACCTTCCGCCTGCACCTGCAACTCGAAGGCGCCGCCGCCAATGCGCCGCGCTCCCTGATCCTCAAGCTTCCGGCGCGGCAGCGCCGCACCCGCGCCCGCGCAGAACTGTTGGGCCTCTACGAACGCGAGGTGCTCTTCTACACCGAACTGGCCCGCGAAGTGCCCATCGCGTTGCCGCGTTGCTACTACGGCGCCATGGACCCGAACCCCTCCGGCCCGGACGCGGCCCGGGAAGTCGAGGAGGCGGTTGCGAGCATGCCGGTCTGGCGATTGCGTGCGTTGCTGTGGCTGGGGTTGGGACTGGTGCGGCTCTCGCGCCGTCGCTACGTGCTCCTGCTCGAGGATCTGTGCGAGGGCGTGGCGGGCGATCAACTGGCTGCCGGTACGCCCGCGGAGCTGACTCGAGTGCTCGAAGAAGTGGCGCGGATGCACGCGCGCTTCTGGAACAGTCCGCGCATCGACGCCTTGCCCTGGCTCCCCCAGCTCGAGAGCAGCGCCCGGCTGGTGCGAGCCTGGTACCGCCGCTCGCGTTCCGACTTCCTGCGCCGCTTCGGCACCGCGCTCCCGGCATCGCTGCGCTCCCTGCTCGACTCCATCGAAAGCGGATTGCCTGGACTGCTTGCGGCGCTCTCGGCGGCGCCGACGACGCTCCTGCACGGTGACCTTCGCCTCGACAACCTGGTCTTCGACAGCGCGGGCGAGGGCTCACGCGTCGCCTTCCTCGACTGGCAGGTTCCCTGCCGGGGCGCCGGGGTGTACGACGTCGTCTACCTGTTGAGCAGTTCCCTCGCACCCGGCGTCGGGCGCGAAGAGGAAGTTGCGTCGCTGCGCGCCTA
Source organism: Myxococcales bacterium (assembly GCA_013215615.1). Classification (GTDB taxonomy): domain Bacteria; phylum Myxococcota_A; class UBA9160; order UBA9160; family SMWR01; genus JABSQX01. Next base: position 1,846 of record JABSQX010000006.1, on the reverse strand, counting down.
CCACGATGCCCTGAGGGCTCACGGGGTGGGGGACTACGCGTTCGAGGCCTGCCTCGCGGACTACGATCGCTGCCTGCTGTTGGTCCTGCACCGGATGGCGAGTTCGCTGGTTTCCGTCGAGTACACGGACCGGCGCGGCGAGGCCTTGCTCGAGAGTTGGGTGGCTCGCATGGTGGCGCGTGTGCAGTGCGCGGGCATCGATCGGCTGGCTTCCACGCTGGCGGTCGCCGCTGCGGGGGCGCCGCGATGAGCCGCGGAGACGAGTCGTGTTGAAGCGCCTGGCGATGGTTTCGACGGCGTTCGCCGTGTTGGCGGTCAGCTACGCGGCGGCGCTGTGGTGGGGGCTGCTGGGGAACAGCCTGCAATCCCCCCGGCCCAACGATGCCCGGGTGCCCTCGAGTTGGTCGCAAGATCGCGAGCGCGCCCTGCGCGCCGCGGCCGTAGAGGTCGGGCAGCCGGAGCCAACGCAGATCCTCTTCGGCGACCTGCACGTCCACACCACCTACTCGGGGGACGCCTTTCTCTGGAGCCTGCCGCTCATGCAGGGAGAGGGCGCGCACCCGCCCGCGGATGCCTGCGACTTCGCGCGCTTCTGTTCGGGGTTGGATTTCTGGGCGCTCACCGACCACGCGGAGAGCCTGAGCGCGGAACGCTGGCAGGCCAGCGCCGCGGCCATCCGCAACTGCCAGGCGCTTTCGGGTCCCGCCGAAGCTCCGGATCTGCTCTCCTTCCTGGGTTGGGAGTGGACGCAGGTGGGCCTCACCCCCGAGCGTCACTACGGGCACCGCAACGTCGTACTTCGACACATCGAAGCGTCGAAGGTTCCGGCGGGCCCGGTGGCTGCAACGGGCCCCTCCCTGGATGTCTTTCAGAGTGCGGACCTGGCCCTGCTCCGGCTGCTGCTGCCCCTCCTGGATTTTCCAAATCGGCAGGCCTACTACGATCTCGACGTCTACCTGCGCGAGACCGCGGGGATCCGTCTCTGCGCTCCGGGGGAGGATCCCGAGCGCGGCTGCCTGGTGACCGCAGCGACGCCTCGTGAACTCTTCGAGCGCCTGGACGCCTGGGAGCTGGAAGCACTGGCGATTCCTCACGGAACCGCCTGGGGGGCGACCACGCCGCCGGGCGCTAGCTGGGACGCACAACTCGAGGCTGGCCAGCACGATCCCCGGCGCCAACCCCTGCTCGAGATCCACTCCGGCCACGGAAACTCCGAGGAGTTCCGGCCGTGGCGCGCCGTGGAGAGGGGGCCCGCGGGTGAGGCGCGTTGTCCCGAGCCCCGGGACGACTACCTGTCCGCCTGCTGGCGGGCGGGAGAGATCATCGAGGATCGCTGCCTCGCGGAGGGCGAGACCCCCGAGGAATGCGAGGCCCGTGCGGCTCTGGCGCGGCAGCTTCACGCCGCCGCGGGCGTGAACGGGATCCGGGTGGTTCCCGGGCAGCGCCAAGAGGATTGGCTCGACGCCGGGCAGTGTCGCGACTGCTTCCTGCCCGCTTTCGACTACCGGCCCGGCATGTCCGCCCAGTACGCACTGGCCCTGGGCGCTGCGGGGGAGGGGGACGGCGAGCGCTTCCGCTTCGGCCTGGTGGGATCCAGCGACAACCACTCTGCGCGCCCCGGCACGGGCTACAAGGAGTTCTCGCGCCTCGCCATGAGCGACCAGCGCGGAATCGCGGACGCGCGTTGGTTGCGTTGGCTGCCGGCGGGAGCGGAGCCCGCTGCTGCACCCGTGGAGGTGGGGCCCCTCGAGTCGCGCGGCCTGGAGGGTGCGGAGCGCATGGCTTCCTTCTGGCTGAGCGGTGGCCTGGTGGCCGCGCACAGCCGGGGTCGCAGCCGGGATGCGCT
>JABSQX010000059.1 GCA_013215615.1 Myxococcales bacterium | reverse complement strand
CATGTGGCCAGAGTCAGGGGAAGACTGGAGGGTCATGCAGGGGGGACTCCATGGGGATCGGGTCTTCGACGCTGCTGGGGTCCTTGGGGAGAGGGTGAATCTCCTCGACGCACTCGAAGTGGCCTCTCGTGGACGGCAAGATTCTCCCGTTACGGGCGTGACAAGGGTACAATACGGGAGGAAGTGCAAGCCGCGTCCGCCCCGTAGCCGAACCGTTGGCGCTCGAGCAGGCGGCGCGCTGCCGATTCAGGAACGGGCGAATTCAACGAGAACCCGGGGGTTTAGCATGAGGCGAGCTGCCGCGGACCAAGGCGGGACGGGAATTCGATTTCGCTCGGCCCAGGCTCTCGACCGACGCGGATCCCGCGGGGAAGCGTGGGCGGTTCTGTTATTAGCCGTGTTGCTGGTGGCGGTGCCCCAGGCCCAGGCCGAGTCCGCCCCGCCGCCGCGGGTGAGCCGTGGAGCGGTCGCCACGGAGCCGGTGACGCCGGTCTCCTTGGACGTGGATCTCAGCAAGCTGGCGGTGAAGTCCGCCTGGCGCCGGGGAAACGCCATCCGCTTCGTTCCGAAGCAATTCCACGCCCACCCGAAGCTGCTCCATTACCTCTCCAACCTGCCGTCGCGAAAGTCTGGAGTCGACCCCCTGTTGGCGCTCCAGGAGGCGGCGCCTACGCGTCGCGTCTTCACCACCCCCACCTTGAATTTCGGCGGTCAGGGCTTCAGCGGCGTCTATCCTCCGGACACGGTGGGCGCCGTGGGCGCCAACTACTACATCCAGGCGATCAACGGCAGTCCCAATACCACCTACACGATCTACAACAAGGCCACCGGCGCGCTGGCCGCGGGCCCGATCTCTTTCGGGAGCCTGTTCAGCAATCCCGGCAACCTCTGCGCGACGTCCGGGGGAGGCGACCCCATTCTGCTCTACGACGAGCAGGCCAGCCGCTGGCTGATCTCCGAATTTACCAGCCCGTTCAGCGGCAACTACTTCTGCGTCTACATCTCCAAGACCAGTGACCCGATCAGCGGCGGCTGGTGGTCGTACCGATTCGAGGCGCAGCAGTTTCCCGACTACCCGAAGTACGGGGTCTGGCCCGACGCCTATTTCATAGGTACCAACGAGAGCGCCGGGCCGCGCGTCTACGCGATGGACCGGACCGCCATGCTAGCCGGCGCGGCGGCCACCATGCAGTTCAAGAACCTGAGCCCCAGCTTGGCGGCATTCGGCTTCCAGATGGCGACGCCCGCCACCCAGGACGGCGCTACGCCGCCCCCTACCGGGAGCCCCGGAATCTTCATCCGACACCGGGACGATGAAGCCCACAACGTGGGCTCGAACGACCCCAGCGAGGATTACCTCGACATCTTCGAACTCGAGGTGGACTTCGCGAACGCGTCCAACACCACCCTCACCGGCCCGGTTTCCCTGGCGATCGCGGAGTTCGACTCCGAGCTATGCGGCTTCTCGTCCTTCAGTTGCATCGATCAGCCCAGTGGCTCAGCGCCCGGACTGGATCCGCTGCGCGAGGTAGTGATGTGGCGCCTGCAGTACCGCAACACCGGCAGCTTCGAAAAGCTGGTCGGTAATCACACCACGGACGTCAATGGCGCCGACCGCGCGGGCGTGCGCTGGTGGGAGCTGCGCCGCAGCGGCGGTGGGGCCTGGGCGCTGGAGCAGGAGGGCACCTACGCGCCCAACGGCGACTCCGACAGCCGCTGGATGGGCAGCGTCTCCTCGGACGCTTCGGGGAACATCGCCGTGGGTTACAGCGTGGGCAGCAGTTCTCTGTCCGCGGGCATCCGCTATTCGGGGCGTCTTTCGGGTGACCCGGCCGGTACCCTCACCCAGGCGGAGACGACGGTGCAGAGTGGCACGGGCTCGCAGAATTTCGATCGCTGGGGGGACTACAGCGCGATGACCGTGGATCCCTCCGATGGCTGCACGTTCTGGTACACGAACGAGTACGCGCTGGGCAATGGAACTTGGAGCACCCGGGTCGCTTCGTTCAAGTTCGACACTTGCGGCGAGCCGGGTTTCACGTTCACCGGCAGCAACCTCGTCCAGAGCGTGTGCGCGGCTTCGCTCAGCGCCATCCCGCTCAGCGTGAACTCCGTGGGAGGCTTTACGGACCCGGTAACGCTGAGCTTCGACGGGCTTCCCGCCGGATTCAGCGGGAGCTTCTCGACGAACCCGGTGACACCCGGCGGCAGCAGCACGGCTTCGGTCGCGGTGGACCCCGGCCAAGTGACGGCAGGCCTGAAGGACTTCCTGATCCGGGCCAGCGCTGCGGGCGCTTCGGACCAGGATGTGGCGGTAGACGTGACGGTCTTCACGAGCGGGCCGGGGATTCCCCAGCTCGCCTCACCCGCCGAAGGATTCACGACGCTCAGCAACACGCCCAAGTTGATCTGGGGCTTCGACGGAGCGGTCAAGGACTACGTGGTCGAGGTGGATGACGATCCGGGATTCGGGAGCATCGACTACACGGCGAGCGTCGGAGCCGTGACCAGTCACATCATCGCGTCCGCGCTGAACCCGGACACCACCTACTCGTGGCGCGTTCGCGCCTCCAATACCTGTAATGCGGTGGGGGTTACCTCGACGGCCTTCCAATTCACTACGCCGGAGACGGTCTGCCGGACGCCGGGGCTATCCATTCCGGATGGATTTGGGAACGTGAGCGACACATTGGTGATCGCCAGCGGAGACCCGATCGACAGTCTCGAGACTTCCGTGAAGATCACTCACACCTACGTCGGGGATCTCAGTGTGACACTCGAGCACGTGGACACCGGTACCTCGGTGTTGCTGATCGACCGGCCGGGCGAGCCGTTCCTGGGACTCTTCGGATGCGAACACTCCGACATGGACGTGATCCTCTCCGACGTGGGGAGTGGCCTGGTCGAGAATCAGTGTGAAGTCACGTCTCCCTCCATCTCTGGGATCCGTATTCCCAACAATCCGCTCGCGGCCTTCTCGGGGGAGAGCATCGCGGGGACCTGGGAACTCACCGTGTCAGACGCTGCCGCGCTAGATACGGGGACCCTGGATGAGTGGTGCCTGTTGGTCGTTCCGGAACCGGGAAGCGCAACGATGCTCGGCAGTGGCATCCTGTTGCTGTGGCTGGAGCGAAGGATGAGGGGACGGCGCAGCCGAAGCGCGCGCTGAGACCTGGGGCCTACCCGGGGTGCCAGGCCCATGGCGCGCCGGGGAAAGCGCTATTGCTGGCGCTTTCCCTGCTGGTCGCCGCGGGGGCCCCCGCCGCGGCACCCGAGGGTCCGGAGGGAGGCGCGGGCCGCGAGGTGGAGGTGATCCGCGTCACGCGCTCACGGGCAGGGCCGACGATCCAGGATTCCGCGTTGCCCGCGGACGTACTGACCCGCAGCCAGATCGAGGAGACCGCCCCGCTGGTGCTCACGGACGCGTTGCGCCGCGAGGGGTTGCTCCACGTTCAGACCACCACCGCAGGGCAGGGGTCCCCCTTCGTGCGCGGGCTCACGGGCTCCTCGGTCCTCAACCTCGTAGACGGCATGCGGCTCAACCACACCCTCTACCGTTCTGCGCCGAACCCCTATCTCGCCCTCGTCGATGCCCACATCGTCGAGCGAGTGGAGGTGGTGCGCGGACCGGGCTCGGTGCGTTACGGGAGCGACGCCATGGGGGGTTCCATCGCGGTGGTCACGCGCCGGCCGCGTTTCGAGAGCGCGGGGTGGAGCGCGCGCGGCCAGGCGGTCGGGCTCTTCGGTTCCGCGGACCTGGCGCGCGGGTTGCGAGCAGAGCTGGAGGCCGGGCGCCGCGGCCTGGGGCTGCGCGCGGGTTTTTCGGGCCTTGCAACCGGAGACCTTCGCGGCGGCGGAAACACGGGCAGACTGGTGCCCAGCGACTTCACGAGCCTCGCCGCCGACTTGTCACTGCTCCACGAGCCCGATGACGAGCAGTCGCTGGGTCTGGACTTGCAGTGGCTCGAACAACCGAAGACGCCGCGCTACGACGAAGTGGTGGCGGGCTACGGGCAGACCCAACCCGACGACTCGGAGTTCTTCTACGAGCCGCTGGAACGCCTCTTCGCCCACGGCCACTACGAGCGCCGCGGGCTTCGCGAGGGAGTGTTGGACGCGTTACGCCTGGATGTCGCGTACCAGCGCATCCGCGACGGCCGCCGTACGCGCGCTTACGAGAGCCCCATCGAGACACGGGAACACAACCAGAGCCAGCTGCTGGGAGTGACCCTCACGGCGGAGAGCGCCCCCGGCCACGGACTGCACTTCTCCTGGGGGGGCGACGTCTACCTCGACTGGGTGTCGAGTCGTCGCCACGAGCGGGACCTGGACACAGGGGAAGGGCGCGCGGTCGCCCCTCGCTTCCCCGACGGCTCCCGCGTGGACTCCTACGGCCTCTACCTGGACCTCGACTACGAACTCTCGCGTCGTACCACGCTGACGGCCGGCTTGCGGTACAGCTTCTTCGACATCCACGTAAAGGAGAGTCCCGCGGCTCCGTCGGAACACCTGCGCGTGGGCGATCTGACGGGGGGGCTGGGTGTACGCAGTGAAGTGCTTCCGGGGTTGCATGTACTGGCCGGCTTTCGGCGCGGCTTCCGTGCCCCCAACATCTTCGACCTGGGTACCCTGGGAGAGCGCCCCGGCAACCGCTTCAACGTGCCCAACGGCGATCTCGATCCCGAGGTTCTCTACAGCTGGGACGCCGGCCTGCGCTGGGAGGGGGAGCGCTTCGAGGGTGAGATCATGGCCTTCTACGCGCTCTACGATGACAAGATCGAGTCGGTGTTCACCGGCGAGGTGGTGGAGGGCCGCGACGTGGTGCGCAGNGAGAACGAGAAAGAAGTACGCCTCGCGGGCTTCGAGGCCGGAGGCAGCCTGAAATTCGGCGATTCCCTGCGCGCTCGGGGACGACTCCTCTACACCTGGGGCGAGCAGGAGAACTCCGCGGGGCAAGTGCAGCCCGCCGACCGGATTCCTCCCCTGCAGGGCCGCGTGGGCGTAGAGGTCGAGCTTCGGGAGGGCCTTCTCGTCGAGCCCTACCTGCGCTTCGCGGCCGCTCAGAATCGTCTGAGCGATCGGGACCGCCGCGATCCGCGTATCGACCCTTCCGGGAGCGATGGTTGGGTGACCCTGAACTTGCGCAGCCGCTGGCAGATCTCCCCGCGGTTCTCGCTGGTCACCGACCTCCGCAATGTCGCGGACACGAAGTACCGCGAGTACGGCTCTGGGATCGAGGCGCCTGGGGTGGGCGTCGTGGTGTCGCTGCGCGCCCGCTTCTGAGTGCCCCCCGCTGCGCGTCGGCGCGCGCCGTCGCCGCTACCAGGGCTCCACCCAGGGGCGCAGATCCAGCTCCTGGGTCCAGGCGCTGCGTGGCTGCTGGTGGAGCAGCCAGTAGTTCTCCGCGATGTCATCGGGCTGCAGGAGGCCGCCTTCCGGCCGCGACTCCGCGAGCTGTGGGAAGTTCTCCCGGATCCACGGCATGTCGATGGGGCCGTCGATCACGACGTGGGCCACGTGGATGCCGCGGGGACCGAGTTCCCGCGCCATGCTCTGGGCCAGCGCGCGCAGCCCGTGCTTGGCGCCCGCGAAGCCGGCCATCAACTCTTTGCCTCGCAGGCTGGCGGTGGCGCCGGTGAAGAGGATCGTGCCCCGCTCGCGCTCCACCATGCGCCGAGCCGCCTCCCGCCCGACCAGGAAGCCCGAGAAACAGGCGAGTTGCCAGATCTTGAAGTACTTGCGGGCGCTGAATTCGAGGATGGGGATGGGGAGGTTGGCGCCGATGTTGTGCACCGCCACCTCCACGGGGCCGATTTCGCGCTCCACGCGATCGAAGACGCCCACGACCTGCTCCTCCTCGCGGGCGTCGATACCGAAAGGAGTGATGGCTCCCCCCGCCTCGCGGATTTCCGCGCAGAGAGGCTCGAGGGCTTCGGCGTGGCGACGCAGCGCGCAGACGTGATAGCCGCCGCGAGCGAAGCGCCGGGCGACCGCCCCGCCCAGGCCGACACCGGCTCCTGCGATCAGCGCCACCGAGCGGTCGGGCATCGCTCGGCACGATATCACGTCGCGGCGCCCAGCAGGAAGGCTTGGCGTCCGCAAGCTCGAAGACGACGGGCCGCGGCGCCGACGGCTGGCGAGAAGCGCTAGCGATGAGCGGGCTGTAGGCGCGGTGGGGCTCGCCTATGCTTGACCCGTGACGGCCTTCCGCAAGTCGAGGTCGATGCAGCAGCGAGGCGCCGCGCACCTGCTCTGGAAGTCGCTCGTTGCAGTTGTCTGCTTCCTGAGCACTCCCGCGGCCACGAGCGCGGTCGATGCTCAGGGTGCCTTCGCGCCGGGAACCTGGCAGCTGGGGCTGGCGGGCGGCTACGCACGGGGTTTTGGGGCCTTTGGCTCGGATGGGACGGAAAGCGAAGCGGTGCGGATGGGCGCGTTGCTCCCCAGCGTCGGCGGCTCCGTGACGAACTCCATTGCCGCTGGCCGCTGGTTTGGGGGAGGGGTCTCGCTGCTGGCGGAGGGGCAACTGCTGTGGAATCGCGAACCCCGTAAGGGGTTCGCGGGCAATGCAGCGCTGGTGGTCCGTTACCACTTCCTGGCGCCGGCCCGCCACGGCTTCGTGCCCTTTGTGGACGGCGGTGTAGGGCTCGGCAGCGTCGATTTCGATCTCGACTCCCAGCACGACGGCTTCGCGTTCATGCTGGAGGGAGGCGTGGGGTTGCACGCCTTCCTGACGCCCTCGCTCGCGCTCAGCTCGTCCTGGCGCTTTCATCACCTCTCCAACGCTGGGTCGCGGCGTCCCAACGTGGGGATCAACAGCCAGCTCTTCCTGCTTGGGATCAATCTATTCTTCCCCTGAGGGCGCTTTCCCCGGGACTCGCCCGCATTCTCGCAGAGCGTCTATCATTGCTCCGTCGAAGGGATTTCGATGTCATGAGGAGAGGCCAGTTCATGCGCTCTTTCCCCCTTGGATCCGCTGGGCCCGTTCCCGGCGCGCGTCCGTTGAGGCGGCTGTTGCTGCTCGGCCTGGTGCTCACGCTCTCCGGCGCCTGGGCCTGTCAGTCCTTCTGGCAGGGGGTGCGGGAGCGCGAGCGCCATTTCTCGATCGACCACGCCCGCAACGAAGCAAAGCGGGGCAAATGCGGGAGGGCGATGGTTTCGCTGGAGCGCGCGCAGAGCAGTGGCGATCTCGGCAGCTTCGAGGCCGAGTCGATCTGGCTGAAGGCGCGTTGCCTGGAGCGTCTGGGAAGACACCGCGAGTCGCTCGGGCACCTGCGGATGCTGGGTGACTTCCACGCGGATTCCCCGTACGCAGACGCGCTCCCGGAGCCCGTGACCCACGAACTCGCCGCGCTTCCCCTGGCAGACGCGAAGAAGTCTGCCGGGAAGCTGTCCACGCCCTCGAATCTCAAGATCCCGCGGGCCCGCTACAGCCGCGCAGCGGACCGTTACCAGCTCACGGGCAGCGTGCGGGTTCTCTACTCCGTGGAACGGGACGGAAGCCTCACAGATCTCCGCGTCATCGAGTCCGCACACCCGCTGTTGGCGAGTTGGGCGCTGGAGTCGCTGGCGGGAGCGGAGCGGAAGGACGACGACAAGAAGCTTGCCGCGAGCCGTCGCGGCGCTTCGGACTTCGTTTTTGCCTCGAAATGGGAGGGCTCGGAGGAGGACGGTGAGCCCTGGATCGTCTTCTTCCCCAAGCGCGACGACCCCTGAGGTCCGTCGATTTCGCGTTGCGGCGCCTGGGGTAGGCTTCCAAGGAAATGACCGCGTGGCGAGCGTGCCTCGCGTCAGGGGATCGTAGTTGGGGGGCGCGTGGACCTGCGGGATTCGGCCTCGGACACGCGCTTTCGCCGGGCGCTGCGCGCCTGGCTGGAGACCGAGGTGCCGCGCCACGGCGCGCCGCCGCCGCCCGGCGACTGGGCGGCCCGCCGGCGCTACGACACCGACTGGCAGCGCAAGCTTCACGTTGCGGGCTTCGCGGGGCTCAGCTGGCCCGAGGAATACGGCGGCCGCGGGGCGGCGCTCTCCGAGCAGCTGATCTTCTACGAGGAGACCGCGCGCGCAGGTGCGCCCTACATCGGCGCCAACTTCATCGGCATGATGCACGGCGGGCCCACGCTCATCGCCGAGGGCACGCCGGAGCAGAAGGCCTTCCACCTGCCCGCGATCCTCCGGGGCGAGTACGTCTGGTGCCAGGGTTTCTCGGAGCCCGGGGCGGGCTCGGACCTGGCGGCCCTGCAGACGCGCGCGCTGCGTGAGGGCGACTTCTACGTCGTGGAGGGGCACAAGATCTGGAGCACCCGTGCCCACGTCGCCGATTACTGCGAACTGCTGGTGCGCACCGATCCCGATGCCAGCAAGCACGGGGGGCTCAGCTGGTTGATCTTGCCCATGGGTGAGCCTGGGGTGGAGGTTCGCCCCCTGGAGACACTTGCGGGTGACAGCCACTTCTGCGAGATCTTCCTGAATGGGGTGCGGGTGCCCGTCGGCAACCGCGTGGGCGAGGAGAACGATGGCTGGCGGGTCGCCAACGTCACCCTGCGCATCGAACGGGGCACGGCCTTCGCGCAGCACGTCATCAGCATGCGCACGCAGCTGCAGGGCATCGCCACCCTCGCGCGGAAAAGAGAGGGTGCCTGGGCGGACCCGGCACTGCGTGGGCGGCTGGGAGCGCTCGAGGCGCGCGTAGGCGCGCTCTGGCGACTCACCCAGATGGGCGTGAGTGAAGCGCGGCGCACCGGCGGCGCTGCGCTTGCGGGCTCGGCGGTAAAACTCCACTACAGCGAGCTCTACCAGGAGATTGGCGAGCTGGGCCTGCAGTTGCTGGGGCGCGGGGCTCTCTGCCGCGAGGACGTGGCCGGTCTGCCCAGCGCCGAGATGCTCCACGACTACCTGTGGTCCCTGCAGTTCACCATCTCGGGGGGGACTTCCCAGGTGCAGCGCAACATCATCGGTGAGCGCGTGCTCGGATTGCCCCGCGAGCCGCGGTGGGAGCCGCGATGAGCGACTGGAGGCAAGCGCTGCAACGAGTGGCCCCGGTGGTGCCGCCTCCCGGCGACAAGCGAATGCCGCTCGCGGAGGCCGTCCGCCGCTTCGTGCGCCCGGGCATGAAGCTCAATCCGGTGGCCCTCCAGTCGCGGCCGGTGGCGGCTCTCCACGAGCTGATCCGACAATTTTCGGGAAGCCAGCCGGACTTCGAGTTGGTCTCCTCCTCGCTCTCGGGCAACTACCTGCAGCTGGTGGGGGCAGGGCTGTTGCGGCGCGCCGTGGTCTCCTTTGCGGGGGAGGGCTATCCGACGCCGGGACCCAGTCCGGTGGTGGCGCGGGCGCTGGCCGCAGGCGGCTTCGAGCTCGAAAACTGGACCATGCTCACCATCTCCCAGAGGCTGCTGGCCGCTGCGTTGGGGGTGCCCTTTGCGCCGACGCGCTCGCTGCAGGGCTCGGATCTCGCCGAGGAGTTGCGCGCTGCCGGCGGCTACGCGGAAGTCGAAGATCCCTTCGAGCCGGGCCGGCGCACGGCTGTGGTGCGCGCCTACACCCCAGACCTGAGCTTCGTGCACGCCTGGGCCGCGGATCCGGCGGGCAACGCGCTCTGCTTCCCGCCCCTGCAGGAGAATGTCTACGGGGCGCTGGCTGCCCGGGAGGGCGTGATCCTCAGCGTTCACCACCTCGTCTCCCACGACTTCGTTCGTCGCCACGCGCACCTCGTGCGCATCCCGGCGGATCGGGTGGTGGCGGTTTGTGAAGCCCCTTACGGCTCGCACCCCTACGGGAACTACGCGGTGGACGTGCCCGAGTTCGTCCCCTACGCGAACGACTACGCGTTCATGCGCGAGCACCGCCTCGCCCAGGATTCCGAGGACGCCTACGCGGAGTGGTTGCGGGAGTGGATCCTGGAGCCCCGGGACCCGCACGCATACCTCGAGAAGCTGGGAGAGGCGCGCCTCGCGCGGCTCGAGCACGAGGCGGGTCCCGAGACTTGGCGAGACGAGCTGGAGACCCACGCCGCGACCCTCGATGTCGAGGAGCCGGCGGGCCCCGTGGAGGAGATGATCGTCCAGGCCGCGCGCCTGGTCGCGGAGCGGGTGCGAGAAGCAGGCTACCCGGTGGTGCTCTCGGGCGTGGGACAAGCGGCCTTGGCCGCCTGGCTCGCCCATCACCTGGGGCGCGCGCAGGGGGTGCACTTCACGAACCTGGCGGAGACCGGCATGGTGGGCCACGACCCGCGGCCCGCCGATCCCTTTCTCGTCAACTACCGCAACATGGCCACTGCCACCCAGCTCACCGATGTCCTGGAAGCCCTGGGCCTGCAAGCCTGCGGGGGTGGCAACCGCTGCCTTGCCACCCTAGGCGCGGGGCAGATCGATGCTGTGGGCAACATCAACTCGAGTTACGCGGCGGACGGGCGCTTCCTGGTGGGCTCGGGGGGCGCCAACGACGTGGGCAGCGCCGCCGCGGAGCTGCTGGTGGTGGCCGTGCAGCGTCCCCAGACCTTCGTCTCGAAGGTGGATTTCGTGACCACGCCCGGGGAGCGCGTGCGCCACGTGGTCTCCACCCTGGGACGTTTCGAGCGCCGGGAGGGCGTCCTGGTGCTGGTGGCGGCTTTCGAGAGCGCGGGCCGCGACCGGGAGGATGCGCTGGAGCGCATCCGGGCCGGATGCGGCTTCGAGCTGCGCGTAGCCGACGAACTCGCGTGGCTGNCGAGGGCATCCCGCGAAGAGCTGGCTACGCTGCGTATCTTCGATCCCGAGCGGGCTTTCCTGGGCAGACCCGGCGCGGCGTCCTGAGCCGCCAACGACTGGAGGGGTGATGATCCGTCCCGATTACGAGCGCTACCTCGAAAACCTCCGCGTCGAGGTGGAGGAGAACATCCTCACCTTGACGCTCCACAATCCCGAGCGCATGAACGCCAACACCGAGGCCATGCACTGGTCGCTCTCGCGCATCTGGGACGACATCGACGCGGATCCCGATGTGAAGGTGGTGATCTTCACGGGCGCGGGGGATCGGGCCTTCAGCGCCGGTGGCAATCCCGCGCACATGCAGGAGATGATCAACGATCCGCCGCTCTGGGACGCCACGGCCCGCGAGGCCAAGCGCATCATCTTCAACATGCTGGAGTGCGACGTACCCATCATCGCGCGTCTCAACGGTCACGCGGTGGGCTTCGGGGCCACCCTGGCGCTGGCCTCGGATCTCATCGTGGGGGTCGAGGGCGCGAAGTTCGGCGACCCCCACGTGACCACGGGCCTGGTCTGCGGCGACGGCGGTGCGTTGCTGTGGCCCCAGCAGATCGGTTACGTGCGCGCCAAGGAGTTCCTCTTTACCGGCCGCTTGATCAACATGGAGGAGGCCGCCGAGATCGGCCTGATCAATTACGCGGTGCCGCGCGAGGAACTCGACGAGCGCGTGATGGAGTTGGCGCGCGGCATCGCGGGCGGAGCAGCNCGCGCCATCCGGCTCACCAAGAACGCCATCAACCAACCGTTGCGGCAGATTGCCCACGGCGTCATGGATCTGGGGTTGGCGAACGAGTTGGACACCGCGCGCACCGGGGATCACCAGGAGGCGGTGACCGCTTTTCTCGAGAAGCGCGACGCACACTTCAAGGGGAGTTGAGGTCGGGACACGCGCGCCCAGCGGACCGAGGGCAGGCTCGACCTCCGCCGCGCGTCAGTGGCGACCCCTGCGGCAGTGGACGGCGAGCCCGGCCGCGTAGGCGGCGCAGACCAGCAGTCCCACCGCTTCCCGGCCCTCCTCGTGGCTCGGGGACTGCATGCGGAAGGACGTGAAGGCCTCGCGCTCGGCATCCACCAGGCTGGGCAGGAGGCTCAAGCCCCAGATCGAAAAGCCCAGAGCGAGCAGCGCGCTGGGCCAGAAGCGGGCCCTGCCCAGTGCGGCTGCGCTGGCCAGCCCCGCTGCGCTCGCGTAGGCGGCGATCCAGAGCGCTGGATCCGGGTCGTTGATCTGCAGCACCGCTGCGAGCGCGAAGAGCAGTGCGAACAGGACGGACGCGATCTTCGCTGAACTCGTCGGCATCCGACCCATCGGCTCGCGGCCTCCCTGCCCTGGGGTAGCATGCCGCGATGTCGCAGGAATTCCAGCAGCTCCTGGGTCCGATGATCCTGCTTCCGCTGATGTTCGTGGTGGGCCTGCAGCTGGTTCCCGACGACTTCCGCCGCGTGTTTGCGGCTCCCCGCGCGGTGGTGGGCGGAACCCTGGGCCAGTTGCTGCTGTTGCCGCTGATGACCTGGGCGGTGGTGGTGGCCCTCGACGTTCCCCCGGTCTTCGCCGCTGGAGCGTTGCTGCTGGCGGCTACGCCCGGCGCCGGCATGTCCAACGTGATGGCGGCGGTCGCCGGCGCCGACGTGGCCCTGTCGGTCACCCTGACCGCGGTCTCCTCGTTGCTGGCAGTGGTGACCCTGCCCGCGCTGGCCGCCGTGGGGATCCGGTTCTTCATCGGTGACGCGCTGGACGTCGAGGTGCCGGTGGGCGCCATGGTGCAGCAACTCGTCACCTACCTCGCGATTCCCATCGGCCTCGGCATGTGGGTGCGGGCGCGCCGGCCCGAGGCCTCCAAGCGCTACGTCTCGGTCGCGAACCGCGTGGCGGTCGTCGGGGTGCTGGTCTTGACGGCGCTGAGCGCTCTTTCTGGGGAGAATTCACTGCCCAGCGGCTCGGAGTTCGTCGTGGCCGCGCTGGCCGCCTTGCTTTGGACCGTCTTCGCCATGGCGCTGGGCTTTGGGGTGGCGAGCATCCTGGCGCTGGACGGTGACCAGCGCTTCACCTTCGTGATCGAATTTTCGGCGCGCAACCTCGCCCTCACCATCATCGTCGCGGTCGCCGCCCTGGGCCGGCTGGAGCTGGGGCTCTTCGCTGGCGTCTACGGGGCGACGGGATTCGTGCTGGTGCTGCTTCTCGCCGTCCTGCGCGGCAGGCTGAAGGCCGCCTGAGGTTCCGGATCGACTCGGTCCTTCGCGCTCGCGGTCTCCCGAGCGCCGAATCGTCGTGCGCCGCGTTGGGGAAAGCCGCTAGCCTCTGCGGGCGTGCAGGATCCGAAGAATCGGGAAAAGGTGCCCTTCGAGGATCTGGAGCCGGGAGATTCGCTCGGCGAATACCGCTACGAGTTGACCCCGGAACTCGTCGACCGCCACGAGCGCGCCACCGATCAGGCGCCCTGTGTGGAGGGTCGTTACGCGCCCGTGTCACTGCTGGCCGCGGACGGCGTGAATCTCGCCGAGCAGTCCTGGGACATTTCCTCCTCGGTTCACGCGGCACAGAGCCTCACGATCTTCGCACGGCCACGGTTGGGGGACACCCTGCTCGTCAGCGGCGTGGTGGCGGAGAAGTTCGTCCGCAAGGGGCGGCGCTACGTGGTCAGCGAAACCCGGACCCTCGACGCCGCGGGGGGTGAGGTCGCGCGAGGCCGCACCACGGGTGTGCTCGTCTACTCCGAGGGTGAAGCGGAAGGGGAGGGCGAGAGAGCCGCGGATCCGGCTCCCGTGTCTTCCGGCGAGGGGGAAACGCTCGGCCCCCTGGTTCGCGAGATGACCACCGAGAAGATGCGGCTCTACGAGCCACCGGGCGATGTCAGTCTCCACACCGACGACTCCATTGCGAGACAGGTGGGCCTGCCTGCCGCCATCGCGACGGGCACCCTCTTCGTCGCCTACGTCTTCGATCTGCTCCAGCAGAGCTACGGGCCCGAGGCCATGCTGGGCACGGAGGTGGATCTGCGGATCCGCTTGCCGGTCTTCGCCGGAGATCGCCTCGAGACCCGGGCCGAGCGGGTCGGCGGCGAAGCGAGGAGGTGGTTTCACGCCGTTCGCGTGACCAGCCCCAACGGGGATGCGATCCGCGGCAGCGCCACCGTGCCAAAGCGATGAAGCCCGAGGAACTTGCCAGCGTTTTCGGTGCAGCATGGATGACCCCGGCCGAGGCGGTGGCCGCCATCCCGGATGGGGCCACCCTGGCCACGGGCCTGATCGAGCCCAGCACGTTGCTGGAAGCCGTGGCGTCCCGGGAGATCGGGGGCCGGGCGGTGATCGCAGTCGCCGCCATGGGGACGCTGGCGCTGGGACGAACCGGGCGCTTCGAGATCGTCACGAGCTTCGCCTCGCCGGTCTCTCGGGCGCTTGCCGAGCAGGGCATTGGCGAATACCTGCCTGCGCTCTTTTCCGACGCGGAGCGGGTGTTTGGCGAAGCGGATCCCGACTGCGTGTTGTTGCGGCTGGCCCCGCCGGACCCCTCGGGTCGCTGTTCCTACGGCTGGGCGGCCGCCTTTACCCCGCACCTCGTGGAGTCCGCCCGCGAGCGAGGCATTCCCATCCTGGCCGAGATCGATCCACAGATGCCACGCACCCATAGCGGCATGGAGGTCCCCGTGGAGGCGATCGACGCGGTCTGCCTGGCCGCCGGAGAAGCCGCCAGCGACTCGCCGGTGCCGCCCTCGCGTCACGTGGAGGCCATCGCGGGCTTCCTCGACGAGTTGGTGCCCGACGGCGCCACCCTGCAGGTAGGCATCGGTTCCGTACCGGACGCGGCGGTGGAGCGTCTCACGGCAAGACACATGGGCGTTCACACCGAGGTGTTGGGCCGGGGCCTGGCGCGCCTCGTGGAGTCCGGGCAGGCGGACGGGAGCCGGAAGTCCGAGGACGTGGGTCTGTGCGTCTGCACCATCGCCTCGACGGATCCCGAGGTGCGCGCGCTGGTGGAGGATTTCCGCCGTGCGGAAGTGCGGGCTTCGGGCCCGGTGCTGGATCCGCGGGTGATCGCACGCCATAGCGCGCTGCGCTGCGTGAACAGCGCGCTGGCAGTGGACCTGCGCGGACAGGTCAACGCGGAAAGCATGGGCTGGTCGCAGGTCGCTGGCGTGGGCGGTCAACTGGACTTCTTCCGAGGGGCTGGGCTCACCCTGGATGGTCTCCGCATCGTGGTCCTGGCGAGCACCACCTCGAAGGGGGAGAGCCGCATCGTCGCCTCCCACCCACCCGGCAGCGTCATCACCGCGACGCGTTACGACGTCGACGCCGTGGTTACCGAGCACGGCATCGCGATGTTGCGCAACCAGACCGACGAGGCGCGCGCGCGCGCGTTGATCGAGGTAGCCGACTCCGGGGCGCGGGAAACGCTTCGCAGCGAGCGTTTCGGCTGAAGGAGCGCGGCCGGGCCCTCGCCTATACTCGTCTCAACCCCAGCGGGAGGACCGGCATGCGACTTCGCAGCTTCGGTGAGAGGATCGCCCACATCGATCTCGCCAAGGGCAGCTGGCAGATGAAGCCCGCACCCCGGGACTGGGTGGAGAAGTACATCGGCGCGCGCGGTCTGGGCGTTCGCTACGTGCTGGAGAACGGCCCCGAGGTCGAACCCCTCTCTCCCGAGAACCTGCTGTGCTTCATGAACGGCCCCCTCAGCGGTTCCGAGGCGAGCATGAGCGGGCGCTGGGCCTGCGTCACCAAGTCTCCCCTCACCGGCACGGTGACCGACAGCCACCAGGGGGGTTGGACGGCAGCCCGGGTGCGCTGGGCGGGCTTCGACGGCCTGGTCTTCGAGGGCGGGGCCGAGCGCCCCGTCTACGCCTTCCTCGAAGACGGGGAAATTTCGCTGCGGGACGCCTCGGAGGTCTGGGGGAAGGGAATCCACGAGACCGTGGCCTTCTTCCAGGAGCGCTATGGGAAGAAGAACCTCTCGGTGAACGCGATTGGGCCAGCGGGTGAAAACGGGGTGCGCTTCGCGGCCTGGGTGAACGAGGACGACCGGGCCTTCGGTCGCGGCGGCACCGCAGCGGTGGGCGGCGTCAAGAACCTCAAGGCCATCGTGGTGCGCGCGGGCACGCGCAAGAGCGAGGTGCCGGATCGCGACGCCTGGAAGGCGGTGCGACGCGTGGCCCTCGATGCCATCCGCGACGAGGCGAACATCACGAGCCCCCGCAAGGGCGGCCTCTCGGTCTACGGCACCAATGTGCTCATGAACATCACCAACGCGATCGGCGCGCTGGGCACGCGGAACAGCCAGACCACCGCTTTCGGCGCGGGTGCCGAGAAGATCAGCGGCGAGTACGTGCACGAGCACCTGCTCGTGGAGGACCCCACCTGCCACGCCTGCCCGGTGGCCTGCAAGAAGGAGGTGGAGATCAAGGAGGGGCCCTGGGCGGGACTCCACATGGAGAGCGTCGAGTACGAGCCCGCCTGGAGCCTGGGTGCCAACTGCGACAACGACGACGTGGCCGCCGTCGCCAAGCTGATCGACCAGAGCAACGACCTGGGCCTGGATCCCATCGAGTTGGGGAACGCGTTCTCGATGTGGATGGAGGCCACCGAGCAGGGCTGGGCGCCGCAGGGGCAGGGTCTCGACTGGGGGGACACGGCCGCGATGGTGGCGCTCACCGAGGACATCGCGCGACGCCACGGTGCAGGCGATGCGCTTGCCGAAGGGCCGGCGCGGGCGGCCGAAGCGCTGGGACATTCCGAGATCGCCATGGCGGTGAAGGGCCAGGCGGTGCCCGCCTACGATCCCCGTGGCCTCAAGGGCATGGGGCTCGGCTACGCGACCAGCAACCGCGGCGCGTGCCACCTGCGCGCCTACGTGGCGGCCGCGGAGCTGGGCGTGGTGCCCATCGAGGCCGACCCCCTGGCCTGGCGGGGCAAGGGCGAGTTGGTGAAGACCTTCCAGGATCTTCATGCCTTCTCGGACAGCCTCGATCTCTGCAAGTTCAGCGCCTTCGCGGAGGGCGCCCCCGAGTACGCGCAGCAGTACGCGACCGCCATGGGGATCGACTTTGGCCCCGACGACGTGATGCTGGCGGGCGAACGCATCTACAACCTCGAGCGCTACTTCAACAACCGCGCGGGTTTCGGCCCGGGCTCCGACACGCTGCCCGCGCGCTTCACCGAGGAGGCCTCCACCCAGGCGGGCTCCAAGGGTCACGTCTCGGAACTCGGCCCCATGCTGGGCGAGTACTACGCGGCGCGGGGTTGGAAGGAAGGGGTGGTTCCCGACCTGAAGCTCAAGGATCTGGGCATCCTGTAGCGCGTGCGGGTCTCCTTCTACGCGACCCTCCGGCCCATCGTGGGCGACCGCAGCGTGGAGATTCCCCTCGCCGAGGGCGCCACCGTGCGGGAGCTCGTCGACGCCCTGGCCTCGCGCTGGCCCGAACTCTCGGAGCAACTCTTCGACGAGGAGGGTGGGCTCTCGCGCCGCGTGAACGTCTTCGTGGGAGGGCGCGACATCCGCTGGCTCGAGGGCGTGGAGACGCCCCTCCAGCCGGGCCAGGAGGTGGACATCTTCCCGCCGGTGGCGGGAGGTTGAAGGTCGTTCCGGGACGCACCCCGGGCCGGAAGATTTCCGTACCCTTGCGCGCGTCGTGAACGAAGCCGCCTGGGAAATCGTCCGCAAGGCCTGGGTGGCGTTGGGGGACCAGCGCGAGCTGCGCGAGGTCGTGGACGCCAGCCCCAATGTCTCGACCAACCGCGTGTATCGGCTGCTGCTGGGCGATGGCACTTGCGCGTTCGCGAAGGTGGCCTCTTACGGCTCCTTCATCCACTTCCGCCAGGACCATCAGCGCATCGCTCGTTGGATCGAGTTGCTCGCAGGCGGGCGCTTCGAGGGCTTCCTGGCTCCGGTTCTCTGCCGGGACGGGCAGGCCTTCACCTACCAGGATGGCCGCGAGTGGGTGGCCTTCTACGCCGAGGCCGACCGCCGCGAGCCGTTACCCCGTCGGCTGGAAGAGGGCCGAATTTCGGAGCTCGCCCTCGAACTGGCGGCCCTCCACCAGGAGAGCGCCCGCTGTGCGGAGAGCCTGGACCCCACCTGGAAGACCATGGGGTCCGACCTGGCGGCTCTCTACGACGCGGCCGCGGACCCCCACTGGCGGGATGGGCGGGGCTTCACACGCGCCCAGGCCGCACTCGTGCAACGCCACTGCGACACCTTCTTCCACAACGCAGAGCGCCTGGGCTACCACCGCTTTCCGCGGATCCCCCTCCTGCTCGACTGGAACATCGGCAACTTCTCGGTGGAGATGCGCGAGACGGGGCTCCACCTCTATAGCCGCTGGGACTACGACTGGTTCCGCATCGAGCCCCGCGTGCTGGACTTCTACTCCATGAGCCGGGTGGTGCGGGAGAGCGGCGACCAGACGCACTTCAGCTACACGCCCGACGTGTTCCTGGAGCCGCGCTTCCAGCGCTTCCTGGCCGCCTACCACGGCGTGTCGCCCTTGGCTGCGGAGGAGGTGCGCTTTCTCCGCGAGGCCTATCGCTTCTTCATCCTCAACTACGTGCTCCACGTGGGTGAGCACTTCTTCCAGTGGAGCGTGGCACCGCGCCTGCAGCACGAGGCCTTGGAGATCTACCTGCCCGCCGCCGATGCGATGTCGCTCGCGCCCCTGCTCGATGTGATCAGCTGAGAATCGACGGGCAGAGATGGGTGGGGCGGATCCCCGAGGCCTCGATCATCTGCTCGGCTCGGGCGGGGGGCGTGTTTCCCGAGAGCACCAGTGCCGTGTCCAGTCCGAAGCGCTCAGCTCCGAGGATGTCGGTCTGCAGGGTGTCGCCCACCATCAGCACGTCACCGCGCTGCAGGCCAGGGTGCTGTGCGGCGGCCTGATCGAAGACGTAGGAGAACATCCGCGGCTCGGGCTTCCCGAAGAAGAGCAGGTCGCGCCCCAGGGCGGCTTCCAGCATGCGCCCGAGGCTGCCTGCGGCCAGGGCCACTTCGTTGCCGCGGACCGGGTAGGCGAGATCCGCGTTGGCGACCACCACCGGGATGTCGGATTCGCGGAGCAGGTTGAGGCTCCGGTTCAGCGCGAGCGGCCAGTCGAAGCCCTCGTCGTCGAGCACCACCAGGGCCTTCGGGGCGTCCTGCTCCCGGCATTCGCTCACGGGAAGCGCCCGGAGGCCCGCGTGCTCGATGAAGAACGCCGACGCTTCTGTGCCGAGGTACGCGACCGGGCCCTCGCGGACGGTCTCCGCCAGGTACTCGCTGGCGAGCAGGCCGGAGGAGAGGATCTTCCCGGCGGGAACCAGCGCACCGTGCTCGCCGTGCACGTAGGTCTTCGCCATGTGCTCAGGCGAGCGCGAGGCGTCGTTGGTCACGATGTAGAGGTCCTTGCCCTGGGCGCGCAGGCGTTCCAGCACGGCGGCCGTGCCGGGCAGAATGCCCGAGGCGTTCTTCAGCACGCCGAAGGCGTCGAAGAAGATCACCGGGTAACGCTCGGCGAGTTCGGAGAAATCCACCGGGTGGGCTAGTCCCTTACTCGCCCAGGGGGCGTTCCCGGCAGGTGATGTTGAGTTGTCCCTCGAGTCCCGCCAGCCGGTGGTGATCGATCTCGTGGAACTCCGGTGTGCTGGCGATACGAAGCAGCGTTTTCGAGTCCGGGTACTCGACGATGGCCACGGTGTGCCAGTCCTCGCCCACCTCCCCGAGCAGCAGGCCCATGACATCGGCGCCGAAGACGAAACGACCCCCCTCGGCCTCTACGAGCTTGCGCATGGGCGTCGCATAGCGCAGGTAGGCGTCGCGGCCGGGGAGATCGGGATCTCGACCATCCGGATAGGCGGCCTTTTCCCGGAAACGCAGCAGGTTCACCATCATCACGGGGCCCTCCACCGCGAGGAAGTCCTTCACCTGTTCGGGCTGGGGGGCGACCGCGTTCTCGACCTTCACGTGGAGGCTCTCCTTCGAATCGATTGCTTGACACCGATGCGACGATGCCTAGCATGGTAGCCCCTGCCTGCCCTTTTCGCGGGCGCTTCGAATCGGGAGCGGTGGATGCAGATTCTTCGGACTCCGGACGAGCGTTTCGAGAAGCTCCCCGGCTATCCCTTCGCGCCCCACTACACGGAAGTCGAGGACGGGGAGGGGGGGAGCCTGCGCATCCACCACCTCGACGAGGGTCCGCGGGATGCCCCCACCGTGCTCTGCATCCACGGCCAGCCCACCTGGAGCTACCTCTACCGGCACATGGTTCCCCTGCTCACGGACGCGGGGCTTCGCGTGCTCGCGCCCGACCTGGTGGGCTACGGGCGCTCCGACAAACCCGCTGCCCTCGAGGACTACTCGTACAACCGGCAGGTCGAGTGGCTCGGCGCCTGGCTGGTCGCCAACGACGTGCGCGGTGCCACCCTGATGGGCCAGGACTGGGGGGGGCTCATCGGTCTGCGCATGGTCGCCGACCACCCGGAGCGCTTCGACCGCATCGTGCTGGCCAATACCGGGCTGCCCCTTCCGATTGCCGTGAGCGCCAAAATCGTCGAGGAGGTGCGTCGCTTCCGCGCGGAGGCCCCTACGCCCTCCTTGCCGGAGGTCATGCAGGCGTTGCAGCGCAGCGAACCCGGGCGCATGCCGGCGAACTTCGCCTATTGGCAGAAGTGGTGCCTGGAGAACGAGGATCTCCCGGTCTCCGTCCCTATCGCCGGCATCGTCGACGGCCGTACGCTCTCCCCCGAGGAGGTGGCCGCCTACGAGGCGCCCTTCCCGGGGCCGGAATACAAGATGGGCCCGCGCGCCATGCCCAGCCACGTGCCCACGCTGCCCGACGATCCCGCCGTGCCCGCCAACCAGCGCGCCTGGGAGTTCTTCGGTCGCTGCAAGAAGCCCCTGCTCTGCGCCTTCTCGGACAACGACCCGGTCAGCGCCGGTGGAGACCGGGTCTTTCGCGAGCGCGTACCGGGTGCGGAGGGCCAGCCCCACGTCACCATCCAGGGCGGCGGCCACTTTCTCCAGGAGGGCCGCGCCCAGGAACTCTCGGAAGCCATCGCGAATTTCGTGAAATCGACCTGAGCGCTCCGTTCTACAGGCGGACTTCCGACACCCCCCACGCGAAGCGGCCGAAGACGCCACTGTTGCGGGGGCGGTGGATCTGCCCTCGCGCGAAGCGGGGGAGGATCGAGAGCAGCGCCCGATTCCACCAGTAATCGTTCAGGATCACCGGCGGGGCGCGCCGCTGCAATTTCTGGATCGCCCGGATCTCGTGGCTGCGTTCCGCCTGCACTGCGGCGGCGGCCCGGTCGATGTCGGCGTGCGAGGCATCCCCTGCCAGAACCGGGCCGAGATGGCGCGCGGCCACCACCGCGTCGCGGATTGCCATGTTGATCCCCTGTGCGCCCACCGGGGACATGGTGTGAGCGGCATCACCGATCAGGAGCCGACCGGGGGCCGCCCAATCTTCCACGTAATCGGAGACGGTGCTGAGCAGGAAGGGTTGAATGGCGTCCTCTGCGTGGGCTCGCAGGTGGGCGGCCAGCAGCGGGTCGGCGTGTCGGGCCATTTCATGGATGGCTGCGGGCAGACCGCGCTCGCGCAGATCGCCGAAACTTCCCTTGCGGATCACCCAGGCGATCTGAAACTTGTCGTCAGGGGTCGGGGCGGCGATCAGGAGGTGTCCTCCCCCCACGTAGACTCGAAACGAGCGCCTTTCCGCGTCGTCCTCGAAATCGTGCATCGGAAGCTTCAGCCAGACGATGTCCATGGGCGTGGGGTCCGGTCGCGCGGAAGCTCCCGAGCGACGTCGCACGATGGAGGTGCGGCCGTCTGCGCCCACCACCAGGTCGGCGCGTGCCTCGCGCTCGCCGTCGGGCGTCAGAATGCCCACGCCCGACGTGCGCCCCTGCTCCGCAAGGAGATGGCGGACCGAGGCGCCACGCTCCAGTGAGAAGTTCGGCAGACGCCCCGCCTCGGCGACCAACATCTCGAGCAGCGGGGGTTGCGAGACCCAGCGGGGCCCGAAGCGACCGAAGTGCTCGCGGTCGATTTCCAGCCCCTGCATCAACCGGCCGCCCACGAAGGCCCGGATCTGGGCGATGGGCACGTGGGGGACCGCGTCGAACTTCTCCCAGAGGCCCATCTGTTCGAAAGGTTCGAGTCCGCTGGGCATCAGCACTTCGCCCCGGAACTCGCGGGAGAAGTCCGTGTGGCGTTCCAGCAGGGTGACGCGAACGCCCGCTCGGGCGAGCAG
>JABSQX010000058.1 GCA_013215615.1 Myxococcales bacterium | reverse complement strand
GCGGGCTTCTACAAGATCGGCCTCGAGCTCTTCATGGCCGGCGGCTACTTCGAACTCCTCGACCGGCTCGTGGACGCTGACAAGAAGGTCTTCGTCGATCTAAAGTTCTTCGACATCCCGGCCACCGTGGCAGCGGCGGTGCGGCAGTTGGCCGGGCGGGGGGCGCAGATGGCCACGGTACACGGCAACGAAGCCATCGTGGAGGCCGCCTGCAAGGAGAAGGGTCCGCTCGCGCTACTGGCGGTGACGGCGCTCACCAGCCTCGACGAGGATGACTTTCGCGATTTGGGTATCGAGCGGCCCATCGAGCAGCTGGTGGTGTCGCGCGCGCGGCGCGTGATCGCCCACGGCTGCGACGGCGTGGTCGCATCGGGCGTCGAGGCGCGGGCGCTGCGCGAGGCCGTGGGAGAAGGTTTCCTGGTGGTGGCGCCGGGCATCCGCCCGCTGG
The DNA here is from genome assembly GCA_013215615.1 of Myxococcales bacterium. Taxonomy (GTDB): domain Bacteria; phylum Myxococcota_A; class UBA9160; order UBA9160; family SMWR01; genus JABSQX01. The sequence goes on along the minus strand of JABSQX010000058.1, from coordinate 20,310 downwards.
AACGGCGCGACGACCAGCGCCGCGTGGTTACCCCCGAGCAGGCCTTCGAGGCCGGTGCCGACTACCTGGTGGTGGGGCGTCCGGTTCGTGACGCCGCCGACCCACGCGGCGCCGCTCTGGCCATCCAGGCCACCATCGCGAAGTTCTTCTCCGGCTAGTCGGCTGCCGAGAGCGCGTGGCGCCGGGCGCCGCGAGCCTGGGCGACGTTCAGTGCGTGACCCGCCGGGCCTTGAGCTTCGCGCGGCCATCCTCCACGGCCACCCGGAACTGGAACTCGACGTCGGCCCCGAAACGCTCCTGCAGCTGTTCGCGCTGGGCGTCCAGGCTGTGGGAGAGCTGCTCGGCGGAAAGCCCCGCCGTGCTCTGTCCACACGCCAGACGCGCATCGAGGTAGTCCTCGAAGAGACCCTGGGGTCCCGGCGCGGGGGCGGGAACAGGCTTTGCCGGAGGCTGGCCGCGACGCTGGAGCGACGCTCGAAACTGGTGACGCGCGTAGCTGCCCTCGTCGATCTGGCGCAACACGTCGTCCCAGCGCCGCTGCATGGCCTGATAGCGGGCCGAGAGGCTCCCCAGGCGGAACTTGAGGGCGGTATTGATGAGTCTCTGGTCCGCGAGTTGGGCGATCAGCGCCCTCACCTCTCCCTTCAGGGGAATCGGCTCGCGCGGCCGCAGCCCCAGGAAATATTGCTCGTACTCTCGGCCTAACTGGCCGAGCTTGGTGTCGAGCCGGTCGATCTTGGCTTCCGCGAGCTCCAAGGGGGTGTCCTCTCCCCAGTGGCATCGGTAGATCTCCGGATCGAATTGAGGTGTATCCGCCCCAACGCGGGGCGACAGCGCTTGACCTACGATGCACGCGCATGCGCTGTCTGCTGGACGACGCGATCCTGTTGGATCCCGAAGCTGGGGCCCCGGAGCCCGGCAGCTTGCTCATCGAGGACGGTCGGATCCGCGCGCGGCTGCCGGCCGGCGCGAACTCGCCCGATGCGCGGCGCCACCGGCTGGGTGGCCGCATGCTGGCGCCGGGCTTTCTGGATGTCCACTACCACGGCGGCCTCGTCTTCGACGCGCGAGGGCTCGATGACGCGATGCGAGAAGCCGCGTCATTGGTGACCCATGGAACCACCGGCTACCTGGCGACCACGGTGGCCTGGGCGCCCGCGGAACTGGTGGACCGCCTCGAGGGCCTGCTGGCCGCGCAGGCCGAGGCGCCGCCGGGCGCGCAGCCGCTCGGCGTGCACCTGGAAGGCCCNTGGATTCANCCGGACGCGGCGGGCGCGCAGCCGCGCGCTGGGATCCGNCCCTACGACGAATCGGAGGCCGAGACGATCCTGGCGGCGGGTGCAGGCAGCATCCGCATGGTGACGCTGGCGCCGGAGTTGGAGGGCGCGACGCGCCTGCTGGAGCGGCTCGCCCAGCGCGGCGTGGTGGCCGCCCTGGGCCACAGCTGCGCGTCCACGGAGCAGGCGCTGAGCGGCGTCGAGGCTGGGGCGCGTCATGTCACGCACCTCTTCAACGCGATGGGGGCCTTTCACCACCGAGAGCCGGGACTGGCGGGCGTAGCGTTGGCGGATTCGCGGCTCAGCGCCGATTTGATCTGCGACGGCGTGCACGTCCACCCGCTTACCCTCGGCTTCGCGGCCCGGGCGCTCGCGGAGCGATTGCTGGCGATCACCGATCAGTTGGTGCCGCCTGCCGGGGATACGAGCTTCGGCTCCGGTGCATTGCACGCCGCCGACGCGGCCTGGCGCACGCAATCGGGTGCCCTGGCGGGCAGCCGTCTCCACATGGACGAGGCATTGCGCAACCTGGAGCGCTTCGCGGAGCTCCCCATCCTGGAGGCGGTCGCAGCCTGCACGTTGCGGCCCGCGCGCCTGATCGGCGTGGAGGGAGAGCGAGGCAGTCTCCGGGTGGGAGCCCGGGCCGATCTGGTGGTGCTGGACCCGGACCGGACGGTGTACGAGACCTGGGTGGGAGGCCGTTGCTTGTTTGGACCCTCCACGCGCTGAGACCGGGGCGGCTTCTCCGCTCAGTCGTCGCGGGCCTTTCCGCTGAGTCGCTCGAAGCGGCTCCACAGCGTGTCGACATCGAGGCACTTCGGCGGCACCGAGGCCCCGGGCTCGAGGGGCGGGATCTCACCGAGCAGTTGCGCGTCGAGCCGATCCTTCAGGGCAGCGAGGTTGCGGGCGTGGGCGTCGCCGAGCCGGCCCTGGGTATGGGAGATCACCACGCCCAGCACCCCGAGCTGCTCGCGGTCCAGCGCTTCCAGGCTCAGCAGCGTGTGGTTGAAGGTTCCCAGGGCCGCCCGGGCCACCAGCAGGATGGGTGTATTGAAGCGCTTGGCGAGGCCCGCCATGTCGATGCCGGCGTCGATGGGAACCCGCAGGCCGCCCGCTCCTTCCACCACGACGACATCGTGGGTAGCGCGCAAGCGCTGGTAGGCGGCGTCGATGCGGGCGAAATCGACGCGGCGTCCCTCCGCGGCGGCTGCCACGCTGGGGGCGGCGGGCAACTCGAAGCGCTCGGGGCAGATGTCGTCCAACGGGCTCTCGCCGCCGGCTGCCTCGCGGAGCGCCAGCGCGTCCAGGGGCCCCCGCTCCCCCACCCCGGTTTCCACCGGCTTCATGGCGGCCACTCGCAGACCGCGCGCGCGCAGCGCCCCTAGCAGCGCACACGCCACCCGCGTCTTGCCCACGCCGGTGTCCGTCCCGGTGACGAAGAGGCCACGCCCCGGGCCGCGCGGCGCCACTCACGCAGTCCGGGTCCAGAGGGCCGCCAGGCTCTCCGCCAGGCTGTCGATCTCGGCCTCGCTGTGGGTGGCCATGGGGGTGATGCGCAGGCGAGCGCTGCCCCGGGGCACCGAGGGGTGACGGATTCCCTGGGCGTAGAAGCCTCGTTCCAGCAGGCCCTCGCAGAGCGCCATGGCAGCGGCGTTGTCGCCGACGATCACCGGCACGATGTGCGTGGTGCTGGACGCGGTGTCGATCCCACGCTCGGCGAGGCGCGCCCGCAGGCGCGCCGCGTTGGCCTGCAGGCGCTCCCGGCGCCAGGGTTCGCGGTCCACCAGGCCCAGGGCGGCGCGCGCGGCTGCCACCTGGGGGGGCGACAGCGCGCAGCTGAAGATGAAGGAACGCGCGGTGTTGACCAGCAGTTCGCGGAGCCTCGCGGTGCCGGCAACGAAAGCGCCGAAAGAGCCCAGTGCCTTGCCGAGGGTGCCCATGTGCACGTCGACGCCCGAGTCGACCCCCAACCACTCCGCGCTGCCACGCCCCTTGGGGCCCAGCGTGCCCGTGCCGTGGGCGTCATCGAGCAGCAGCATGGCTCCATAGCGGCGGGCCAGCGCCACCAGTTCGCGGAGCGGGGCCACGTCCCCGTCCATGCTGTAGACCCCGTCCACTGCCAGCAATACCCGGCCGGAGCGCTCCGCGGCCTCCCGCAGGCGCTGCTCGGCGGCGTCCAGATCCGCGTGTGGGAAGACGCTGACGCGGGCGCGGGAGAGCCGGCAGCCATCTACGATGGAGGCGTGGCTCAACGCGTCCGAGACCACTTCGTCCTCGGGCCCGACCAGCGCGGGGATGACCCCCACGTTGGCCATGTAACCGGTCGCGAAGACCAGCGCGGATTCGCTGCCCAGGAATGTCGCGAGTTCGGCCTCGAAGGCCTCGTGGAGTGCCAGGTTGCCGTTGATGAGCCGCGAGCCGCCGGCCGCGCAGCCCAGCTCCCGGGCCGCCCGGGCGGCGGCGCCCGCCACCTCCGGGTGGGCGGCCAGGTCCAGGTAGTTGCTGCCCGCGAAGAGCAGCACCTCGCGGCCGTCCACCCGCATGCGCGGCGCCTGTACGCCGTCGAGCACCCGCATCCGCCGGTGCGTACCGTCCGCGTGGAGCTCCTCGAGCGTCCGCGCTGCCAGGGCGGCGAGGCTCACGGCCTCACGATCTCGGGCTTGAGGAGCGGCGCCTCGCCCGGCAGGCGGAAGCCCGACGGCGACGCGGATTCCGGCGCCGGTTGCCCGGCATTGCCCGCCACCTCGAAGCCGGCCTCGCGGATCATCCGGTAGGTGTCGTTCACGTCGTCNCCGCGCGTGGTCAGGTAGCCCTCCACGAAGAGCGAGTTGGCGGGCCACAGCGCCAGGGCTTCCAATCCGCGCAGGTGGCCTTCGCGTCCCGCTGCCACGCGGATCTCGGCCCGCGGGTTCACCAGCCGCATCAGGCACAGCGCGCGCAGGCAACGCTCCGGGGTGAGCGAGCCGTCGTCGGTCACCGGGTTGCCCTCGATGGGGATCAGGAAGTTCACCGGGATCGAGGGCACCTCCAGCTCGCGCAGCTCGAAGGCCACCTCCACGAGGTCCGTGGAGCCCTCCCCCATCCCCATGATGATGCCGCTGCAGGTCCCGATGCCGTTGCGCTGGGCGGCCTTCAAGGTGTCGACCCGGTCCTGGTGGTCGTGGGTGCTGCAGATGCTCGGGTAGTGGGAGGCGCTGGTGTTCAGGTTGTGGTTGAGGCGGTCGAGGCCCGCGTCAGCCAGGATGCGGGCGTGCTCGTCGCCGAGCAGGCCCACCGAGAGGCAGACCTCCACGGGGTAGCGCTGCTTCACGGCGCGGATTACGTCGGCGAGGCGGCGCGTATACGCCAGCGTGGGACCGCGGCCCGAAAGCACCATGCAGTAACGGCTGGCACCGGCGTGGGCAGCGGCCTCGGCCTCGCGCAGGATCTCTTCCTCGGGCTTCATCGCGTAGGCGCGCAGGGGCGCCTTGGAATCCCGCGACTGCGAGCAGTACCCGCAGTCCTCGGGGCACAGGCCGTTCTGCACGTTGTTGAGCACGTGGACCATGACGCGCTTCCCGAAGTGCGCGTAGCGGGGCTGGAAGGCGGCCTGCAGGAGCGGTAGCAGCTCGAGGCTCGCGTCATCGAGCACGCGCAGCGCCTCTTCGGGGCTGGGGGGTTGGTCGCGCAGCGCGCGCTCCGCGTAAATCGAGCAGGGATCGGGCACGGGGACTCCTCTCGGATTGGGGGCGCGGCGGGTCTCCGCCGTGACTCCGCGGCAGGACGGTAAACCGCTCCAGGAGGCTGTCAACCGATTCGTGAAACTTGGTTTACACAGTGCCGGGCCGCGAGTCCCGATACACTGCTGGGCGGATGGCCAAGCCGCACAGCATCTTCGCCTGCACGGAATGCGGGGCCCAGCAGCCGCGCTGGATGGGGCGCTGTCCGGAGTGCGGGGCCTGGTCGACGCTGCAGGAGGAGCGTACGGGCGGCGCCAGCGCGGAGTCGGCCACGCCCAACTTGCTGGCCGACGCCAGCGACGCCGCCCCCAAACCGCTGCCCCTGGGCGAGATCGACCCCGAGCAGGCGCCTCGTCTGCCCACGGGCATCCCGGAACTCGACCGGGTACTGGGGGGTGGGCTGGTGCCGGGCTCGGTGCTGCTGCTGGCCGGGGAACCGGGCATCGGCAAGTCGACGCTGGCCCTGCAGCTGGCCGCGGCGCTACCCGACGGCGCGCGGGTGCTCTACGTGGCCGGAGAGGAAAGCCCCGAGCAGATCCGCTTGCGCGCCGACCGCCTGCCCGCCCTGCCCGTCAACCTGGCGGTGTTGGCCGAGACCCGGGTCGAGGAGCTGGCGGGGCCTTGGCGCGAACTCGACCCCGCGGTGGTGGTGGTGGACTCGGTCCAGACGCTGCGCACCGCGCGCGTGGAATCCGCGCCGGGCTCGGTCGCCCAGGTCCGCGAGTCCGCGTCGCTGCTGGCGGCGGCAGCGCGCGTCCAGGGTGCGGCGCTGGTGTTGGTGGGTCACGTCACCAAGGAGGGATCGATTGCCGGGCCCCGCGTCCTCGAGCACCTGGTCGACGTGGTCTTGCAGTTCGAGGGAGACCGCGGTCATGCCTTCCGCCTGCTGCGCGCGCACAAGAACCGCTTCGGCTCCACTCAGGAGGTTGGGGTGTTCCGCATGGGGGCGTCGGGGCTCGAGGCGGTCGAGAACCCCAGCGAACTCTTCCTCGCCGAGCGCAGCGGTGGCGCTCCGGGCTCCTGCGTGGTGCCGCTGCTGGAGGGATCCCGCCCCATGCTGGTGGAGATCCAGGCGCTGGTGGCGCCCGCGGGCTACGGCACCGCGCGCCGCACCGCCATCGGCGTGGAGGACGGCCGCGTGGCCCTGTTGCTGGCGGTGCTGGAACGCCGTGCGGGGGTCGACCTGGCGTCGCGCGACGTCTACGTGAACGCGGTGGGGGGCGTGCGCGTGGGCGAACCCGCCGCCGACCTGGCGCTGGCCCTGGCGCTTGCCTCCAGCCGCCTGGATATCCCGTTGCCCGACGACGTGGTGGCCTGCGGCGAGGTGGGGCTGGGGGGCGAGATCCGCCGCGTGGCGCGCAGCGACCTGCGCGTCGCGGAGGCGCTGCGTCTTGGTTTTCGCCGCGTACTGTTGCCGGAGGGAGCTTCGGAACTCCTGGGAGGCGCCCCCGCGCAAGCGCTCGTAGGCGTGCGGGACCTCGCCGCCGCGCTGGCCTGGCTACGTGCCGAGGGCCGGTCCGGCTCGACGTGAACTCCCGTTAACAGCTGGGAATCATTCATTTTTTTCAAGTTTCTGCTTTGACAAGGCGGCCGTCGCCAGCTAGCCTGCGATGCGTGAGGCCCCCCCCCATCGGCTCCGCGGACTTTTCCGCAGCGCTGTCGCGCCTGCGCGTACCGCTCTCGCTGGTAGACCGCACCATGCGCGACCAGTTGGGCTCCGCGAGTCCCATGATCGGTGCGCTCGGGGAGCACGTGCTCGGCTCCGGGGGTAAGCGGATGCGCCCCACGCTGTTGCTCCTGTGTGCGGAGATGTGCGGCTACACGGGTCCGCGCCGCGTGGACGTGGCCGCCGCCGTGGAACTGCTGCACACCGCCACCCTGCTGCACGACGACGTCGTAGACGTCTCCGATCTGCGCCGCGGCCAGCCCTCCGCGAACTCGCTATGGGGAAACCGGCGCGCGGTATTGGGCGGCGACTTCCTGTACGCGCGTTCCTGCTCGCTGGTGGTGGAGGACGGCGATCCCGACATCATCTGGCTCTTCGCCGAGGCCATCAGGCGCCTCTCCGAGGGCGAACTCCTGCAGCTCGAGCGCAGTTTCGATCCCAGCGTCACCGAGGCCCACTACTTCGCGGTCATCGAGGCCAAAAGCGCGGCGCTGCTCGAGTGCGCGTGCGAGTGCGGGGCCATCCTGGGTGGGGTCACCCGCGCCGAGCGTCGCAAACTGGCGGAGTTCGGCCGCGAGCTGGGCCTGGCCTTCCAGCTGCGCGACGATGCGCTCGACTACCAGGCGGGCGCGGACGCGCTGGGGAAACGCCCGCTGGGCGATCTGCGCGAGGGCAAGGTCACCCTGCCGCTGTTGCTCACCCTGAAGCGCTGCGACGTGGCGGAGCGCGACGCCATGGAGGGTTACCTCAAGGCGGTCGCCGAGCAGGCGGCGGCCCCGGGCGACACCGCTGAGCGGGAGATCGCCGACGTGCTCCGCGCCGTGCGCCGCTACCGGGGCATCGAGGACACCGTGCGTCGCGCCGAGGAGCACGCTGCACGCGCGGCGACGGCCATCGCGGCCTTTCCGGACAGCGACGCCAAGCGAGATCTGCTGGCGGCCGCCGAGTTCTCGGTGGCCCGAGATCACTGANCTCCCAGCCTCTCGTTCGCGCCGGCGCACGGCGCGTGCACCGCTCTCGCCCCGTCCACAGGTCCCAGGAGAACGAGATGACCCATGGAACGCGAAGAGCGGGCGCAACGGCGCTCGCGCTGGCCCTGCTGCTCGGAGGAGTGTCCGCCCTGGGCGGGGAGGCTTTCCGTCTGGCCGGCACCGTCAACATCAACACCGCTACGCCCGATCAGCTGGAACTGCTGCCGGGCATTGGCTCGGCCCGTGCCCGGGCCGTCGTGGAACTGAGAGAACTCCGCGGGCGCTTTGAGCAGGTCGACGACCTGCTGGCCGTCCAGGGCATCGGCGCTACCGGGCTCGAGGAGCTGCGTGCGTACGTGACCCTGCAGGGCAAGACCACCGCGAAGCGCAACTAGCGGCGTTTGCTCCCTGGGGCCCGGCGGCGAAGTGGCCGCCGGGCCCATCTCGTCGGCCGCCGCGGCGGGCCGGCTGCCGGGGCCCGCCGACCGCGAGAGCGGCCGCTAAGCTGCGGCGGTGTCCCACCCGCTGGTCGCACTTCTCGCCATTCTCGGGGCCGTGGCGCTGGGCGCGCCCGCTGCGGCCGACGGGCATCCCCGCGTGGTGTCGCTGGGCCCGGCGCTCACCGCCATCCTGCTGGAACTGGGCGCCGAGGAGCTGCTGGTGGGAGTGGATGACCGGTCGCTCCGGATGCTCCCAGCGGTCGAGGGGCAGCCCCGGGTCGGCGGCCTCTTCAACCCGAGCCTGGAGGCCATCGTGGCCCTCGAACCGGACCTGGTGGTGCTGGTGCCCGGCGCGGAGCAGCGCAGCCTGCAGGAGCGACTCGAGGCACTGGACATCGAGGTGCTGGCCCTGCCCAACACCAGTCTCTCTGAACTGCTGGCATGCATCGAAACGCTGGGCGAGCGGGTGGGTCGCCTCGAGCGGGCGCGTGCGAGGGTGGCGGAGATTCGGGAGGCCTTCCGGAGGGCCGAAGCCGAGAGCATTGTGGCATCGCGGCCGCGCACCGTGCTGGTGCTCCAGCGCGACCCGCTCTTCGTGGTGGGGGGCGGCAGTTTCATCGACCGCATGCTCTTCGCGGCGGGCCTCGAGAACCTGGCCGGGGGCTTCGAGAGCCCCTATCCCCGGGTCTCCGTGGAGTGGCTGATCGCCGCGGCTCCCGATCTGATCCTGGACGCCAGTGAGGAGAGAGAGTCCGCGCTTGCTTACTGGTCGCGCTGGCCATCGCTCCCCGCCGTGGTGGGCGGTGGGGTGGTGGCCGTTGCGGCCCTCGAGTTGACGTTGCCGGGTCCGCGGCCCGACGCGGCGCTCGCGAGCCTGCGTGCGTTGCTGCCGGAACGATCGAATGCGTCCGGGGACGCGGGGGCCGCGCGTTGAGGGTCCTGTCCGCCGGGCGCGTGCTGGGGGTGCTTTCTGCGCTGCTGGTACTGACCTTGGCGGCGATGGTGATCGGCGTGCTCACTGGCCCCGCCGACCTCTCCCCCGAGCAGGTCGTGTCCTCGCTGCTGAACGCCGAGGCGACTCCCGCGGTCAACGACATCGTGCGAAAAGTGCGCGTTCCCCGGGTGCTGTTGGCGGCGTTGGTGGGGGCGTCCCTGGCCGTGGCGGGGGTTCTCTTCCAGGCGCTGCTCCGTAACCCCCTCGCCGACCCCTACGTGCTCGGCGTCTCGGGCGGTGCCGCCCTCGGCGGCATCGCGGCGCTCACACTCGGGGCTTCGCTGGGCCTGGCTGCTGGGGCGGTGCCGCTGGCAGCTTTCGCGGGCGCGGTGCTCGCCACCGTGCTCCTCTACGCGATCGCCAACGTCCGCGGCTTCGTGTCCGCCACCCACTTGTTGCTCACCGGCGTGGTCTTCAATGCCTTCGCGTCGGCGGGGATCGTATTCCTGGCGTCGCTCGCGGGCTTTGGCGAGGGCAACCGCATCTTCTTGTGGCTGATCGGGAGCCTCTCGGCGGCCCGGGTGGATCTCGCAGGTTGGGTGGCGGCCTTCCTGGTGATTGCCCTGGCCGTGGCCTGGCCCGCGGGCCGCGCGCTGAACCTGCTCGCCCTGGGCGAGGAGGCCGCGCGCCAGCTGGGTGTGGACGTGGCCCGCCAGCAGCGCGTGCTGCTGCTCGCCAATTCGCTGCTGGTGGGGGCCGCGGTTTCGGTCGCGGGTCTGGTGGGTTTCGTGGGCCTGATCGTTCCGCACCTGCTGCGCCTGCTGGTCGGCCCGGATCACCGGCTGCTGGTGCCCGCGGCGGCGCTGGCCGGCGCCGCCTTCCTGGTGATCTGTGACACGGTCGCCCGCACTTTGCTGGGAGCGCGAGAACTTCCGGTGGGCGCCATCACGGCGCTGCTCGGCGGACCGCTCTTCCTGCTGTTGCTGCGGCGCCACCACGCGCGCGCCTTCGCGCCATGAGTGCCGTGCCCGCCCTGGTCTTCGATGACGTCGCGCTGCGACTGGGGGTGCGCGAGGTGCTGCGTGGTGTCAGCCTCGAACTGGCGCCCGGGGAGATCCTGGCGCTGGCAGGGGCAAACGGCGCAGGCAAGACCACGCTGCTGCGAGTGGCCTCGGGGGTGCTGCGCGCACAGCGCGGAGAGGTGCGGGTGCTGGGCGATCCCGGCCACGCGTTGGCGCCCCGGGAACTGGCGCGCCGCTTGGCGGTGGTCCCCCAGGATGTGAGCATTCCCTTTCCCTTCCGGGCCGGTGAGGTGGTGCTGATGGGTCGCTCTCCCCACGCGCGCCGCTTTGGGCTGGACGCGGGAGAGGACGTCGCGCGGGCGCGTGAGGCGATGCAGCGGTTGGGGATCCTCGCCTTGGCGGACCGCTCCATGCTGGAACTCTCCGGGGGGGAGCGGCAGCTGGTGGTGGCCGCGCGGGCTTTCGCTCAACAGCCGAAGGTGCTCCTGCTCGATGAGCCCACCGCGCATCTCGATCTGCGCAGGCGCATCGAACTGCTCGCGCACGTGCGCGACTTCGCGGCGGCGGGGGGCAGCGCCCTGGTGGTTTCCCACGATCTGGAGTTGGCGGCCCGGGTCTGCGACCGCTTGGCGTTGCTCGCCGAGGGGGAGGTGGTGGCGGTGGGGCCCCCCGCGGAGGTCATGCAGCCGCGCTGGCTCCGCGAGGCCTTCGGGATCGACGCGCGCGTGTTGGCGGGTCCCGACGGCGTGCCCCTGCTCGTCCCCCAGTTTCCTCCCGCGCGCGCCGACGCTGGGGGGGGAGAGATCGCCTAGTCTTCCCGCCAGTCCCCAGTCGTTCGGGAGGCAGAGACCGGTGTCCGTCGAGATCACAGCGGTTCAGGCCCGCGAGATCCTGGACTCGCGGGGAAACCCCACGGTCTCCGTGGAGATCAGCGCTTCCGACGGTTCAAGGGGCGTGGCTGCGGTGCCTTCTGGCGCCTCCACGGGCGCACGCGAGGCCCTCGAGCTGCGCGACGGAGACGCGCAGCGCTACAGGGGCAAGGGGGTGACGCGGGCCGTCGCCAACGCGAACGGTGAGTTGGCGGATGCGGTTACCGGGCTGGCGCTCGGAGGGCTCGCCGAGCAGGCGGCGCTCGACCGCGTGCTCCTCGAGGTGGACGGGACCGACACCAAGTCGCGTCTGGGCGCCAACGCCCTGCTGGGCGTCTCACTGGCGGCCGCCCACGCGGCGGCGGCCAGTGCCAGGCTTCCCCTCTACCGGTTGTTGGGCGGGGACTCGGCGCGCCTGCTGCCCGCGCCCATGATGAACGTCATCAACGGTGGCGCGCACGCGGACAACACCGTGGATCTCCAGGAGTTCATGCTCTTCCCGATCGGAGCCCCCAGTTTCAGCGAGGCGCTGCGTTGGGGGGCCGAAACCTTCCACGCGCTTCGCGAGTTGCTGGCCGCCAAGGGCCATGTGACGTCGGTGGGAGACGAGGGGGGCTTCGCGCCCAACCTCGAGAGCAACCGCGAGGCCATCGAGTGGGTGCTGCGGGCCATCGAATCGGCGGGCTACCGGCCAGGCGAGGACATCGCGATCGCGCTGGACCCCGCCGCTAGCGAGTTCCACGACGGCGGTGTCTACGCGCTCAGCGGCGAGGGCCGCAGCGTGGATACCGAGGGGATGATCGCCTTCTGGGAGGAGTGGGTGACCCACTACCCGGTGGTTTCCATCGAGGACGGTCTCGACGAGGCGGACTGGGCGGGTTGGAAGAATCTCACCGCGCGGCTCGGGGAGCGCGTGCAGTTGGTCGGGGATGATCTCTTCGTCACCAACCCGGACATCCTGCGCGAGGGGATCGAGCGCGGCGTGGCCAACGCGATCCTCGTGAAGCTCAACCAGATCGGAACCCTGAGCGAGACCTTGGAAGCCATGCGGCTGGCGCGAGAGGCGGGCTACTCGGCGGTGGTCTCGCACCGCTCCGGCGAGACCGAGGACACCAGCATCGCGGACCTTGCGGTGGCCACCGGCTGTGGACAGATCAAGACCGGCAGCCTGTCGCGCTCGGATCGCATCGCCAAGTACAACCGGCTGCTGGCCATCGAAGCCGAACTCGGCGATGACGCCGCCTACGCGGGGCGGGGATGCCTGGCGGGCGCCGGCCGCTGATGTCCGGGCGATCCGCCGGCGCCGCCCTGCTCCTGGTCGTTCTGGCCGGACTGGCGCCGCTCGCCCAGGGGGTGGTCCCCCAGCCGGAACGGGTGGCAGGCGCCGTTGCCGACGCGAATCGCGCAGCGGGCCGCGCGCAGCCATTGCGCATCGAGGTCCAACTGCGTGTGGACGGGAACCCCCCGTCTGACGGGGTGCTGATCTCGTACCCCGCAGGAAGCGCTCGGCTGGTGGTGCGCGACGCGGCGGAATCCGTGGAGATCCACCAGCGGCAGGGGTCCGAGTACACGATCCGCCGGGATGGCCTACCCCAGCCGGTATTCCATCGCCTGCTGCCCCCGCTCTTCCTCTTGCAGGCGGACTCCGGGAGGTCGCTGCGCTCGGAACTCGAAGGGCTCGGGGTGGACGCGGACGCATTGAGTCTGGGCCGCCTCGACGACCGGGACTGCTACGTGCTGGGTGGCCGGCAGGACCTGCACACCGTCGGGCTCGAAGGGACTCGAGCCTCACTGTGGAGCGATTTGCAGACCCACGAGCCGGTGCGGGTGGTCACTCCGGATGGGGTCACGTACCGACTCGGTCCCCCGATGCTCTTCGAGCCGCTGCGCTTGCCGGCCTGGATCGAGATCCTGGAGCCCGGAGGCTTTCGAGCCGTTCTCGAAGTGCGGGGCGCAGCCCCGACCGATGCTGCCCCTGCCTGGCTTCTCGGTGACCACGAAGTGCCCGCTCCCGCCGCGCCGCGCCTACCCCGCCCGCCCCTTGGGGGACCTGGAGATCGCGCGATCAGCGAATAATCGCGGGCTACAGGAATACCTGCGTGCTGCCGACAAGGGCGTGAGGGGAGCCCCAGCGACGCGCGGGGCGCTCCCAGCAACTAGCGGGCGCGTCGTTCCGGGCCGTGCTCGGGGGAGGAAAAAATGGCCTACGCCGAAGGTCTCAACATTCTCGTGGTAGATCCCGAGGAGTCCGTGGTTCTTGAGTACAAGGAACTGCTGGGCGACGCGGGGCATCACGTGCAGGCGACCACCGAAGTCGCGCTGGCGGTCGAGGAGGTCAAGAATGGCCGCTTCCCGCTGGTGGTGCTCGACGTCTCACCGCCCGTCGAGGAGCGCCTCGAGCTGCTTGCGAAACTCCGCGCTACGGATTCCGATATCTGCGTGATCACCACCACCGCGGCGCCCGACGCGGCGACCGCGGTTCGCGTGCTCAAGATCGGTGCGCTCGACTACCTGAGCAAGCCCGTCCCGCCCGAAGAGCTACAGCACGTCGTCGATCAGGCGATCCGTGAGAAGGGCCTTCTGGTCGATCTCGAGACGCGTCTCAATCAGGTGTTGGGGGAGCGCCTTCGAGCGCTGCGCAACGGCCTGGGTCTGACCCTCAAGCAGGTGGCGAACCGCACCGGTTTGTCGGTGAGCCTGATCTCCCAGATCGAGCTGGGCAAGAGCGCGGCCTCCCTGTCGACACTCCACAAGCTCTCCACCGCGCTGCAGGTGAAGCTCACCTACTTCTTCGAGACCCTCTAGCACCCGCTCGTCCCGCACCACGTGCGGCCAGACGAGGGCTCGCAGGAGTTCCGGAAGCCGCGCGCGACCGGTGTCCCGTGCTTTGCGCAGAGAGGGCAATGCCCTACGCTGAAACGGTTTCCAGCGGAGGTCTGTCCTGCGTTCCGTGGAGGAATCTCGGCCGTGCCCGGGGCTTTCGATCCCCGCGGTTACTGTGCTCGACGACGCCGGCGGCCTCGTCGAGGATCAACAACGTGCGCTGGTCCGCTACCTCCTGCAGGAGGGTGATGGCGCCGACGTGATCTTCGCGGCGGGGACCACCGGCGAATGGAACCGTGTGGACAACCGCGTGCGCCAGCAGGTGGTACAGGTCTGTGCGGAGGAGGTCGCCAAGGCCAACGCAGCCCTCGAACTCGGTGCCACGCGTCCCGTGGAGTGCTGGGCGGGTATTACTGCACACAGCCCCGGGGAGACCCTCGAGAACCTGGACTTCGCGATGCAGCACGGTGCCGATGCCGCGGTGCTGGCACCGCTCTCGATCTCCGGTGTGGATGATCCCGTGCGCTTCGTGTGCCGCGATGTCGCGGATCTGCTGGACGCTCGCAGGCGTCGCATCCCGGTGTACCTATACGATAATGCGGATATCGCGGTGGATCCCAAGATCCCCCACATCCGGACGCGACAGGTCAAGGCGATGTCGCGCCTCGACTTCGTCCGGGGCATCAAGGTGACGGCGCCGCGGCGCGTACTGGGCAACTACACGAAGGCAGCCGCGGGGTTCCGGGAACGCGGGGAGTTCGGGATCTACGTGGGCAGCGCGATGCTGATCTTCGATCTCTTCCGCCCCCGGGAGGGCCTGCTGGGTGCCGTGGCCGAACATTGGAACCGCTGGCGCCTGCGCGGAGGCCTGCCCACGGGAGTGGTGGCGGGCCCCGCCAACGTACTGCCCCGGGAGTGGGCGCGCGCCTGGCAGGCCTGCCGGGCGGGGGACGCGGAGCGCATGACACAGCTCCGGGAGTTTCTTGGCGCCTTCCGTCTAACGGTTCGGGCCGCCGGCCGGCCTTGCAGTATCGCCTGCTATAAACGCGCGCTCCAGAGGCTCGGGGTGATCGGTAGCGCGGAGGTGGCGGCCGGCAGCGCGGTGCTCGGTGCCGACGATGCAGCGCGCTTCGATGCCGCCTTCGAAGCGCTGTGGGGGTCGGCGCGCGAGCGACTCGGCGAGGCCTTCGTTTCACGTCCGGCGCTCGGGGGTTGGCAGCCGTGAGTGCTCGGTCCCTCGACCTGGTGGGCATCGGCAGCATGGTGGTCGACCGCGTCCACCGTGCCCCCCGCCTGCTCGGTGCCGAGCAGAAGGCGATCCTGCGCGACGTAGAAGACGCCGGCCCGGTGCGTCGACACGTGGGCGGCGTGGTCCTCAATCACCTGGGTTGGGCGGCGGCCCTGGGTCTGCGGGTGGGGATCTTCGGCCGCCAGGCTGCGGATGCGGGCGGGCACTTCCTGCGCGACGCGATGGACCGGGCGGGGATCGAACGCGACATCGCGCTGGACGGCAGCGCCAGCTCGCTCGCGGAGATCTTCGTCGATGATGCAGGCGAGCGCGCCATCTACATGGCGCCCGGTGCCACTTCGGAGACCGAGGCCTCGCACGTGCGTCGGCACGAAGCCTTCTTGCGCCGGGGAGCGCGGCTCTCCACGGAGGTTTCCCAGTTGCCACTGACTGCGGTCCGCGAGGCCCTGGCGCTGGCGCGCGCGGCGGGTATCCCCACGGTGCTCGACCTCGACGTACCGCCCGCGGAGGCCATCGCTGCGGGCCTGGGCGACGCGACCCTACTCACGGCGGTGTTGCGCGAGGCCGATCTGCTGAAGCCCGCGCGAAGCGCTGCCCAGGAGTTGCTGGAAACGGGCGAGGATGATGCCCTGGCTCTGGCCACTGCGCTCCGTGAACGCTTCGCGAACGATGCCGTGGTGGTGACGGACGGCGCCGCGGGCTGCGCGGTGGCTGCGCCGGGCTTCGTGGGCTGGGTGGCCTCCCGTCCCGTCAAGGCGGTGGATAGCACCGGTGCCGGCGATGCCTTCCTGGGAGGCCTGCTGGCGGGGCTCCACTACGGACTCGACTGGAGGCAGGCCGCGGCGCTCGGCAACGCCTGCGGGGCCGCCTGCGTGGAGCAGATCGGCGCCTTTCCCGAGCGGCCGGACGAAGCGAGGGCGCGGGTCATGGCCCTCTACACGGGCTCGGAACTCGCGCTCGCCCCCTTACCCACTACGCGGTCCGACGTGAGCCCAGCCGCCGAAGCGCTACGCAGCATGGATGTGACCCTCGAGGAGCTGGCGGCGCTGCGTGCGCGCCTCGACGTATCCGACTTCGAGTCTGCCCTCGTGGTATTGCGCGAGGTGCGCGCGGGTGGCGGCCGGGTGCACGTGACGGGCGTCGGCAAGCCCGAATACCTGGCGCGCTACGCGGCCTCGTTGCTGGCGTCCACGGGCACGCCGGCCACTTTCCTGCACGGCACCGAGGCCAGCCACGGCAGCGCGGGGCAGTTGGTGGAGGGCGATGCGCTGATTGCCGTCAGCAACAGTGGCGACACCCGGGAGCTGCGCGCCAGCGTGACGGCGGCCCTGGACATGGGTGCGCGCATACTCTGCGTGACGGGGCGCCCCGACTCCTGGCTGGGCGGCATCTGCGAGGTGTGCCTCGATGCGGGAGTGGCGCGGGAGGGCGGGCCGCTGGGCCTGGCACCGCGCGCCAGCGCCGCCGCGGAGCTTCTGGTGCTGGCGGCGCTGGCTGCTGCCTTGGAGCTCGAGGTGGGCCTCAGCCGCAGCGACTACCACCGGCGCCACCCGGGTGGTGCGCTGGGCGATCTGTCCAGCGACCCCTCCGCCTGAGCGCGCCGAGGCGCCAAAGCGTATGCGGGTCCTCGGCGAATCCGATTGACGCTCCTGCAACCCGGTATTACCGTTTTGTTTTTCCTCCGGGGCCGTAGCTCAATTGGGAGAGCGCTGCGTTCGCAACGCAGAGGTTGGCGGTTCGATCCCGCTCGGCTCCACCAATCGACATGATACTCCCCGCCATCGTCACTGCAGGCGACTTGCAGGCCGCCAAGGCCGTTCGCGGCCAGTCCAAGGTCTACCTGGAAGTCGGAGGTCGCTCGCTGGTCGCCCACGTGGTGGCCGCGTTGCAGAGCGTGCCGGAGATCTCCGAGGTCTGGGTGGTGGGGGACGCGGCCCGTCTGCAGGAGGAACTCTGCGGCGAGAGCGCGGATCTCGAACTCACCAAAGCGCTGCACGTGGTCGAGCAGCACCGCAATCTCTACGAGAACGGCTGGCAGACCTATCGACGGCTCTTGCCCGGGGCCGGGCCCGAGGGCCGGGATCCCGAGCCGGCTGACGAGCATCGTCCCGTGCTCTTCCTCTCCGCGGATCTGCCCTTCGCGACCCCCCAGGAGATCTCGGCCTTCGTGCGACAGGCCCTGGCACTGGATTGCGACTACGCGGCCGGGTTGGTAGAGGCCGAGGCGCTCCGCGACTTCGTGAAGCGCGAGGATGGACCGGGCATTCGCATGGCCTACTTCAACCTGCGCGAGGGGCGCTTCCGGCAGAGCAACCTGCACCTGATCCGGCCAGCCCGGGTGCGCAACCGCCATTACCTGGAGGAGATGTACGAGCACCGCTACCAGAAGGAGCTGGGTAGCATCATCAGCCTGGCCTGGCGGCTGCTCCGCAACGAGAAAGGCGGCTTCGCGGTGCTCGCCTACTATCTGCTCGTCCATGTGGCGGGCTTGGCGGATCGCCTGCGCTGGGTGCGCGTGGCCGGCGCCCTTCGGCGCTTCGTCCCCTCGGCTCGCTTCGAGCGAGGTTGCGGGGCGCTGCTGGGGGCGCGCTTCCAGTTCGTGGTGACCCGTGCCGGAGGGTGTGCGGTGGATATCGACAACGAGCGCGACTACGCGGCAAGTGCGCGGCACTTCGAGGCCTGGAGGCGCGCCCAGCGCGAGCGTGCCGAACGCATCTATGGACCGCTGCCGCTGCCGTCGGCGGGAGAAGCGACCCGATGAGCGATCCGGCGCGCGCGGTTCGCGCCGCGCGCCAGGCCGTGGCGCTCTTCGAGCCCGAGCGGGGCCTGCTCGCGGTGGAAGGCGGCGATCGCCTGCGCTGGTTGGACGGCATGATCTCGGCGGACGTATCCGCGCTCGCGCCGGGACCACGGCGCTCGGGCGCCTACGCGCTGTTCCTGACCCCCAAGGGCCGCATCGTGGCGGATCTCCACGTTCTGCAGCTCGGTGACTCGCTCTGGCTGGATCTCGCCGCGGAGGCCGCGACCGCCGTGCTGGAGCGCCTCGAGGGGTACGTGGTAGCGGATGACGTGACGCTGCGGGATCTCAGCACCGACTGGGGGCGGCTTTGCGTCGAAGGTCCCAGCGCGGTGGACGTGCTGGCCCGCGCCGGTGCGGAGGCCGTGGTGGAGCTGGCGCCAGGAGCCTGGAGCCGAGTCCGCGTGGGGGAGACCGAGCTGCTGCTGGCCGCCTATGGATGGAGTGGCGAGCCGGGCTTCCAACTCTTCGCAGCGCGCGGCGCTGTCGCTGCGTTGCGGCAGACGCTGCGGCAGGTGGGGGCCCGTTACGGCCTGGTGGAGGGCGATCTCGCGGCGCTGGAGATCCTTCGCGTCGAGGCGGGCATCCCGAAGCTCGGCGCCGAACTCGACGAGCAGGTGCTGCCCGCCGAAGCCGGCCTCACGGAGGTCGCGATCTGCTTCGACAAGGGCTGCTACGTGGGCCAGGAGATCGTCGCCCGGCTGGATGCCCGGGGCCGTGTGCAACATCGATTGGTGGGGCTTCGTTTCGAGTCCATCGCGGAAGCCGGTCAGAGTTTGCGCGCGCAGGAACGAGAGGTAGGCGAGGTGACCAGTGCCTGCCTCTCGCCTCACGTGGGCCCGATCGGGTTGGGCTACGTGCGCCGCGACTTCGCGGAGCCGGGCACCCTGCTGGAAGCCGAGGTCGGCCCGGTGCGGGTGAGTGCGCTGCCCTTCGTGGCGCCTGAAACTCCCTGAGCGCTGAGGTGCGCGACGCGCTCATCGTCTTCGCCCGGCGACCCGAGGCGGGCCGCGTGAAGACTCGGCTGTCTCCCCCGCTCTCCGCCGAGCAGGCCGCGGCCCTCTACGCCGCGATGCTCGACGACGTGCTGGAGGTCAGCGCCGAGGCGGCGCGGATTCACGATCTCGAGATGTGGCTGGCGGTGACGCCGGCCGACGCGGTCGTCGAGATGAGCTGCCGCGCTCCGGAGGGTCTTCGCGTGCTCCCCCAGCAGGGCCGAGACCTCTCCGAGCGCATGAGCCGGGCGCTGGAAGCGGCGGTCACGCGTGGCGCCCCGCGTATCCTGCTGCGCGGCAGCGACAGCCCCACGCTGGACGCGACCTGCATCGGCGAGGCCCTGCAGGCGCTGGTGGATCACGACCTGGTGGCGTGCCCGGACCGCGACGGCGGTTACGCGCTGATCGGTCTGCGAGGTTCGGCACCGGGGATCTTCGCCCACCCCATGGGTACGGAACGCGTGCTGCGGGACACCCTTGACGCGGCCCGGGGCCTGGGCCTTCGCAGCCATCTGCTGGCCGGGGGCTTCGACATCGATCGCATCGAGGATTTGCGCTGGCTCGCGGAGGCGCGCTCGGCGGGGCGCGCTACGGGCTGTCCCCGCAGCCTCGACTTCCTCGACGCGAACGCGTTGTGGGAACTTGCGGGTCTCGCCTCCCCCGGTGTGCGGGCTAGCGGCCGCCAAGCGTGCTAACGGCCCGCGAAGGAGAATTCCCACGCAACCGGACTGGCTCCGTGGAGCACCCCCGGGTCTGGCGGATGCCTAGGATCACGGCACGCGTGTGCTGATGGAATGGGCAACCAGTCCGGATGCACGCATCCGCGGGCCCGTCGTGCAGCGCGAGGCGCAGCGAGGGCGGCACGTCCCTTGCTTCTCTTCCTTGTCGTCGGGTAGGCGCGGTGCGTTCGCGCCATGGCCCGTGGTCCGGCGAGGTCCCAATGTGGGCCTTTGCGTGAGTCAGGTCTGAGCTAAGGTACGAAGCCCGAGCGGATGCCGGGCCGTGGTCACCGACTTGATCCCCCAAATGAATGAGGAATGCGCGATGAAGAAGATCGACGCCATCGTCAAGCCCTTCAAACTCGACGAGGTCAAGGAGGCACTCCACGCCATTGGCATCCAGGGCATGACGGTGACCGAGGTGAAGGGCTTTGGGCGCCAGAAGGGGCACACGGAGCTCTACCGGGGTGCCGAATACGTGGTGGACTTCCTGCCCAAGATCAAGGTCGAGATCGTCGTGGGCGACGACATGGCCGACAAGGTGGTCGAGGCCGTCTCGGGGGCCGCCAACACGGGGCGCATCGGAGACGGCAAGATCTTCGTGCAGGCCGTCGACGAGGTGATCCGCATCCGCACGGGTGAACGGGGCGCCGACGCCGTCTGAACCCACCTGGAAGCTGGGTGCGCGAAGAAATGCGCCGTGGATGATGTAATTTCACCACACAACGCGCCGCATGGAGGTGGCTCGCCTGGGCTTTCCCGGCGCGCTCGCCTCAGCTGAGAGCGGCGTCGCCTCGCTCGCCGGTGCGGATGCGCGTGGCATCGCCGA
>JABSQX010000057.1 GCA_013215615.1 Myxococcales bacterium | reverse complement strand
GCAGTTTCGAATGCAGTTCCAGGGTTGGGCCCTGGGATTTCACATCCGACTTGCCAAGCCGCCTACACCCGCTTTACGCCCAATAATTCCGAACAACGCTTGCACCCTCCGTATTACCGCGGCTGCTGGCACGGAGTTAGCCGGTGCTTCCTTTGAAGGTACCGTCAGGCTGCCGGCCTATTCGACCGGCTACCGTTCTTCCCTTCCGACAGAGGTTTACGACCCGAAGGCCTTCATCCCTCACGCGGCGTTGCTGGGTCAGGCTTTCGCCCATTGCCCAAGATTCCCGACTGCTGCCTCCCGTAGGAGTCTGGACCGTGTCTCAGTTCCAGTGTGACTGATCATCCTCTCAGACCAGTTACCCATCGTCGCCTTGGTGAGCCGTTACCTCACCAACAAGCTAATAGGACGCGGGCTCATCGACGGGTGGTAGCTTTCAAGAAGAGGCCACCTTTTTCCTCAACATCCGGAGATGTCGTGGTCTTATCCGGTATTAGCCCCAGTTTCCCGGGGTTGTCCCAGACCCGAAGGCAGATTACCCACGCGTTACTCACCCGTGCGCCACTCGTGTACCAGTCACCCCGAAGGGTGACCAGCCTTACCGTTCGACTTGCATGTCTTAAGCACGCCGCCAGCGTTCGTTCTGAGCCAGGATCAAACTCTCCAGTTTAAACCTGGTCCCGATTCCGCTCGATTCACCGCCGAAGCGGGTCGACACCAAACGGCTCGGGATTGATCGACTGCGATGAGGGGTGACACCAGATGGCGTTCCCCTCACCGCAAGATTGGGATTACGAGGTCCTTGTGTGACTGTCAGTTCGAGCTTCCCTCGCTCGAACCGACCGCGCGCTATTCAGTTTTCAAAGACCGAACGAAGCCGTCACGCCACCTGTGCAGAGGAGCTGAGGCGCGTACCCGCGGGCCGAAGTAATGGCCCGTGGAAACCGGGGCGCGGAACGTACGGGACGAAGTCGTTTCCGTCAATAGCGACGCGGAGTTCCGAAGCCATTGGCGATCGGGCGCCACCCGACTCGCGTATTTCACGCGAGAGTCACGCGCGCGAAGCGACGTTTGCCTACCTGCAAGAGGAATTGGCCGGCCGCGAGGCGCAGAGTGGGGTCGTTTACCCCCTCTCCGTCGAGTCTGACGCCGCCTTGGGCAACCAATCGCCGCGCCTCGCTCCGTGAGGACGCAAAATCCAACGCTTCGATCAGCGCGAGGAGCCCCAGTTCCCCGCTTTCCCCGAGGGGCAGCTGGTGCTCCGCGATCGCTTCCGGAAGCTCCTTACGCTGAACCACGCGCTGGAAGTGGCCCGCCGCCTCTCCCGCTGCTCCCGGACCGTGGAAACGGGTAACGATCGCCCCAGCGAGCGACTGCTTGAAGGCGAGCGGGCCCTCGCGACCCGCGTCGAGATCGCCGCGCAGGGCGCGCAGATCCGACCAGTCCTCGGCTTCGAGCTGCTCGAACCACTCGAGCATCAGCGCATCCGAGATGCTCATGACCTGGCCATACATCTCTTCGGGAGCATCCGTGACCCCGATCGCGTTTCCCAGGCTCTTGGACATCTTCTCGTGTCCGTCCACGCCCACCAACAGCGGATGGGTGATCACGGCCTGCGCGTCCTGCCCGTAGGCGCGCTGGATCTCCCGTGCCATCAACAAGTTGAAGGTCTGGTCGGTGCCGCCGAGTTCCACGTCGGCCCGCAAGGCCACCGAGTCGTAGGCCTGTGCGAAGGGATACAGGAATTCGTGGACGGCCACCGGCTCGCCTGCTGCATAGCGCTTCGCGAAGTCGTCCCGTTCGAGCAGGCGCGCAACCGTGTAGTGCGAACACAGGCGCACGAAATCCGCCGAGGTCATGGCGCCCATCCACTCACTGTTGAAGCGGATCTCCGCGTTTTCGACGTCCAGCACGCGGCCAGCCTGCTCGATGTAGGTTGAAGCGTTGGCGCGGATATCTGCTTCCTCGAGCGCGGGACGCGTCTTGTTCCTGCCCGAGGGATCGCCGATGCGAGCCGTGAAATCGCCCACGAGGAATATCGCCTGGTGTCCCAGTTCCTGGAAGCGTCGGAGCTTCGAGAGCACCACGCTGTGCCCGAGGTGGATGTGGGGCGATGTGGGATCGAAACCCAGCTTGACGCGCAGCGGCCGGCCTTCGCGGATTGCCAGCGCGAGACGCGAGCGCAGCTCCTCCTCGCCGTAGAAGTCCACCGCCCCAGTACGCATGACCCCGATCTGGCGCTCTACCTCTCGCTCCACGCCGGCTTCCGTCATGCTTCCCCCCGGACCCACTGGAGTCCGCGTTCCGTGACGATGGCATCCATGTCGCGGTCGCGCGAGCCGTGCGGCACCGAGTCCCGTAGACGGCTCGCGTAGCTCGCCCCTACCAGGCAGGGGGCGTCGCTGCCTGCGGGGAAGCTCCGATCGTACCAGCCGGCGCCCCGGCCCAGGCGGTGACCGGCGGCGTCGAATGCCAGCCCAGGGACCAGCACCCCATCCCGCGGCCCCAGGCGCGCGATCGGAGAGTGCGCAGGGGGCGCCGGAATCCCGTAGCGCCCCGGCTCCAGCTCCTCCCATGCGTCGACCCCCGCAAAGAGCAGCCCGCTGTCGTGGCAGCGCGGGAAGAGCAGGGTTCTGCCGCGCTCGCGCAGTGCGTCGAAGAGCGGGCGGGTGGGCAACTCGTGGGACTGCGCGGCGTAGAGCGCCACGCGTGGACACGCCGACAGATGAGCATCCCCGAGCCAGTGCACGACCAGCGCCGCGCCCGCTGCACGGGCCTCTGAAGCCCCTGCGATCGGCGCGCCGGCGAGCTCGTCACGGATCCGCCGCTTCGCCGCCTCGAGTTCGCGCTTCACCGACCCCGCGGCGACGCTCCGCGCGCTTCAGCATCGAGTGCGGACTCGGCACGTTCGATCAGCGCGCGAAGCCGGGCCGGGTTGTCGGGGACTGCGCCGGCCTGGGCGCTGAGCGCCTCGCGGGCCAGGTTGATGGCAGTGAGCATGGCGACGTCCAGCGAATCCACGACACCGGATCTGCCCCCCACCCGCTCCATGGTCTCGTCGACATGGGCAGCCACCCGCTCCAGGAAGGCCGGATCCTCGTCGCTGCGGATCTTGTAGCTACGCCCCTGGATGTTCACGGCGATCGATCGGACCCGGCTCACGACTCGTCATCCTCCAGCTGGCCGTCGAGCAGGTCGATCTGGGCGATGAGTTCGTCGATACGCTTGCCAACCTCCTGTCGAAGCTGGTTGGCATCGATGAGTTCCGCCTCTCGGGCGTTCAGTCGCGCGTTGCGATCGCTCAGCTGGCCGCGCAGGTCCGCGCACTCCTGCTGGAGACCCTCGCAGCGCTCCGCGAGCGCGGTCACTGCGGCTTCCAGGCGGTCGAAACCGTAGGGAAGGCTGTCGGCGACAGCCGACCGCTTCCCGGTGGGAGCCCTCCCCGCCGAAACCTTCGCTGTGGAAGTGTTCCCTGTGGAGTTGTTGCTCACCACTACCGTCCGCCAAGCGTCGAGGCCATGGTAACCAGAGGGGGCGAAGTCCGTCAAGAACGAGACTGCGTGCTTGGCGGCCAGCCCGTTTCCGAGTTCAAACGAACGCGTTCCTCGACTGCAGCCGAGATTCTCCCATCAGATAGCGATCCACGGCACGGGCCGCCTCGCGTCCCTCCCACTGGGCCCAGACCACCAGGGACTGACCGCGCCGGCAGTCCCCGCAGGCGAAGACCCCGGCCTCGCTGGTATCGAAGCTGCGCAGATCGGCCTTCACGTTGCCGCGCGGATCGAGTCCGACGCCCAACGCCTCGAGCAGCCCCTGCTTGACGGGCCCCAGAAAGCCCATCGCCAGCAGCACCAGATCCGCAGGGATCTCGAACTCGCTGCCGGGCACCTCCTGCAGGGTCTGCATCAACGGACGCTCCAGATCGTCGCGTTCGAATGAAACCTCGACCCCGCGCAGACGCCGAACCCTACCGCCCTCGCCCACCAGTTCCGTGGTCATGCGGGCGTACTCCCGATCGCCACCCTCGAGGTGGGAACTCGACACGTTGAAGTAGTACTTCTTGGCGGTAGGCCAGGGCTCCGAGAGATGCCGGCCCTCCGGCGGGCGGGGCAGAAGTTCCAGGGAGGTGATGGATGACGCGCCCTGGCGGTGCGAGGTCCCGATGCAATCGCTGCCCGTGTCCCCGCCACCCAGGATCACCACGTGCTTGTCGCGAGCGAGGATCGCCTCGTCATGGGGCACCGTCTCCCCGGCCACGCGGCGGTTCTGCTGGGTCAGGAATTCCATCGCGTAGTGGACGCCCGCGAGATCTCGGCCCGGCGCCTCGAGATCCCTCGGAAACTCCGCGCCCGTGGCCAACACGACCGCGTCGAAACCGCGACGCAGGTCTTGGACGCCGAAGTCCACACCGACGTGAACGCCGGTTTGGAAGACGACGCCCTCCAGCCGCATCTGCTCGAGACGACGGTCGATCACCGATTTCTCGAGCTTGAAGTCCGGGATCCCGTAGCGAAGCAGTCCCCCGATCCGGTCGCTCTTTTCCAGCACCGTCACCGTGTGGCCCGCTCTCGTAAGCTGCTGGGCAGCCGCCAGGCCGGCTGGCCCGGATCCCACCACCGCCGCGGAACGGCCCGTGCGCCGCTCCGGCAGCACGGGGCGGATCCATCCCTCCTCCCAGCCGCGACGGACGATCTCCCATTCTACCTGCTTGATGCTCACCGGATCCTGGTTGATCCCCAGTACGCATGCCTGCTCGCAGGGCGCAGGGCACACCATGCCGGTGAACTCTGGAAAGTTGTTCGTGGAGTGCAGACGCGCACTCGCATCCTCCCATTTTTCCCGATACACGAGGTCGTTGAAATCCGGGATGATGTTGCCCAGGGGACATCCCTCGTTGCAGAAGGGAATCCCGCAATCCATGCAGCGCGAGGCCTGGCGCATGGATTTCTCGCGAGGGAAGTCCTCCTGCACGGCCCGGTAGTCGCGAACCCGCTCCTCCCGGGGTCTGTATTCCGTCCCCTCGCGCCCGTGCTCGAGAAAGCCGCGCGGATCAGCCATTACCGCTCCCCGACTCCAGGCGATCCGCGAGGGCCCGCTTGTAATCCCTGGGAAAGACCTTGACGAACTTGGGCGCGTAGGTGTCCCACTTGCGCAGCACCTCCTCGGCGCGGTCACTGCGCGTGTACCGGAAATGGCCGCGCAGCATGCGCTCGACCCTTTCCAGGTCCTCCGCATCCATGGGGTCGAGGTCCACCGTCTCGGGATTCACGCGGCTCTCGAAGTCTCCCTCCTCGTCCAGCACGTAGGCGATGCCGCCGCTCATGCCCGCCGCGAAGTTGCGCCCGGTGGGCCCCAATACGACCACGGTTCCGCCGGTCATGTACTCGCAGGCGTGCTCGCCTACGCCCTCCACCACCGCCGAGGCACCGCTGTTGCGCACGCAGAAGCGCTCCCCCGCCACTCCCTGGAAGTANGCCTCTCCGCTCGTGGCCCCATACAGGACCACGTTGCCAGTGATCACGTTNTGGGCGGGATCGAAAGCGGCCCGCTCGGGCACGCGCACGACCAGCTTCGCGCCGCACAGGCCCTTGCCCGCATAGTCGTTGGTGTCGCCCACCACCTCGAAACTCATTCCGCTGGGGCAGAAGGCCGCGAGGCTCTGCCCCGCGCTCCCCTCCAAGCGGATCCGGATGGTGTCATCGGGCAGCCCTTCCTCACCGTGGGCCCGCGACACCTCGGAGCCCAGGATCGTCCCCACGCTACGGTCCGTATTGCGGACGGGGTGTTCGATCTCCACCGCCTCTCCGCGTTCCAACGCAGGCGCGGCGAGCTCGAGCAGTTCCATGTCGAGAACGTCCTCGAGGTCCGCCGCGAGGGTCTGGCCCTCGCAGTTGTAAATCGCGTGGTCGCAATCGGGTCGGTGAAGCAGGGCGGAGAGATCCAGGCCCGCGTGCTTCCAGTGCTGAGCCGCCGCGCGCGCCTCCAGCAGATCGACGCGCCCGATCATCTCATCGAAGCGACGGAAGCCCAGTTCCGCCATCCGCTCACGCACCTCCTCGGCGACCCAGAGGAAGTACTGCACGACGCTCTCCGGAGTTCCCGCGAAGCGCTCGCGCAGCACGGGATCCTGGGTCGCGATGCCGACCGGACAGGTATTCAGGTGGCAGACGCGCATCAGGATGCAGCCCATGGCCACCAACGGCGCCGTCGAGAAACCGAACTCGTCTGCTCCCAGCAGTGCGGCGATGACCACATCCCGGCCGGTCTTGAGCCCGCCGTCCGCCTGTACCCGGATCCGCCCACGCAGATCGTTCAGCACCAGCGTCTGCTGGGTCTCGGCGAGACCGATCTCCCAGGGTAGCCCCGCGTACTTGATGGAGGCTTGGGGAGATGCACCGGTGCCACCGTCCATACCGCTGATCAGGACGCCGTCGGCCTTGCCCTTGGCGACTCCCGCCGCGATGGTGCCCACACCGCTCACCGAGACCAGCTTCACCGACACCCGCGCCCGGCGGTTTGCGTTCTTCAAGTCGTAGATGAGTTGCGCGAGATCCTCGATCGAATAGATGTCGTGGTGGGGGGGCGGTGAAATCAATCCCACGCCGGGGGTGGAGTGACGCACCTTCGCGATGGTCTCGTTCACCTTGTGGCCGGGAAGTTCGCCGCCCTCGCCGGGTTTCGCGCCCTGGGCCACCTTGATCTGCATCTCGTCGGAGTTGACGAGGTACCAGCTCGTGACCCCGAAGCGCCCGGAGGCCACCTGCTTGATGGCGCTGCGGCGCAGGTCGCCGTTGGCGTCGGGAAGGAAGCGGTCCGAATCTTCTCCTCCTTCGCCGGTATTCGACTTGCCCCCGATGCGGTTCATCGCGATCGCCAGAGTCTGATGGGCTTCCAGGGAGATGGAGCCGTAGCTCATGGCGCCGGTACAGAAGCGCTTCAGGATCTCCTCGGACGACTCCACTTCCTCGATGGGAACGGGGGGCTGCGCGCCACTCCGGAAATCGAGCAGTGCGCGCACCGTGCAGGCCTCGCGCGCGGAGCCGTCGGCAGCGGCCGAGAAGGACTTGTAGTCCTCGTAGCTCCCCCGGGAGACTGCGATCTGGAGCTTGGAGACGGTCTCGGGGCTGAAGGCGTGCCTCTCACCGCGTGTTCGCCACTGGTAGAGACCGCCCGGATCGAGTTCCGGGTACTGGTAGCCGCCCTCCGGGAAGGCTCGCTGATGGCGCAGTCGACACTCCTCGGCCAGGACGTCGTAACCAACGCCCGAGAGGCGCGACACGGTGCCCGTAAAGCAGTCCGCCACCAATTGCCGGTCGAGGCCCACGGCCTCGAAGATCTGCGCCCCGCGGTAGGCCTGCAGGGTCGAGATGCCCATCTTCGCAAAGGTCTTCAGCAGGCCCTTGTCGTTGGCCTTCACGAAATTCGCGCAGGCCGTCTCGAAATCCAGTCCCTCCGGCGTGTAGGCCCCGTCCTCGACGAGGTCTCGCAGCGTTGCGAAGGCCAGATAGGGGTTGATGGCCGCCGCCCCGTAACCGATCAACAGCGCCATCTGNGCCACCTCCCGCGCTTCGCCGGTCTCGCAGACCAGGCCNCAGCGGGTACGCAGTGCCTTGCGGATCAGGTGGTGGTGAACCGCGCCAGTCGCCAGCAGCATCGGGATCGGCGCGAGATCCGGGGTGACTCCCCGGTCCGAGAGGATCAAGATGTTGGCGCCGCTGCGCACGGCCGCCTCGGCTTCCGTTCGAAGCGTCTCCAACGCGGAGCGCAGGCCCTCTCCTTCATCCCCCACCTTGAAGAGACAGGGAAGCGAGTGCACGCGGAATCCCGGTAGCTCCAGGTCGCGAAGCGCGGCGAGATCCTCGTCGTCGATGACCGGGCTCTCGATCCGGATCATGCGCGCGTGCTCGGCACTCTCGTCGAGCAGGTTGCCCTCGGCCCCCAGCGTCGAGTAGAGGGCCATCACGGGCCGCTCATTGATCGAGTCCATGGCGGGATTGGAGACCTGGGCAAAACGCTGCTTGAAGTAGCGATACAGCATCTGGGGCCGATCCGAGAGACACGCCAACGCCGCGTCTTCTCCCATGGAGCCGATGGGCCACTTGCCCTCTGCGGCCATGGGAGCGAGCAGGAACTTCAGATCCTCGTTCGTGTAACCGAACGCCTGCTGGAGCCGCGCCTGGACTTCCGGATCGGGAGAAGCACCGGCACCTCCACTCCTGGGAAGATCCGCGAGACGCACGCGTCCGGCTTCCACCCAGTCGCGGTAGGGGCGGCGGGAGACGTACTCCCGCTTGATCTCCTCATCGTCGAGGATGCGGCCCTGCTCGAGGTCCACGCAGAAGATCTTCCCGGGATGCAGGCGCTCCTTGACCAGGATGTCCCGGGGATCGATGTCGAGGACGCCCACCTCCGAGGCCATCACCACGAAACCATCCCGCGTCACCACGTAGCGGGAGGGCCGCAGTCCGTTGCGATCGAGCACTGCACCGATCTTGCGGCCATCCGTGAAGGCCAGCGAAGCCGGACCGTCCCAGGGCTCCATGAGGAAGGAGTGGTACTCGTAGTACGCTCGGAGGTCCGGGTCCATATCCTCCCGGTTCTCCCAGGCCTCCGGGATCATCATCAACACCGCCTCGGGCAACTCGCGGCCCGTCAGGCAGAGGAACTCCAGGGTGTTGTCGAATTGCGCCGAGTCCGAGGCCTCCGCGCGTACGATGGGATAGAGCTTCTCCAAGTCCTCGCCGAAGAGTTCCGAGGCCATCGTGCCCTCGCGTGCCTGCATCCAGTACCGGTTGCCCTGCACGGTATTGATCTCGCCGTTGTGCGCCAGGTATCGGAAGGGATGGGCGAGATCCCACGCGCCCAGCGTGTTGGTCGAGTAGCGGGAGTGGACGAGGCAGAGGGCCGAGTGAAAGTCGGCATCGCAAACGTCGGGAAAGAAACCCTCGATCTGTCGGGAGATCAGCATCCCCGTGTAGACCAGGGTGCGGGAGGAAAGGCTGGGAACGTAGAAGAAGTGCGGATCGCCCGGTTCCTCCGCACAACGGCGCTCCGCGATGCGGCGCACCACGTAGAGCTTGCGCTCGAAGGCATCGGAATCGCCGGCCCCGCCCGCTCCCCTGTCCACGAAGATCTGTCGGATCTCCGGAAGCCCTTCCCGGGCCATCCAGCCGATGGCTTCGGGGTCGATGGGCACCGACCTCCAGCCCAGCACCCGCAGCCCCTCGCTCTCCACCGCCGCCTCGAGGACTTCGACCTGGCGGGCCCCCGCCTCGGGGTCCCGGTCCAGGAAGATCATGCCCACCGCGTAGTCGCCGGGCTCGGGTAGATCGATGGAGAGGGCCGCGCACTCGCGTCGCAGGAAGACGTCCGGAATCTGGACGAGCAGGCCGGCACCGTCCCCAGAATCCGGATCACAGCCACAGGCACCCCGGTGTTCGAGGTTGTGGAGCACCTCGAGTCCCTTACGGACCACGTCGTGAGAGGGTTCGCCGGCGATGTTCGCCACGAAGCCGACTCCACAGGCATCGTGCTCGTGGGCCGGGCTGTAGAGCCCCTGTTCGGGGAAGCGGCCCGGCCGCGCGTACTCGGGGGGCATGCGGGTCACCTCATCGCTTCCGGCTCCGACCACCGTTTCGGCGAACCGGACGGGCGGCGGCCTGCTCGGGGCCCAGAAGGGGGATCCGCGAGCGCTCCGTGTGCGAGGAGAGCACCACCATGGTCTCCGTGCGAGAGACGCCGCTCATGGATCGAATCCGATCGATCAGGCCCTCCAGGCTCTCCGTGCTCCGCGTCTTGACCTTGAGCATCAGCGTGTGGGCGCCGGTGACGTGGTGGCACTCGAGGACTTCGTCGATGGCGGCGACGCCCGACTCCACGGCGCGAATCGTGGAGGGCTGTTCGGTGCTGAGGCCGATGAAGGCCGTGACGTCCATTCCGACCCGACGGGCATCGATCAGCGCCGTGTAGCCGCAAATCACGCCCGCCTCCTCGAGTTTGTGGATGCGCTCGAGCACCGCGGGCGCCGACAGACTCACCTTCTCGCCGATGGCGGCCAGGGGTTGCTTGCAGTTCTCCTGCAGCAACTCGAGGATCGCCCGGTCGGTCGCGTCACCGCCCGGAGCAGTCCGCGAGCCAGAGCGCTCGTCTCCGCGGTTGAATTTCATTAGGCGAAACGACCCATGGAGCGAATGAATAGACGATATTAGGCCATTTCGTCAAGTAAATCGGGCTTTCAAAACGATAAAACCTTGTTCTATTCAGATCGACAGACGATATTCGGATCCCCGCGGGTCACTTCGCCGTTGGCGGCTCGCCGCTCGCCTAGTCCCCGAGCAGGGCGCGGAGCCGGTCCGGGTAGTTGGTGAAGATGCCGTCGACACCCCGCGCCACCAGCGTCTCGAGAAGCGCTTGGCGGTCCACGGTGTAGACGTTCACCGCCAAGCCCGCCGCATGGGCGATTTCGAGATTTTCCGGTCCCGCGATCCGCCAGTGGAAATTCACCGCCTCGGCGCCCAGCGAGAGGCAGCGAGCCCGCCAGTCGTCCGGCATCCGCGGGTCCACCAACACCGCCAGGCGTGCCGCCGCGCAGAGGCCCCGCAACCGCTCCAGCACGTCGTCGAAGAAGCAGGAGAACAAGGTCCGCGTAAGCAGGCCGCGCGACTCGACCTCGTCGAGTACCTGCGCCTCGAGGCCCGCATAGGCGCCCTGGCTCGCGTGCTTGAGCTCCAGGTTGAAATCGATGCGCTCTCCGAAGGCCGCGAGCACGGTCGCGAGTTGGGGGACCTGCGCCCCTTCCCCCGCGTCCAGGCGGGAGATCTCCGCGAGGGTGGCATCCGCGATCTCCCCCTTCCCCCCGAGGCGCGCCAGCGACGCGTCGTGGCTCACCACGACCGCCGCATCCCGCGTACGGTGAAGGTCGATCTCGATCATGTCCGCGCCCTGCTCGACCGCCAACGCGTAGGCGGGCAGCGTGTTCTCGGGGCGGTGCCCGGAGGCCCCGCGGTGTGCGATGACGAGGGTCACGCCGCCGAAACCCCGCGCATCAGCGCGCCCACGCGCGCGAGCGCTCCACCGCCCGCTGCCAGCCCGCGTAGAGCGCCTCGCGTTTGTCTTCGGAGAACTGGGGCTCGAAGACGCGCCGGCCACTCTTTTCCCCGAGGAGCGCATCCGCGCTTTCCCAGAAGCCCGTGGCCAGTCCCGCCAGTGCCGCCGCGCCCAACGCGGTTACTTCGAGCACGTCCGGACGCTCGATGGGCACGCCCAGCACGTCCGCCTGGAACTGCATGAGAAAATCGTTCTGGCACGCGCCGCCATCCACGCGCAGGCTCTGCAGGGAAACTCCGGCATCCCGCTGCAAGCAATCCACCACGTCGCGCGTCTGGTAGGCGATGGACTCGAGGGTCGCGCGGATCACCTCGGCGCGGCCCGTGCCCCGGGTGATGCCTACCAGCACCCCGCGAGCGTGTTCGTCCCAGTAGGGGGCCCCCAGGCCCACGAAGGCGGGCACCAGGTAGAGCCCGCCCGTGTCCTCCACCTGGGCGGCCAACTGCGCGGTCTCCGCAGCGTCCTCCACCAGTCCGAGGCCATCGCGCAGCCACTGCACGGCCGAACCCGCGACGAAGATGCTCCCCTCGAGAGCGTGATCGACCCGGCCGCCAATTCCCCAAGCGAGGGTGCTTACCAGACCCGAGTCGGAACGGCGCGCGGCGTCGCCGGTGTTCATCAGCAGGAAACAACCCGTGCCGTAGGTGTTCTTGACGCTGCCGGGGCTCGTGCAGCCCTGCCCGAAGAGCGCGGCCTGCTGATCTCCCGCCACGCCCGCGATGGGGATTTCCGCACCCAGCCACTCGCGCTCGGCGTGGGCGAAGACTCCGCTGCTGTCGCGCACTTCCGGCAACATCTCTCGGGGGATCCGCAATTCCGTGAGAAGNAGTTCGTCCCACGCGAGGCGATGGATGTCGTAGAGCATCGTGCGGGAAGCGTTGGAGTATTCGGTGGCGTGCACGCGCCCGCCCGTCAACTTGTGGAGAAGCCAAGTGTCCACGGTGCCGAAGGCCAGCCGTCCGGCCTCGGCGAGCCCTTGCGCGCCCGGGACTGCGTCCAGGATGAAACGCAGCTTGGTGGCGGAGAAGTAGGCGTCGATGAGCAGGCCGGTTCGCTTGCGCACCTCCTCTTCGAGCCCGCGCGAGCGCAATTCTTCGCAGATGTCGGCCGTCTGCCGCGACTGCCAGACGATGGCCGGATGAATGGCTTCCCCGCTCTCCCGGTCCCAGACCAGGGTGGTCTCCCGCTGGTTGGTGATGCCGATGGCGGCAACCTCCTGTGCCCCCACCTCGGCCTTGGCGAGCACCCCGCGGGCGGCCTGGAGCTGGCTCTGCCAGATTTCCTCGGGATCGTGCTGCACCCAGCCGGGCTGCGGAAAATGCTGCGTGAACTCTCGCTGGTCCACGGCCACGGGCGCGCCACTCTCATCGAAGAGAATCG
Source organism: Myxococcales bacterium (assembly GCA_013215615.1). GTDB lineage: Bacteria > Myxococcota_A > UBA9160 > UBA9160 > SMWR01 > JABSQX01. Next base: position 11,980 of record JABSQX010000057.1, on the reverse strand, counting down.
CCCGGGACGAGGTGGTCCCCTGGTCGAGCGCCATCACGAATCGGCCCACACTGTCCCCCTTCTCCGCCGGTCCTCGAGCAGCCGGCGCGTCCGGCGTGCCGCTCCCCCTCAACCCCCCTCGCCGAAGAGCGCGTCGACGAACTCCGTGGCGGAGAAGTCACGCAGGTCTTCCACCGACTCCCCGACACCCACGTGTTTCACCGGAATCCCGAACTCGTCGGCCAGGCCCACCAGCACGCCCCCGCGCGCGGTGCCATCGAGCTTGGTGAGCACCAGCCCGGTAACCGGGGCCACCTCGGTGAAGAGCCGGGCCTGGGAGATCGCGTTCTGGCCCGTGTTGGCATCGAGCACCAGCAGGGTCTCGTGGGGAGCACCGTCGAGCGCTCGTCCGATCACCCGTGAGATCTTCCCCAACTCGTCCATCAGGGGCTTGCGGGTCTGCAACCTTCCGGCGGTGTCGATCAGCACGACGTCTGCACCCGCCTCGATCCCGGCCTTGACGCTGTCGAAGGCCACGGAGGCGGGATCCGCCTCGGTCGGACCCGTCACCACGGGACAGCCCACCCGCTCGCCCCAGACCTGCAACTGCTCGGTGGCTGCGGCGCGAAAGGTGTCCGCGGCCCCCAGTAGCACNTGCCGGCCCTGGGCCGCGTGGCGGGCCGCCAGTTTTCCGATGCTGGTGGTCTTCCCCGAACCGTTGACACCCAGNACCAACACCACATGGGGTGAGCCCCGCAGCACGAGCNCCTCCTCCCCGGGCTCCACGGCGAGGAGTTTCTCGAGCAGGGAAGCCCGAAGGATCTCGCGCACCTCCTCGGCACTGGCGCCGCTGCCCTCCTTTCGGAGCGTCTCGAGCAGATTCTCCGTGGTCTGCACGCCGAGGTCGGCAGCGTAGAGCAGCGCCTCGAGTTCCTCGACGAGTTGCGCGTCCAGGCTGCGGCCGGCCAGCACGGCGCCGACCCCGTCGACCAGGGCCTCGCGGGTCCGCCGCAGGCGATCGAAGAGGCGCGGCGGAGCGGGGGCGACGAACTCCTCGGGGGGCGCCTCGCTCGCGGTCAGCTCCTCGTGGGGCTCCGCGGAAGGCAGCGGCTCGACCCCACGCCCGCGCCGGGCGTCCTTCCACTCCGACCACGCCACCAGCAGGAGCGGCAGGCAGGTAATCAGCAGCATCCCCAGCCCGGGAGATTCGCGAAACCACCGGCCGAAAGCGTCGAATGCGGATTCCATAGGGCGCGGAACATACCACCCCATTCGACTATCCTGCGCGTCCACGATGGCCACGACGAGTCCCAATTCTCGCGAGTCCCCCTATGCGGGCGCGCGCCTGGCGGTGCTGGGCGTGCTGGCGGTGATGATCCTGCTGCCGGTCACGCTGCCCGTCACGGTACTGCGCGGCCTGGTACAGGAACGCTTCGGCGTCTCGGAGTTCCTTACCTCGCTCTTCATGTCCATCAACATGCTGGGCGCTGTGATCGCGGCGCCCTTGGCGGGTGCGCTCGCGGACCGCGTCGGCAGGCGGCGCGAGTTGATCGTCGCAGCGCTGCTCTGCGACGCCCTACTCCTCTTCTCCCTCACCCTGAACCTTCCCTTCGGTCTCTTCATGGCGCTGCGATTCGCGGAGGGCGCCGCTCACATCAGCGCGCTCTCACTGCTGCTCGGCCTGGCCTCCCACGCGCGCGGGCCCGCCCAGCGCGGCCGGGTGATGGGGCTGGTGGGCGGCGGCATCACCTTGGGCGTCGCCATCGGCGCGCCGCTGGGAGGACTCATCGGGGGAAACGATCCCCTGGCGCCCCTCTACGCGGGCAGCCTGCTGGTGACGGCCGCCGCTGCGCTGGCTTTCCTGCTCCTCGAGGAGACCGGCGGCGACTCCGAGCGCCCCTCCCTGGCGAAGATCGCCGCCGATCTCCGCGAAAATCCGCTGCTGCTCGCGCCCCTGGTCTTCGCCTTCGCGGACCGCTTCACCGTGGGCTTCTACACCACGACCTTTTCGCTCTTCCTGACCCGCATCCACGACTTCTCTCCCGCTGCCATCGGCGGGTTGATCGCGACCTTCATGTTGCCCTTCGCGCTGCTCTCGTACCCCTTCGGGCGAGTCTCGGAGCGACGCGTCTCCCGGGTGGGCATGATCTGTTCCGGGAGCCTGGTCTACGGCGTCGCCACCTTCTTCGTGCCCTGGTGCCCGCTCCCCTGGCTCACCCCGCTGATGTTGAGCCTGGGCGTGGCTTCGGCGGTGATGTTCGTGCCCTCGCTGCTCATCACGACCGACGCCGCTCCGCCGGAGATCCGCACCACCGCCATGGGGGCCTTCAACGCAGCTGGCTCGCTGGGCTTCATCCTCGGCCCCGCCACCGGCGGCTTCGTGAGCCAGTGGGTCGCCCAGCGCGAGAGCTGGGAAGCCGGCTACCAAGCAGCTTTCGGCGTCGCTGGCGTTTCCGAAATCGCCTGCGTGCTAATCGCGCTGCCCTTTCTGCTGCGGCTGCGACGACGCGGGCTCACCACCTGACGCCGCCGCGAACTCGACTCGTCTCGACCCGGTGGCTGCACGGGATCTCGGCTAGGCTGAAAGCCAGCAGGAGGCCCCCATGAAATTCTCTATGATCTTTGAGGCGCAAACCGCCGACACCTCTCGAAAGGCCGAGGCCCAGGTTCTGAAGGAGTGCGTGGATCAGGCCGTCTACGCCGAGGAGATGGGTTTCGACCGCGTCTGGGCCGTCGAGCACCACTGCCTCAAGTGGTACGCGCATATGAGCGCCCCCGAGACCTTCCTCTCCTTCGTGGCGGGGCGCACGGAGCGAATCCGCATCGGCCACGGCGTGGTCTGCCTGCCGTTCCGGATGAACCACCCCGTCAAGGTCGCGGAGCGGGTGGCTACCCTCGACGTCCTCTCCAATGGGCGCGTCGACTTCGGGATCGGCAAGGGGGGGACCGCCCAGGAGACCGGCGCCTTCCAGACCGACCCGGAAGACATCCCCGACATGCTGGAGACCTCCGCGCGGATGATTCCCGAGATGTGGCGCCAAGAGGAGTTCGAACACCACGGCGAACTCATGGACATTCCGCCGCGACCCATCATCCCCAAGCCCTACCAGGATCCCCATCCCCCCATGTACCTGGCCTGCACGCGCGAGGTGACCCTCAACCAGGCCGGCGAATGGGGCTTGGGGGCGCTGGTGCTGGGCTTCGCGGGTCCCGATGACATCGCGCAGAAGAACCGCGTCTACCGCGCCGCCGTAAAGCGCCGCACCGCTGAGTCACAGATTCCGGACTTCCCCGTGGAGCACCTTTCCGCGCTGTGTCCGGCCATCGTGCTCGACGACGGCCAGAAGGCCCGGGCCATCGGCCACCGGGGGCAGCGCTTCTTCACCGAGGCGATCGGGCACTGGTACAACCCGGGGCCCGACTCTCCCGCACCCCGGGCGAGTATCGGCGACCTGGACGACGAAACGGTGCTGCGCGAGACCGGGGAAAAATTGGTCGCCTACCTCAACGAGGAGCGGATCGAGGTCGGCACCGAGGCCACCGGGATCTACAACCCGAACCACGCCTACGGGACGGTGAGCGATTGCATCGGCTACGTGGAGCGCCTGATCGAAGCGGGGGCGGACGAGATCATGTTCATCCACCAGATGGGCACGGTGCCCCACGAGGCAATCCTCGAGACGATCCAGAACATCGGGAAGCACGTGATCCCGCACTTCCAGAAGGGCTGAGATCCCGGCCCCGCCCGCCTGGGCGGGGCCTCAGTGCATTTCGACCGCTACCATCTTGGAGACGCCCTTGCGCTCCATGGTGACGCCATAGAGGACATCCGCGACCTCGATGGTGCGCTTGTTGTGCGTGATCAGCACGAACTGCGAAGTCGCCGCAAGTTCCCTCACGATCTCGTTGAAGCGGCCGACGTTGGCGTCATCGAGCGCTGCATCCACCTCGTCGAGCAGGAAGAAGGGCGAGGGTCGCACCTGGAAGACCGCCACCAGCAGCGCGATGGCGGTGAGGGTCTTCTCGCCTCCGGAGAGCAGGTTCACGTTCTGCAGCCGCTTTCCGGGGGGCATCGCCATGATCTCGATGCCCGCATCCAGGACGTCCTCCGACTCGGTGAGCGACAGACTGGCCCGCCCGCCCTGGAAGAGACGCGGGAAGTTCTCGCTGAAACGCTGGCTCACCTGCTCGAAGGTCTCGCGGAAGCGCTTGCGACTGGTTCGGTTGATCCGCGCGATGGCGTCCCGCAACGAGGCCAGGGTGCTCTCCAGGTCTGCCTTTTGTTCGGCGAGGAAGCGCATGCGCTCGCCGAGTTCCTCGTGCTCCTCGATGGCGCCCAGGTTCACGTCCCCGAGCGTGCTCATCTTCTTGCGCACCTCTTCGAGCTTCACGCGGCGCTCCTCAAGGGGCAACTGGGCGGCCTCCGCGTTCGCGCGGGCCTCGCGGGCCTCGTCGGGGGGTGCGTCCTCCCCCTCGGCGGAATCGACCGCCGCCTCCGAAGCGCCTGCGGGCGCAGCGGCCCCGTTCTCCGCCTCTTCTTCGAAGCTGGGCGGACGCCAAGCCTCGAGATTCACGTCCCACTTTTCGCGAACCGTCTGGTCGAGGTGTTCGAGCTTCATTTCGCTCTCGCGCAGCTGCAGCTCGTTGGCGCCCAGACGCTCGCGCGCGCCCGAAATCTCGCCGCGCAGATCCCGCAGCCCCTCGTCGAGCTGGCCGACCTCGGCGGAGACCCGCTCGAAGGCATCGCGCTTCTCGTCGTGGCCCATGCGGGCGTTCTCTTCCTCCCTCAAGCCCGCCTGCAGCGAGGCGCGCGCTTCCTCGATCGAGGTGCTGAGTTCCGCACTGCGCGTCTCGGCATCCCGGATTTCCTCTTCACGGCGCTGGATCCAGCTGCCGGTCTCCGACAGCGCCGCCACCGCCTTTTCACAGGATGCCTGCAGGCGGTCGCGGTGCTCGGCCCGGCCGGCGTGCTCCACGCGACGCTCCGTGGCGACGGTCTCCAAGCGCTCCAGCTCGCGGCCCAGCGTCCCGATCCGAAGGCCCAGACCGTCCAGCTCCCGTTGAAGCGCGCTGCGATGCGCACCGGCAGCCTCGGTGCTTCCCTGCAGGCGGTCGCTCTCCTGGAAGAGCTCATCCACTTCGGCCTGCAGTTCCGAGCGCTCCTGCGTGCGCCCCTCCTGGGCCTCTCCCAGCGCCTTCATTCGCTCCCGCGTGCGCTCCAGGTCTTTTTCGTGGTTCGCCACGGCCAGGGCAGCGGTGTGATGGCGGTTGCGCAGGTTCTCGAGCTCGTCATGGGCGCGGCTCCGCTCGGCCACCGCGGCTTCGTGGCGCCGCGCCTGTTCGGCCACCTGAGCCTCGAGCTCCTCCACCAGAGCCTCGAGGCTTCTCAGCTCCCGGACCCTCATGAGCGGGCCGGTCTCGCCTCCACTGCCCCCGCGCAGCAGGCCGTCGGGTGCCAGTAGGTCGCCCTGCCGCGTCACGAAGGTGGCGGGCATGCGGCCCCGACCGTAGACGCTCACGACCTCGCGCAGGTCTTCCACCAACTGAACACCGGCAAAGAGCGACTGCACGAGGTCCTCGCAGCCCGCTCGGGCGCGCACGCAGTCGAGCAGCGGGGCCCCCAAGGGTACCACCCCTCGAACACCGGGCTCCGCGGGCGCCGTCGTGACGAGGACCGCGCGCCCCGCGTTCTGCGACCGCAGCACCTCGAGGGCGGAAAGCGCGCTTTCCGGGCTCTCCACCACCAGGGCACCGGCGCGGTCCGCGAGCACGGCTTCCACGGCACTCTCGGCCTCGGGATCCACCTCGATGAGTTCGCGCAGAAGCCCTCTCACCCCCAGCCGGCGACGCGTCGCAGCGTCGCCGCCGAGCAGATAGCGCGCGCCTTCGGCGACGTCTTCCCGGCTCTCCAACACCTCCTGAATCGACTCGAACCGGGCCCGGCGCCCCTCCAGCGACTCCCGCGCCGTCCGGAGGCTCTCAGCCACCGCCTGCTCGGTCTCCAGCGCGCGCTCGTTGGCTTCCAGCGCGTCGCGCACGCCACCCATCAGGCGATCGCGCTCCGCGAGCAGATTGCGCAGCCCCTCCTCCAGCGTCTGCTGTTCGTGATCCACGCGGGAGGACTCGCTCTGGCCGATCTCGAGCCCCTCATCGGCACCGCGCAGGCGCAGTTCCAGCTGCTGGCGGCGATCCGCCACGGCTGCGAGACGGTCCTCTCCCCGCGCGATTTCCGTGAGCGCTTCGACCAGGGCCGAGTTGGCGACTTCCCGCTCCGCCTCTAGACCGGCGCGCTGCTCACGGGCCTCCCGCGCCGAGGTCTCGGCCACTTCCAGCGCAGTCTCGCCGGAAAGTACAGCCTGCTCGACGCCTTCGAACTCCGCCTCTACCTCCGCGCGCTCGCGCTCCTGGCCCGCGCGCTGCTCGCGGAGTTCCGCGAGTTCCCCGCGCCGGGCGACGACCAGCTGCGCGAGACCCTCCTGCTCGCGCTGCCCGTACTCGATATGCCCCTCGCAGTCCTTGATGCGGGTGCGCAGCCCCAGCATTTCCTCGCTGCCCTGGGTGAGAACGCGCTCGCATTCCGAGAGTTCCAGCCGTTGCTCCTGCAACGCCAGCTCGCGCTCCCCGTTTCGGGCGTCCAGGGCGGCCACCTCGTCCCGGAGAACCTGCAAGCCCTTGCGGGACTCCTCGAGGACTTGCGCGAGTTCCCCACGCTCGTCCGAGGCAACCGAGAGTTCCAACACCCGCTGGGTCTCACGAAGACGCTTGTAACGGGCTGCCTTGCGGGCCTGCCGTTCGATGGAACTGATCTGGCGGCGTATCTCCGTGAGGACGTCGTTGACCCGCAGCAGGTTCTGCTCGGTCGAGGCCATCTTGCTCTCTGCCTCGCGCCGACGCGCCTTGTACTTGCCGATGCCCGCAGCTTCCTCGATCAGGGTGCGGCGCTCTTCGGCCTTCGCGGAGACGATCTCGGCAATGCGGCCCTGCTCGACGATCGTATAACCCTTGGTCCCCACCCCCGTGTCGCGGAAGAAGTCCTGCACGTCCCGCAGCCGGCAGGGGGCCTTGTTGAGCAGGTACTCGGACTCCCCCGAACGGTAGAGGCGCCGACAGATCTGGATCTCGCTGAAGGCCGCGTAGGCGGGCGGGGCGCTGCCGTCGGAGTTGTCGAAGCTGAGCACCACCTCCGCCATTCCCACGGAGCTTCGACCCTCGGAGCCGGCGAAGATCACGTCCTCCATCCCCTTGCCCCGCAAGCGGCGCGGGGACTGCTCGCCCATCACCCAACGCATGGCGTCCACGACGTTGGACTTCCCGCAACCATTGGGTCCCACGACCCCGTTGATACCGGGCTGGAAGCGGATGGCGGTCTTGTCCACGAAGGACTTGAAACCGTTCAGCTCGAGGGACTTGAGTCGCACCGGACCTCGACTCCCCACGGGGGCCCACCCTGCACGGCTACGCGCAGCTCCTGCTGGGGTGGTTGACCTCTGGGGCACCGTTGGCGGGGGCGATGGGTAGATAGGGGCTGCGGGGGGGTGCCCCTATTATGTAACACCCCGTCCCCCCTGGGTGCAAGGCGTCGAACCCCGTTGGGGGACTCAGCGGGCCGCGGCCGCCGGGTCCCCCTGCTGGGAGTACTGGAGGCGATACAGCGCTCGGTAGGTCCCATCCCTCGCGAGTAGCGTCGAATGGTTGCCCGCCTCCACGATTCGGCCGTGATCGAGCACGTAGATCCGGTCCACGTCGCGGATCGTGGAGAGGCGGTGGGCGACGACCAGTGCCGTGTGCCCCGTCATCAGCGCGTGGATGCCCTGCTGGACCTGGGACTCGGTCTCGGCATCGATGGAGCTGGTGGCCTCGTCGAGGATCAGGATGTCGCCACCATGCGCCAGCGCCCGGGCAAAGGAGAGCAGCTGGCGCTGGCCGAGGGAGAAGTTCTGGCCGCGTTCCCTCAAGGGCTCCGCGTAGCCCCGCGGCAGGCCCGCCACGAAGCCGTGTGCCTGGACGACCCGCGCGATCCGCTCCACCGCCTCCGCGTCGATGCCCGGACGCTCGAGACCGATGTTCTCGTGGATGCTGCCGGTGAAGAGGAAGACGTCCTGCAGGACCAGCGAGATGCGCCGGCGCAACGCCTCCTGGGGCCAATCCCGCAACTCGACCCCATCGATCGTGATCTCGCCCCGCGTCGTGTCATAGAGACGCGTGAGCAACTTGATGAGGGTGGTCTTGCCCGCGCCGGTGGCCCCCACGAAAGCGACGCGCTCGCCGGGCTCGACCCGGAAGGAGACGTCGCGCAGCACCCAGTCCGCCTCGTCTCCACCCTTCGCGTAGCGGAACCACACGTTGCGGAACTCCACACTGCCCGGCTGCGGCCCGCGATGCGGCGCCACTGCGCCGGGCCGGTCCTGTACCTCGGGCTCCTCGTCCATCAGTTCGAAGATCCGCTCGCAGCTCGCCATGGAGGACTGCATGACCGAGTACTTGGCGGAGAGATCCCGCAGCGGCATGAAGAAGCGCCGCATCAGGTCGAAGAAGACGTAGATGGTGCCGGCGGCGGCGAGGCCCATGCTCTGCCAGATCACCACCGCGATGGTGAGGTTGGAGGCCAGCTCCACCGACGAAAAGAGGGCAGCGTCGTAGCGCACAGACTGCAGCCAGGCGTCCCGGTGGCTGGCGTTCATCTGATCGAAGTCCTGGAAGTTGCGCGCCTCGCGGCGGAAGAGCTGCACAACGCGCATGCCCGAAACGTTTTCCTGCACGTAGGCGTTGATGCGGGCAATCCGCACGCGCACGGCGCGATACGCATTGCGGGCCTTCCAACGAAAGACCATCGCGGCCACCGCCATGAAGGGCACGATCAGGAAGGCGAGGAGCGCGATCCGCGGCTGGAAGACGAAAAGGAAGGCCGCGATCCCGAGCATCTTCAGCACGTCCCGGACCAACGCCACGATGCCCGCAGAAAACATCTCGGCCACGTTCTCGACGTCGTTGGTGGCGCGTGTCACCAGGCGACCCACCGGCATGGTGTCGAAGAAGCCGATGTGGAGGCGCTGGACGTGGCGGAAGACCCTTCCCCGCAGGTCGCGCATGGCGGCCTGCCCAGTTCGCGCCATGATCCACATGTCGAGGAACTGGAAGAGCGCACCCAGCACGGAGACCCCGAAGTAGAGCACGCCGATCCAGGCCAGGGGGTCGAGGCCCGCGGGCGGGTGCAGGAGCGCGCGGAAGCCTTGCGCGAGGCCCTCCGCGGCCTCCCGGACGAAGCCGGGCAGCGACCCGAGCAGGCCGGGCTCCGCGGCGGCAGGCGGGAGGCCGGTGGCGGCCGGAACAATGATCTCATCGAGGCCCGTCTTCACCAGCCAGGCGGGCAGCAGGTCGAGGAGCAACAGGGGAACGAGCAGCGAAAGGGTCAACAGCATCTGGGGCCAATAGGGGGAGACGAAGGGCCACAGGCGCGCCATCAAGCGCACGTCATAGGCCTTCCCAAGGCGATCCTCCTCGAAGAGCGCCTCCTGCGCGGAACCGCTGGCCAGCGTCGGGGACACGGCACTCATGTCGGCCCCTGAGAAGCCGCCGGCGGCGCCTGCTCCCGGGCCAGCCGCGCGTAGAGACCCTGCGCGGCGAGCAGCGTTGCGTGATCGCCGCGCTCGACGATTCGCCCCCCGTCGAGTACCGCGATCTGATCGGCCTCCCGCACCACTCCCACCCGGGAGGACACCACGATCACGGTGCGGCCCCGGTACACGGAGGACAGCTCGCGCTGGATGCGGGCCTCGGTGCGGGCGTCGACCGCGGAGAGCGTGTCATCCAGGATCAGGATGGAGGGGTCGAGCAGCAGCGCCCGGGCCAGCGCGGTGCGCTGGCGCTGGCCGCCGGAGAGCATCACGCCGCGTTCCCCCACGAAGGTCTCGTAGCCAGCCGGCAGTTCGCGGACATCCGCCTCCAGCTGGGCGCGGCGGGAAGCGGCGGCGACCTCCTCCCGGCTCGCATCGGGCCGCCCGAAGGCGATGTTGTCGGCCAGGCTGGCGGAAAAGAGGAAGGGCTCCTGGGGCACCATCGCAATGTGGCCGCGCAGCGTTGCCAACGAGAGCTGATTGATGTCGATGCCGTCCACGAAGAGCTGGCCATCGTCGACCTCGAAGAGCCGCGGCACCAGCGAGGCCAACGTGCTCTTGCCGGAACCCACGGTCCCAACCACGCCCAGGGTACTGCCGGCGGGTACGTGGAGGTCGATGCCGCGCAGGACCGGAGCACGCCCGACTTCGCCCGGGTAGTCGAAGTCGAGTCCGCGGAACTCGATCTCCCCCGAGAGGCGCGGGAGACTCCGCGCGTTCGCGGCATCGCAAATGCTGGGCTCCACGGAGAGCAGTTCGTCGATGCGCTGCATGGAGGCCGCGCCCCGCTGCACCAGGGCCACCACCCAGCCCATGATGAAGGTCGGGAAGGTGATCTGGAACACGTACATCGAGAAGATGAAGAAATCCGAGACGGGCATCCGACCCGCCATGATGTCCGCCCCTCCCACCTGCACGACGAGGCACATGGCAAGCGCGGGCAGTAGCGAGGTCACGGTGGGCATCGCCGCGTTCGCCCGCACCAGCCGAAGCTGGCGCTGGTAGAGGCTCTCGTTGACTGCATCGAAGCGTCGGCCAGTGAGGCCCTCCATCGCGTAGGCCTTGACGACGGAGATGCCCGAGATGCATTCCTGGAGGTGATTGGAGGCCTCTGCGATCCCCTCCTGGGTCCGCAGGCTCCAGTGGTGGATGGAGCGCCCCGCCAGCCGCGCGATCACCAGGAAGAGCGGATAGGGGGCGAGTACGTAGAGCGCGAGCTCCGCGTTCATGGTGGCCATCGCCCCGACCACGGCCACGTAGAGGATCGGGGTCTGAATTACATTCAACAGGCCCACGCCCATCAGCAGACGCACCGCGTTGATGTCGTTCACACAGCGGCTCATCAGGTCGCCGGTCCGCCACTGGAAGTAGAAGGACTGGGGGAGTCGCTGAAGGTGCGCGAAGATATCGTTGCGCAGTTCGTACTCGATCTGGCGCGCCGCGTTGAAGACCAGCGTCCGCGTAAAGAAGCGCACGGCCGCGGTGAGGATCGCCACCACGGCCAGCCAGCCCACCCGGCGCAGCACCTCGGACTCGGGGAGGCCGGCGCTCAACGCCTCGATCCCCCAACCCACCAGGCGAGGCAGGGCAACGAAGCCGGCGACGTAGACCAGCGTGACCACCAGCCAGACCCCGTAGTAGACGGGATGGTGCGCGATATAGCCCGCCAGCCTCCGCAACGCGGAGCGGGCGCCAGCGGCCGCGCGAGGAGGTGCCGGCTCGCTCAACCGCGAAGCCACGCTGCGATGCGCGAACGGTCGACGCCAAGACGCCAGGCGAGCAGCGCCAGGACGTGGAGAATCGCCGTTTTGAAGACGCCCTGCTCGAGATGGCGGCGCGCCGACGTGACCGCCGGGGCAGGGAGCAGCACGATGCGCCCCCGCCGCTTCATCTCCCGCACCAGGTCGAGGTCTTCCATGACGGGAACCCGGGGCATGCCGCCCATCGACGCGAGGACGGACCGGCGCACGAAGAGCGCCTGGTCGCCGTAGGGGAGTCGCAGCAGCGAACCCCGCAGTCGCGCGCCCCACGTGAGCACTGCCAGCCCGGGCCCGGCCCCGTCGAAACGAAAGCGGAAGGCCCCGCCCACCACCTCCGGATCGGAGAGCGCCCCGCGGATCATTTCGGGCCAGCCGCGCGGCAGACGCGTGTCCGCGTGGAGGAAGAGCAGCACCTCACCCCGCGTGGCCTCCACTCCCCTGGCGAGTTGCCGGCCCCGCCCGCGACCCGCCACCAATACCCGGGCACCGGCTTGGCGCGCCCGCAGCGCGCTGCCGTCCCGGCTCCCGCCGTCGACCACCACGACCTCGATTCCCGGAACCATGGCGCTCTCTAACGCCGCAGAGATCCACTCCAACTCGTCGAACGCGGGAATGACCACCGAGATC
>JABSQX010000056.1 GCA_013215615.1 Myxococcales bacterium | reverse complement strand
GGAGCGACGTGGTGGGCACCCGCCGCGTGGACGAGCACGTGCAACGTCGGCTCCGCGGCGCGCAGCTGCTCGCCGATCGCGCAAATCCCCGCCTCCTCCGACAAGTCCGCCGAGAGGGGAAGGCAGACCCCCTCGTCGGAGAGCTCGGCGGCAGTCTCCTCGCAGCCCCGGCGCGAGGCGATGTAGACCTTGGCGCCGCCCGCCACCAGCCCGCGCGCGATCATCTTCCCGATGCCGCGGGATCCACCGGTCACGAGCGCCACCTTGTCTTCTACGCCGAAGCGCCCGGCCCCTCTCGCTTCTTCCGAAGGCTCGCGGTGCGCGGGGGGCGGTGCCATAGCGCGGAGCATCGTCCAGATCTTCCCCGCCTTCCAGCCTCGCAAACGCCTCCGAAGCTCGGGCCGATCGCTTTCGCTGAAGCGTCGAGTCACGGACATCAGCCCCCGCGAGGCACGTTGCACGAAGGACGGGGCGCAGAATACCCTCGGCTCCGGGAACGACTGGATCGACACCCGGGGAGTTGCAGTGGCGGGAGAATTCGAAGACCAGGGCGGGGTGGCGGGCATGGATCCTCCCTCGCTGCAGCGCTGGCTCACTTCGGCGGTGATGCGCCGCATGGTTCGCCCCGCAGCCCTGGCGAAACGGCGGGCCCGCGCGGAGAAGGCCCGGCGCCGGGAGGGACGCCCGCACCGCGTCGAGTACTTCCACCAGGTCGACGACGGCTACAGCCACCTCGCCGCCCAATTGCTGCGCGCCCTCCGCGAGACCTACGAGGTGGAAGTCGTCTGCCACCTGGTCACGGAGGGCCCGGGCAAGAACCTCCCGGAACCGGACCTGTTGCGGCGCCTCTCCCGGCTCGACGCCGGGAAGGTGGCGCCCCACTACGGGCTGCGTTTTCCCGAGAGCGCTCCCGCGCCGGAACCCGCCCAACTCGACATCGCCACACGCATCCTCTCGGCAGTGGAAGCAGCGGCCTTCCCTGATGCCGCAGTGGCAGTGGGGGACGCCCTCTGGCCCGCGAACCAAGACCGCCTCGCGGCACTGGCCCAGGAGTGGGGCTGCGCGGAGCAAGAGGAACGCGATGCCCGGATCTTGGAGGGAAACGAACGCCGCCAACGCCTGGGCCACTACTCGGGGGCGATGTTTCACTACGAGGGCGAGTGGTACTGGGGGGCCGACCGCTTCTACCACCTGGAGGCTCGCCTGGCCGACAACGGACTTCACAGGGACGCAGCGCGACACCCCATCTGCCCGCGTCCCTCCATCGAGGCCGGCCCGCTCCGCGACGAGGGTTCGCTCACCCTCGAGTTCTACCCCTCCCTGCGCAGCCCCTACACCTCGATCATCTTCGACGCGACCCTTCGGCTGGCCCGCGACAGCGGGGTCAAACTGGTGACGCGTCCGGTGATGCCCATGGTGATGCGCGGCGTGAGCCTCACGCGCCAGAAGGGCGTGTACATCTTCTCCGACACCGCGCGGGAGGCAGCCGCCCGCGGGCTCGATTGGGGGGGCTTCTACGATCCCATCGGCGAGCCGGTGCGAAACTGCTACTCGCTGTTTCCCTGGGCGCGAGACCAGGGCCGGGGCAACGAACTCCTGGGCAGCTTCCTGCGTGGGGCCTTCTTCGAGGGCGTGAACACGCGGCGGGAGAGCGGCATGCGGAGCGTGGTGGAAGCGGCTGGGCTGAACTGGGCGGAGGCCCGGGGCATCCTGGGCAACCGGGACTGGGAGGAGGAGTTGGAGAAGAACCGCCTGGCCATGTACGACTTCGGTTGCTGGGGGGTCCCCAGCTTCCGGCTGCTCGACGCGGGCGGCGAGGAAGTGCTGGCCCTCTGGGGCCAGGATCGCCTCTGGCTCTTCGCCCGCGAGATCCAGCGACTGCTGGGGGAGAGGCGAGACTGAGCGGACCCAGCAAGCCACGGACACCGGATCTCGCCTAATCTCGGGACGCTGCCTGCAAGGCCCGGCAGGTGTTCCGGGAGAGACGACAGGAGATGAAGATGGAGTCCAACAGCTGGAAGGTCTTCGAAATCGACGCCCTGGTCGAAAAGCAGCGCGGCGACGCGTCTCCCTACCTCGAGTTCCTGCGGGTGCCGGCGCTCAGTTGCGGGATCTACTGCCTGCCCGCAGGTGCCGAGGATCTGCAGAACCCCCACGACGAGGACGAGGTCTACTACGTGCTCGCGGGTCGGGCACGGCTCCAGGTAGACGGGGAGGACCGCGTGGTGGACCCCGGTTCGCTCCTCTACGTGGGCGCGACCTCCGAGCACTCCTTCGTCGAGATCGAAGAGGACATCACGCTGCTCGTCTTCTTCGCATCAGGCGGACCCTCCTGACCGCCGGAAGGCCAACCCATGACGGCGGAAGCGCGCTTCGACCTGCTCGATCACCGGCACACCCAGGACATGTGGGAGATCACCCGGGAGTGGCGCCGCACGACGCCGGTGCTGCGGCCCATGGAGGGGCACGTCTACGTCTCCCGCTTCGAGCACTGCTGGGACGTGCTGCGGGACCCCGCCACCTTCTCGAACGCAAACGGCATGAAGGCCGTAGAGATGCCCGAGGAAGAACGCTCGCTGGGGGAGATGGACCCCCCGCGCCACACCCACCTGCGGCGCGTGATGCGCGCCTCTTTCACCCGGCGCTCGGTGGAAGCCCAGCGGTCCTTCACGCGCGCCAACGCCGAGGAACTGCTCTGCGAACTCCGGCAGCGGCCCGCCGTCGATCTCGTCGCCGAGTTCACGGACGTGCTCCCCAATCTCGTCACCCTGAACCTGATGGGCTTTCCCATGGAGGACGCCCCCCAGGTGGTGGCCTGGGCGCGGGAACTGCTGCACAGCGACTGGCCGGCGCTCAACCGCACCGAACGCGGGGAGGGACTCCACGGCGCCTTCCCCGAATTCTCCCACTACCTGGATTCCCTCGTCGAGTCGCGGCGGCGACCCGACGCCCCCGACGACATGATCACGCGCCTGGCTCGTTGCGAGGTGGAGGGGGAGACGCCCTCGGCCACGGTGCTGCGCACCCTCACCGCCCAGGTCATCCTGGGCGGCATCTCCACCAGCACCAACATGCTGGGCAGCCTCTTCTACCGCCTGCTTCGGGACCCGTCACTCCACCGGCGTCTTCGCGAGCATCCCGCGTCGATCCCGGCCGCACTGGAAGAGAGCCTGCGCGTGGATCCCCCGGTGCTCTTCGTGTTGCGCAACTGCACGCGTGAGACCGAGATCGGCGGGTTCTCGATCCACGGCGGCGAGCGCGTGGTGGTGGGCATCTCTTCCGCGAACCGGGACGAGGCGATCTTCGAAGACCCCGAGCGCTATCGCCTGGACCGCGGGCGCCCCCGCCACCTGGCCTTCGCGGGAGGCACCCACCTCTGCATCGGCGCGGGACTCGCCCGGGTGGTGGGATGCGAGACGATCGAAACCTTCACCCGCCTCTTCGACGTGGGAGACGTGCAATTGGCCCCGAACTTCCACTTCGAAGGCGTGCCGGTCTTCCTGGAATGGGGACCGGCTCGCCTGGACGTCCAGTTCTCTCGGCCGGACGCCGCCCGGAGCCCTTCCGCGCCCGCCTGAAGGACGCGCGCAGAGCGCGGAAGACGACCCCTCAGTCGTCTCCCACCAACAGGTCGCGGGTGTCCCCCCAGGCCACGCCGCCGCCACTCTCGCTGCGCTCGGCCTCGTGTTCCTCGATGGCCTTGCCGATGGCCGTGCGGAGATCTCCCACCACCCGCTCGCTGTTCGCGTTGAACCAGTCGAGGCTCTCCTGGCGGCCGCGGTTGGCAGCGCGCAACTCCGGGATCACGTAGCGGGCGAAGAGGTCGTAGCTCTTCGCGGTCTTCTCGGGATCCGCACAGTCGTGGGCGAGCAACAGGAAGGTCCCGAAGCCCTGCGAGCGCTTCTGCAGCGACCGGATCTGCTCCACCGCATCGTCGGGAGTTCCGATCACTGCGCGCCCCAGCAGCGTCAGCCCGTGCTCGGTCCACTGTTCGATAGCGGCATCCAGCGAGCGGCCGTAGGGAAGCGCCGCGTTGCCGAGGCGCTCGAAGTAGCGGACGAGCTTCAAGAGGCCGTACTCCATGTCCGCCTGGGCCTGCTCCCGGCTCTCCGCCAGGTGCATGGGCGCGACCAGGCGCCAGTTCCGACGATCCACGCTCTGGTCGTGCTGCGCGGCCATCGACTCGCAGACCTCCCAGTGGGCGGGCAGCATGTCGAAGCCCTCGCCGCTGGTGGCGGCCATGGAGAGCATTCCGATTCCGTTGATGCCGGCGGCGCGCGGACCCGAGGGCGAGACAGCGGCGGCCACCGCCATTTCCACCATGGGATGCGTGTAGGGGCCCAGCTGCACCCGCGCCTCCCGGACTTCGAACCAATCCGTCTTGCGCGTGACCGTTTCCCCGCGCAGCAGCGGGATCAACACCTCGAGCGACTCCAGCATGCGCCGCCGCTGGGTGGAAGCGTCGATTCCCAGCATGTAGGCGTCGGACGGCAGCTGTCCCGGTCCGACGCCGAAGATGACGCGGCCCCGGGTCTGGTGGTCGAGCTGCGTGATGCGGTCCGCGACCATCAGCGGGTGGTGGTAGGGGAGCGAGACGACGCCGGTTCCCAGGCGAATGCTGCGGGTCCGCTCGGCGGCCGCCGCGATGAAGATCTCCGGCGAGGCGATCGTCTCGTAGGACGCCGAGTGGTGCTCCCCCACCCAGAGCTCGTCGAAACCCAGCGCGTCGAGCTGGTCGGCGAGTTCCAGATCGCGGCGGATCTGCAGCGTCGGGCTCTCGTCGTCCGCGTGATAGGGGGCCAGGAAGACACCGAAGCGGAGGGGCTGCGACATGGCTCGAATCCTATCATCCATGCGAGGCCGCAGACAGACGAGCGCCGCACCCCTACGATGCGAGGACCACCAGCCCATGACGAGCTCCAGCGCTCTGCGTCTTCTGCTGTTGGCGGGCGCGCTGCTCGCGATCCTCGCACCTACCATGATTCCGCTCTCGCAACTCGAGGGCCTGGGCGAGCCCACCGAGACATCGCGCCTCCTCTACAGCGCAGATGTCCTGCGAAACCTGGTCCTCTTCCTTCCGCTGGGAGCCGTGCTCGCGTCGCTGGGTGTTTCGGCTCCGCGCTGCCTGGCGCTCGCGCTGCTCCTCTCCGGCAGCATCGAAACCGTGCAGCTGTGGATTCCGGGCCGATACCCCTCCCTCCTCGACCTGGTCGTCAACGCGCTCGGAGCGGCACTGGGGCACGCCCTCTTCCGCTCGGCCCCGCTCTGGCTCTCCCCACCCACAACCCTCTCGCGCCTGCTCGTCCTTGCCACGGGCGTGACCACGGCGGGCCTCGTGCTGGGCACGGGGGCACTGCTGGCACCGAGCCCGATCCCCGACGTCTACCACGCCCATTGGACCGCGGAGCGCGCGGACCTCCATCCCTGGGAGGGGCAGGTGCTCTCGGTCGCGGTGAACGGCTTTGAGTTGCTCCCGGGCCGGGTTCGGGTCGAAGCCCTAGAGGGACAGTGGCTCTCTTCGGACTACAGGCTCGAACTCTCGCTGCTGGCCGGCCCTCCTCCTCCCGGCTTGTCGGCCTTCTTCACGCTCTCGGGTGCGGAACACGCGGAGCTCCTGCTGATCGGCCCCGACCGCGAGGACCTCGTGTTCCGCTACCGGAGCCCGAGTCTTGCCCTCGGCCTGGAGTGGGCGAGCCTGCGCTGGCTCGGGGGATTGCGCGGCATCGAGGTGGGACAGCGCTTCGAAGTGAAGCTCGAGAAGATCGGCGCGGCGTTCTGCGTCGCGATCGACCAGGAGAGACGCTGTGGCCTGGGCTTCAACCACGCGGACGGCTGGCAGTTGCTCGCCCCCGCTTTCCGCTATCCGCCCGCCGCGCTGTTCGCACTCACCTCGCTCTGGCTCGGGGCGCTCTTCCTGCCGCTGGGATTCTGGAGTCGCAGGGACGCGGCGACGTTCCTGGCGTGGTCGCTAGTGGCCGCCAGCCTGCTCCTGACATCGACGCGGGGTGATCTGCTTCCGATCCCCATCGCAGTGTTGCTGGCGGCAGCCGCGGCCGCCGGGCTCGGCGCCTGGCTGCGGGGCCTCGCCGACTCGCGACTCACTCTCCGCTAGCGCGCGAAAGCAAGTCCGCAGAGGGCGGGAACGCAGCGCCCAGAAGCGTGACGTTGGGGTACGCTGGCCTCATGACAGAACACGCCTACGACCCCGACTTCAACGAACTGCTGCCGCTGCTTCCCACCGTCACGGACCTGTCCACGCGCGAGAGCATCCAGGAAATGCGGGAATCGCGGGAGAATCTCTTCGGCGAACCGGAAGACCGCGACGACGTCCTCAAGGAGGACCGCTGCGTTCCGGGGCCCGCGGGAGCACCGGAGGTTCCGATCCGGATCTATCGCAGCAAGCAGGGCACGAGTGGAAGGCGCCCCTGCGTGTTCGAGATCCACGGCGGCGGCTTCATGCTGGGCAACATCGACATGATGGACCCCTGGTGCCAGCGCGTCGCCGCGGAACTCGATGCCGTGGTGATTTCTGTCGAGTACCGGCTGGCCCCAGAGCACCCCTTCCCCGCCGGCGTCGAGGACTGCTACGCGGCGCTCGCCTGGACCGCCTCGGAGTCCGAGGCCCTGGGAATCGACCCCGCACGCATCGCGATCGCGGGGCAGAGCGCGGGAGGCGGGCTCGCGGCGGCCACGGCACTCATCGCGCGAGACCGCGGCGGGCCGGCGCTCTGCTTCCAGTTGCTCGAGATCCCGGAACTCGACGACCGCCTGGAGACACCCTCCATGCAGGCCTTCACCGACACCCCGCTCTGGAACCTCCCCAACGCCCGCTGGAGCTGGCGCCACTACCTGGGGCCCGACCACGAGGGCGAGGTCTCCTCCTACGCGGCGCCCTCCCGGGCCAAAGATCTCTCGGGCCTGCCCCCCGCCTACGTGTCGACCATGGAGTTCGACCCGCTGCGCGACGAGGGCATCGAATACGCGTCGCGGATGCTGCAGGCCGGCGTCTCCGTCGAACTCCACTCCTATCCGGGCACCTTCCACGGCTCCGCGCTGCTGCCGGGCGCTGGAGTCTCCCGGCGCAACCTCGAGGAAGTGATCGGCGTGCTCGCCCGGAAGCTGGGGGACTGAGAGGCCTGCGCGCTCGCGCGCCGACGGCGGTCAAACCGGCGTGCGCGCCGCCACGATCCAGAGTGGGTCTCCGCCCGCCGGCGACCGATCCAGGATCTCGGGCTCCGCGAAGCCACCCGCTCCCCGGAAGTAGCTCGCCACCAGACCGACGCGCTCCAGCGGCGGCAGCATTTGCCAGACCCGCACCGCCTTGGTGGGAAAACAGCGGTGGGAGAGCGCCACCACGTGCAGCCCACCGGGCCGAAGCACGCGCGCGACCGACGCGAAGACCTCGAGGGGGCGCGTCAGGTACTGGACGGAGACGGCGATGAGCACCGCGTCGAAACCCCCGTCCGGGTAGGGGAGTTCCGGTTCGCGGTTGAGGTCGTGGATCACGTGATCCGACAAGCGCGGGTTCTCGTCGAGTTCCAGCGAATTCATTCCCAGCCCCGCGACCCGCTGGAAGGCCATCTCCACCGGCAGGTGAGAGACCCAGGAGGACATCAGGTCGAGGATCTCGCCACCCGCGGGCAGCAACTCGCGATAGGCCTCGGTGAGGGCGTGGATGGTGGCCGCATCGATGTGCACCACGAAGCGTGGCGCGGCGTAGAAGAAAGCGTCATCACTCGGGTCGACCCGGTCGAAGGAGCCGGGCGGGAAGTCCTTCTGCCTGGACATGCGGGGAGCGTAGCGGCAGGGGCGTGGTCACCTGCCGGGACTCCCGGAAGTCGGTGCGAAGAGCGGATGCTAGATTCACTGGCGGGGGAATGGGAGGCGCGACATGGGAACCCAGCGACTGGACGCGCTCGGCTGGCTCTTCCTCCTGCTCGGTGCTGCCATGCTGGGCAACGCCCTGTGGATGCTGGCGGGGCCCATGCACTGGTACACGGAGCTGCCCGCGGCCGTACCTGACACCGGCCCCTTCAACGCCCATTTCGTGCGGGACATCGGCTGCGCGTTCCTGACGGTGGCGGTGGCGCTCACCTGGGCCGCCCTCGAACCGGGGCTGCGCCGGCCGCTGGTCGTCATCGCCGCGCTCTTCCTGACCGCCCACGCACTGCTGCACGTCTACGACACCGCCCGCGGCGCGCTCGACGCCAGCCACTGGGGGCTCGACCTGCTCGGGGTCTACGTCCCGGCGCTGCTCATGCTCTGCGCGGTCGCCGCGATCCTGCGCAGAGCGAGGGCATGAGCTGAATCCCGGGGAGTCGACACGAGTGGAGGAAACCATGACGAAGCGACAGGGAGTGACCGACCAGGAGGCGGGTCTGCAGCAACGCCTGGTCTTCCGCGGCGCAAAGGCACGCCGGGGGGCAGTCCCCGAGCCCCTGCGCTTGATGGCCCGGAGTTCCGGGCTGATGTGGGCGGCGAGCTTCTTCGAACTCTGCTTCGGACGCGCGCGCCGCGTGGATGCGAACCTCAAGTCCCTCGCATCCCTGAAGGCCGCTGGCCTCGTCGGCTGCGTGTTCTGACTGGACATCGGCTCTGCGGTCGGCAGACAAGAAGGTCTCGAGGAGGAGAAGATCCTGGCAGTTCCCCGACACCGGGACAGCCCCCACTTCAGCGAGCTGGAACGCCGCGTGCTCGACTACGCGGAGGCCCTCACCCTCACACCCAGCCAGGTGAGTGACGAGATGCGTGAGACGCTCGCGCGGGAACTCGGCGAAGAGGGCTTCGTGGAACTCACGGCCAGCATCGCCTGGGAGAACTTCCGGGCGCGCTTCAACCGGGGCTTCGACGTGCCCGCACAGGGCTTCTCGGAGGGCGCCTGCTGTCCGCTTCCGGAGCCCGTCCCCGGGGCGCCGACCCCCTAGCCGCCGGACCAGATCCCGGGGGCAAACGCGAGGAACTTCCCATGAGCGAGAAGAACACGGTGGGAGGCGGCTGCCTGTGCGGAGCGCTGCGCTTCAGCATCGACCTGCCCACTCTCTTCTGCGTCCACTGTCACTGCTCGATGTGCCGGCGCAGCCACGGCGCCGGCTTCGTGACCTGGATCGCGGTACCGAGGGAGCGCTTCCGCGTCGAGGCCGGCGCGGAGAACATGCGCCTCTTCTCTTCCTCGGAGCACGGAACGCGCAGCTTCTGCGGGACGTGCGGGAGTTCGCTCTTCTGCGAATCCGACCACCAGCCTGGCGAGATCGACATCGTGCTCGCCAACATGGACGGCCCGGTCGGCCGCGCCCCCGAGTCCCACATCTACTTCGACCACCGCGCAGACTGGGTGGAGACCCACGACGCCCTGCCCCGGCTGGGCGGAGAGTCCGGGATCGAGCCCCTGCAGGATGCGAAGAAGCGCGAACCCGACGCCCTCTGAGCTGAGCGCGGGCCCGCGTCCGTGGTAGTGTCGGCCCGGATGCTGCACCGAGCAGGAGACGGGCATGCAGAGCCTCAGCGCGGAGCAAGTCGAGGCACTTCGGCGCGATCTGCTCGCCCTCGCGGAGCGCATCGAAACGCTGCTCGCGAGCCCCGAAGCCAGCGCGAAACCCGTCTCCCTCGACGAACCCATCGGCCGCATCTCGCGGATGGATGCCATCGCGCAGCAGAACATGCGGAGCGCGCAGCGGCGGGCCGAACAGCGCAAACTCGCCCAAGCCCGCAGCGCCCTGCACCGCATTGCCCAGGGCGACTACGGGGAGTGCATGGACTGCGGGGAGAGCGTGGGCTTCTCGCGCCTCGAGGCGCGCCCGGAGACCCCCTTCTGCCTGGGCTGCCAGAGACTCCACGAGGCCCGCGACTAGTGGGAGCGCCGCGCCCTCCCGCGCGCCAGGGCCCGCCGGAGCCGCGTCGCGCCAGCGTGCAGGGAATCGCCGTCACGGTCCTTGCCATGTTGTGCACGGCCTGCCCGACCTCCTCTCCGCAGAGGCAAGCCCCGTCGCCCCTCGCCGTCGAAGTCGATGCGCAGCGCATTGCCAGGCATCTCTCCGAGGCGATTCGCCAGCCCACGATCTCTCTCGACAACCCGGAAGCCTTCGAGGCACTGCGCGCCTGGCTTCCGCGCGCCTACCCCCGCATCTACGCGACGCTCGAGGTCGAGGAGATCGGCCGCGACTCGCTGTTGATGCACTGGCGGGGCAGCGACCCGGAACGCTCCCCCTACGCGTTCCTCGCCCACCTCGACGTGGTGCCCGTGGAGGCGGGCAGCGAGGCGCTCTGGGAACATCCGCCCTTCTCGGGAGCGGTCGCAGCGGGTTACGTCTGGGGGCGCGGCGCCATCGACGACAAGGGCCCCGCCATCGCCATGCTCGAGGCGATCGAGAGCCTGCTCGAAGCGGGTTACGTGCCTCCGCGCAGCCTCTACCTGGCGCTGGGGGGTGACGAGGAGGTGGGCGGAAAGCAGGGCGCTGGCGCCATCGCCGGAGCCCTTGAATCCCGAGGCGTGCGCCTTGGCTTCACGCTCGACGAGGGCATGGTGATCGCCAATGGGCTGGTGCCCGACATCGACGCCCCCGTGGCGGTGATCGGGGTGGCGGAGAAGGGCTACATGAACCTCCGGGTGACCGCCTTCCAGGCGGGCGGACACTCCTCGGTTCCCCCCGCCCACACCGCGGCAGGCCGGCTGGCGGGCGCCCTGGTGCGACTCGAAGCGCAGCCCCTGCCCGCCTCCCTCGAGGGACCTCCCTTGCTCTCCCTCCAGTTCCTGGCTCCCCACATGGGAATACTCGCCAGAGCCAGCATCGCCGCTTACCCCCTGAGCAGGCGCCTCCTCCTCGCCCGCTACCTGGGCGAGCCCGCCATGGCCGCGCAAGTCCGCACCACCACCGCCATCACGATGCTCGAAGCGGGCATCCGGCCCAACGTGCTGCCCGCGAGCGCTTCGGCGGTGGTTAACTTCCGCATCCGGCCCGGCGAGAGCGCCGACGAGGTGGTGGCCCACGTGCGCGATGCAGTGAACGATCCGGAAATCAGCATCGAGGTGCTGCGCGCCAGCGAGGCGAGCCCCGTGTCGCCCGTGGACGGCGAGGGTTTTCGGATCGTCCAGCGTGCGCTCGCGGAAGTGGTCCCGGAAGCGCTCGTCATCCCCGGCCTGGTGCTGGGCGGAACCGACAGCCGGCACTACGTGCAGCTCACCGACGGCGCCTACCGCTTCGCGCCGATGCGCCTGGGCGGAAGCGACGTCACGCGCATCCACGGCAGCAACGAACGGATCTCCATCGCGAACCTCGTGGAGATGGTCCGCTTCTATCGCCGCGTGATCCAGCTCGCCGACGCATCGGCTCCGTCCTCCGATGGCGCGGAAGGCAAGACGGAAGGCCCCTGACCCTCCTTTCCGGTCGCTCAGTCCTGCGAGGAACTCCCGGGGATCGCCTCGGGGTCTCCCGGCGCCTGGACGAACTCGATCCGGCTGCCGTCGGGATCCGTCACGAAGACGACCTGTGCGCCGAGCTCCGGGTTTCGGATCCGCGTATCCTCGAGCACGCGCCCCCCGCACTCCAGCGCGCGTGCGACACTTTCGTCGAGGTTCTCCACGCGAAACGCGAAGTGCGTGAGGCCGCGCTGGTTCATGGCGCGTGGCAGGGCGTCCCCGACACTCCCGGGCGAGGGGTAGTGGAGGAGTTCGATGCGCAGACCGTGGCACTCCAGGTAGACGGCCTGCAGGTCCACCCCGGGGATCCCCAGCAGTGTCGCGGTGGGTTCCCCCGCAATGCGCAGGTCCCCGGTGCGGCGGAAGCCCATGGCCTCCTGCCAGAAGCGCAGACTGCGCTCCAGATCCTGGACGCAGATGCCTACGTGGTTGAAGGCCTCGATGCGCATGAAACCGCCTACGCGTCCCCCAGGCCGACGCGCCGGCGGCGCGAGCGGGCGTCAGAACCTCACGAAGCCGAACTCAGAAGCGGTACTTCAAACCCCAGTTGAAGGCAATGTAGTCATAGTCCTTGAGGTTGCCTGTGGGCATCACGTAGTCCAGTCCGAGCGCCACGACGATGTGCTCGGTGGTATAGAAATCCACTCCCCCGCCGAAGCGCACGGCAAACTCCGTGCTCGAATCTTCGTTCGCGGAAGAACCGAGCTCACTGAGCTTTGCGTGCATGACGCCCAGCCCGGCCAGCAGGAAGGGCTGCACGCGGCCCGTCATCAGGTAGGGCTTGGTGAGGGCCATGGCCGTCCAGGTGTCGACCCACCCGCGCTCGCCACCGGAGTGCCTGATATCGGTTTCGTCCAACAGCTCGAAGGCCAGCTCCACGGCCAGGTGCTCATCGCCCCGGTAGCCGGCGTTGAGATTGAGACCGATGCCCGTTTCGACTTTGGCATCAGCCACACCCGGAATGCCGTCGAGATGGTTGTCGAGACCTTCGAAGGAGGCGCCCACGCCACCGGCCCCGAGATACCACCCGTTTCGCGCGTAGTTGACCGCTGCG
>JABSQX010000055.1 GCA_013215615.1 Myxococcales bacterium | reverse complement strand
GTCGCTCGACCTCGTCTTCGAGTCGTCTTGCGGATAGGAATCTTCTCGCCCGCTACGCGATCGATCGCCCCACCTCGGCGTCGCCCGGTCCAAGCACGAATCTTTCACCGTTCAGTGTCACTTCGCAATGTCCACGACTTACCACGCCTCCCTCCTGACCACCATGGCGAAGCGTGACGTTGCCGATACTCGCGCAGGGTGCGTAGAGTTCGTGAAGGATCTGGATGTTCTTCCGCGAGAGGTCGCGACCGACTTGCTTGTACGAGATCCTTCTTCGCGCGATCTCGACAAGGTCGTCAGAACGGAAGACCGAGGCTTCCGGTCTGGGATTCTCATCGGCGAAGAAGGACGAGAGACAATGATTTCAATAAGTTATATCATCCCAAGTAACCGCTTGTTAATGGAAGTGAACAGGGAGACACTGAGACTCACAGCAGCGGAATCTCGACCCAATCCGGGGTCCCGAGCGCCGAATCGCAGCCGCGGATTCGCGGAGCACTCATCGAGAAGCGAAGGAGGCAGGCCGCATGGAAACAGTCAAGCTCTACGATGAATACCTGATCACGTCGATGGTGCCGGGATTCGATCCCGTCGAGATCGAGTCCGCCAAAGGGGCGAAAATTCGGTGCACGAGCGGGGTGGAATACCTGGACTGCTTCAGCGGCATCTCTGTCTGCAACGCGGGTCATGGTCATCCGAAGGTCATCGCGGCCGCCAAGGCTCAGATCGACGAGTTGGTGCACTGCTGCACCTACGTCTACTACAGCCCGAAGGCGGGGCAGTTGGCCAGGGCGCTCGCGGAGATTACGCCCGGTGATCTGCAGAAGAGCTTTCTCGCCAACTCGGGCGCGGAGGCGATCGAGGGCGCGATGCGACTCGCGCGTCACCACACCGGTCGCAGTGAGTTCGTTGCCCTTACCCACAGCTTTCACGGACGCACCTACGCGACGCTCTCGATTACCGGCAACGCTTCGCGCAAGCATCAAGGTGGCCCCTTCATGCCGGGCGTGGCGTTTGCCCCCGCGCCCTATCGCTACCGCTGTCCCTTCGCCTCAACCTCGGATGCCGAGTGCGCGGAGCGATCGGCCGAGGAACTGGCGCGTACCCTCAAGTACCAGACCTCCGGCAATGTCGCGGCGTTCATCGCCGAGCCCGTACTTGGTGAGGGTGGCATCATCGTCCCGCATGAGAGCTACTTCCGCTACGTGAAGGAGATCCTCGACGAGCATGACATCCTGTTCATTTGTGACGAAGTGCAGACTGGCTTCGGACGTACGGGAAAGCTCTTCGCGATCGAGAACTACGGCGTCCAACCCGACATCATGACGACCGCCAAGGGCATAGCCGACGGATTCCCGCTGGGCGCATTCACGGCCCGCAGTGAGATCGCCGACGCCTTCACCCCCGGGTCGCATCTCTCCACGTTCGGTGGCAATCCCGTCAGCTGTGCGGCTGCACTCGCCAACATCGATGTGATGCGCGATGAGCGCTTGCCGGAGTGCGCGGCCGAGCGCGGCCGTCAGATCATGCAGGTGCTGGGCCCCCTCGAAGATGAACTCGCCCTTGTAGGCGAGGTGCGCGGCAAGGGCTTGATGATCGGTCTCGAACTCGTGACCGACGAGGACAAGACTCCCGCCGCCAAGCAGGCCCAGGAGGTCAAGAGGCGTTGTCGCGAGGCAGGGCTCTTGATCGGGGTGGGTGGCTCGCTGGCCAACGTCGTCAGGCTGCAGCCGCCGCTCGTCATCAGCGAAGAGGAGACGGCCGAGGTGACAGAAAAGCTGACCGCGATCTTGCGAGACGTTGCCCGGAGTCTCTGAGTCGACCCCCGTGTCGACGAGGTCGGACGCGATCCCAATTCCTCAGGAGCAGTCAAGAAATGGCAAGTACGGTTCCGCACTGGATCAATGGTGAGGAAACTCGTGGCACTTCGGGGCGGGACGGCCCGATCTACGACCCCGCGACCGGAGCAGAGGTGCGTCGCGTGACGTATGCCAACGCCCAGGACGTCGACCTCGCGGTTGCCTCGGCGCGGAATGCATTTCCCGACTGGCGTGACACGCCACTGGCCAAGCGAACGCAGATCATGTTCTCGTTCCGGTCTCTCGTGGATGCAGCCAAGGACGAGCTGGCCGAGCTGATTTCGAGCGAGCACGGCAAGACCAAGCCCGATTCTCGAGGTGAGGTCTTGCGAGGCCTGGAGACGATCGAGTTCGCCTGCGGGATCTCCGACCACCTCAAGGGTGAGAACTCGCAACAGGTGTCTACCGGGGTGGATATCAGTTCTGTGCGTGAGCCCCTGGGCGTCGTGGGTTGCATCACGCCGTTCAACTTTCCGGTGATGGTGCCGCTGTGGATGGTTCCGATCGCAATCGCCTGCGGGAACACCGTCGTTCTGAAGCCGTCCGAGAAGGATCCTTCGGTTTCGAATCGGCTGGCGGCGCTATTCATCGAAGCGGGGGGACCGCCGGGTGTACTCAATGTCGTTCACGGCGATCGCGACGCGGTAGAGCGGATCATCGAGCATCCGGACATCGTCGCTCTGAGCTTCGTGGGTTCTACGCCCGTCGCGCGTGCCATCTACGAGGCGGGCTCGCGCCACGGCAAGCGCGTACAAGCGCTTGGCGGAGCGAAGAATCACATGCTGGTCCTTCCTGACGCCGACATGGATCTCGCCGCGGATGCAGCGGTTTCGGCCGGCTTTGGATCCGCGGGCGAACGCTGCATGGCGATCTCTGTCGTGGTCGCCGTGGGCGATGCGGCCGATCAGCTACTGCCGAAGATCGTCGATCGGATCGCCGAGCTCAAGACGGGCTCGGCCGCTGACCCCACCACCGAGATGGGGCCTGTGATCACCCGTGAGCACAAGGAACAGGTGGAGTCCTGCATCACTTCTGGGGTCGAGGAGGGTGCGAGCCTCGTCACGGATGGACGCGGAATCAGGGTACCCGGGAGCGAGAATGGATTCTTCGTCGGCCCTACACTTTTCGACCACGTGAAACCCGCGATGGCAATCTATCAGAAGGAGATCTTCGGTCCGGTTCTCTCCATGGTGCGGGTCGAGCACTTCACCGATGGAATAGAGTTGGTCAATCGCAATCCCTACGCCAACGGAACCGCCGTATTCACGAATGACGGTGGCGCTGCACGACGATTCCAGCGGCAAATTCAAGTTGGAATGGTGGGGATCAACGTTTCGATTCCGGTACCGATCGGCTTCTACTCGTTTGGTGGCTGGAGGAACTCGCTCTTCGGCGCGCATTCGATCTATGGACCCGACGGCGTGCACTTCTATACGCGACCGAAGGTAACTACTACGCGCTGGGTCGATCCGGTCGATCGTGGCGTCGATCTGGGCTTTCCGCGCAACACCTGAAACGGGGCGACTGCCTGAGGCGCCTTGTCGAGCGCTCGAGGAGTGTCACGTAGGCAACTCTCCCTCAGGCGACGATCAATCAACTCTCGGGCGAAGGCCCTCCTCTTCGGTCGACGCAGGATAGAGCGACAGAGCGATGGAGTACGTCGTCATAGCTGCGTACTTCGCCATCCTTCTCGTAATCGGAGTCGTGGCGGGGCGGCGCATCGCCAACCTGGATGACTACTATGCCGGGGGCAAGAACCTCGGCTATTGGGTCGTAGCCTTCTCGTCCCGTGCCAGCGGCGAATCCGCATGGCTCTATCTAGGCTTGACGGGATTGGGAGCGCTGGTCGGTGCGCGCGCGTACTGGGTCGTCGTTGGGGAAGTCGTAGGGGTCGCGATCACCTGGTTCCTGATGGCGGGACCCTTCAAGCGTGAGACGGATCGATTCGATTCGATCACGATTCCCGACTATCTGGTCAGCCGATTCGGCGCGCCGGGTCACGAGCGCGCCGCCCAGGCTCTGAGGCTGATTGCAGCCGCGGCACTCGCCGTCTTCGTGACGATTTACGTGAGCGCGCAGATTGATGCGACCGGCAAGGCGTTCAACACCTTTCTCGAATGGAACTACTACACCGGTGCGCTCGTGGGCTTCGGGATCGTCGTGGCCTACACGCTTTCGGGTGGATTCGTGGCGGTCGCCTGGTCCGATCTCGTGCAAGGGCTGATGATGCTCCTTGGGCTATGTGTGTTACCGGTTGCCGCGATCATCGCGCTTTCTTCCGAGCCGGTGCTGGTCGGGGGAATGGCGGGTCTGGCCGATGGGTACACGAGCCTCTGGGGAGCCGGTGGTCCGAGCCTGTCCAATTGCTTGATCATCGTCAGCTATCTAGCGATCGGCCTGGGGTTCATGGGCGCGCCCCAAGTCTTCGTCCGCTTCATCGCCATTCGCGACCAGGGCGAGATTCGAAAAGGCCGCTGGGTGGCGATCGCTTTTACGATTCTCACCGATGGCTGCGCTGTGCTGGCGGGCATGCTGGGACATGCACTGCTGGTGGGCGGGAGTGGCGGCGCGGAGTTCTCGGCAGTACTCGGTGCGGGTGGCGAGCAGGTACTGCCAGAAATGGTCGACCGGCTCTTTCTTGCGCCCGTCGTGGGCCTGTACATCGCCGCGGTGTTGGCGGCGATCATGTCGACGATCGATTCACTGCTCCTGGTTGCCTCGAGCGCAGTCACCCGCGATGTCTACCAACAGATGCTGAAGCCCGACCTGCGCCCCGAGTCACTGATCGGTCTCTCTCGCGCGGTCACGTTTGGGCTGGCACTGGTGGCGCTTGGCATGGCTCTAGGCGTTTCGCTCGTCAGCCCGGATCGCACGATCTTCTGGTACGTCATTTTCGGGTGGTCGGGAATTGCCGCGACGTTCTGCCCGGTAATGATCCTCGCGTTATCCTGGCAGCGGTACAACGTATGGGGTGCGCTGGCCTCCATGCTCACGGGTGCGCTGGGTGTTCCTCTCTTCAAGTTCGCCGTGCCATTGATTCCGGGGATTGGTCCGGTGGTTTCGCAGATCGAAGAGCTCGCCCCCGCCTTCTTGCTCTCACTGCTCGTCGGCGCAATGGCGACGATCGCCACGTCACCCGCGAGGGGCACAGGAGGACGTAGTCGTTGATCTATCGCGCCCGCTCGGTTGCCCACAAGCCGTTCTTCTCTCTCGGGAGGCCTCAGCACACGGACGCCGGGCTTGGATCTTCAACGGGGCACGCCTCCTCGAAGAGGGGCAGAAGCCCCCGCCCGGCGCGCGCGTGCTTTGCGGCCCGGTTCCGGCCCCGGTAGCGTCGCGCGCAGCGTGTCTCTGGTCGCCTACGCGGAAGAGGGTCCGGTCGCGGTGCTTCGCCTCGACCGGCCCGAGAAGCTCAACGCCGTCAATGCTGCCATGGTCGCGGACCTGGGGGCGGCTCTCGATCGAGCCGAGGCGTCGGAAGCGGTGCGTGCCGTGTTGCTCCACGGAGAGGGCCGGGCCTTTTCGGCGGGTTTTGACCTGGACATGGGCGAGGACGATTCCCTGGACACCCTGAGCTTCGTGCGCCGGGAGTTGCGCCGGGATTTCGATGTGATCATGCGCTTCTGGGATTCCCCGAAGCCCACCGTCGCCGCGGTCCACGGCTACTGCCTGGGCAGCGCGATGGAGATGGCGGTGGCCTGCGACGTCACCGTGGCCGCCGCGGGCTGTCGTTTCGGCGCGCCGGAAGTCTGCTTCGGCAGCGGCATCGTGGCGTTGATCTTGCCCTGGGTGGTCGGCCCCAAGCAGAGCAAGGAGCTGTTGCTACTGGGTGAGGATGACGTGAGTGCCGAGCGCGCACTGGCGCTGGGTCTGGTGAACCGAGTGGTGGCCCCCGAGCGCTGCTTCGACGAGGCCATGCAGATCGCGCGGGGAATCGCGGCCAACGACCGCCTGGCGGTGGCGCTCACCAAGCAGGCCATCAATCGCAGCGCGAACATCATGGGCATGCGCGACGCGCTCCTTCAGGGACTCGAACTCGGTGTTCTCGCCGAGGCCGGCGAGACCCCGGAGTCCCGGGCCTTCAACGAGATCCTGGAGCGCGAAGGCCCCCGGGCCGCCATTGATTGGCGGCGTCGCGGGGGAAGCGAGGCACCGGAGAAGCGCTGAGGCTCAGCGCTTGTCGGCGAGGATCTCCCGTGCGGCGTTGCGCCCCGGCAGACCCGTCACGTTGCCGCCGGGGTGTGCGCCGGCTCCGCAGAGGTAGAGGCCGGGCAGCGGAGCGCGGTAGCGCGCGTGGCCCGGGATGGGCCGCATGTGGAGGAACTGGTCGAGGGTCATCTCGCCGTGGTGCGGGTTGGCCTCGGGGAGCGAGAATCGCTCTTCCAGGTCGATGGGCGTAAAGACGTGTTGGTGGACCACCAGGTCGCGGATCTTGGGCGCGTACTCGGCGAGCGTGTCGAGCACCGTCTTCACGAAGGCTTCGCGCCGCGTCTCCCAGTCGCCGTCGCGCAGCGAATAGGGTGCGTACTTGGCGGTGATGGAGAGAATGTGGTGGCCGTCGGGCGCTAGCCCGGGGTCCAGCAGCGTGGGGATGCTGAGATCGAGATAGGGTCTCGGGGAGAACTCCCCGTATTTCACGCAGTCGTAGGCGCGCTGCAGGTAGGTGAGCGAGGGCGCGATCTGGATGGCCCCGCAGAGCCGGCTCGGGGCCTCGTTGGCCGCGAGACTCGTGAACTCGGGGAGCTCGCTCAATGCCAGGTGGATGCGCGCCGCCGAGCCGCGGTACTTGATGTTCCGGACGTGTTGCACGGTGCGTGCGCTCTGCAGCGTCGGGTCGAGGAGTTCCAGGAAGGTGCTGCGCGGATCCGCGTTCGAGACCAGCAGCGGGGCTTCGATGCGCTCCCCGCCGGCGAGCAGCACGCCCGCCGCGCGCCCGGCCTCGACCAGGATGCGCTCCACTGCCGCGTCGGTGCGGATCTCGGCGCCCAGCGCGCTCGCGGCCGCGGCGAGCGACTTCGTGAGCGCGCCCATGCCGCCCTTCACCACCCCTGCCGAGCGGAACAGCCCCGTGCCCGCCAGCGCCCAGTTGTAGAGGAAGGTGTAGGCAGTGCCCGCTTCCTGCGGACCCCAGGTGATGTCGCGCACCGCGCTGGCCGCGATTGCGCCCTTCAGGGCGTCCGACTCGAAGTACTCATCGAGCAGGTCAGCGACCGGCATGGGCAGGATGCGCAGCAGGTCGGAGACATGCTTGCGGCCCAGTCCGCGCAGCGGCCCTGCCAGGGGAAGCATCGCGCGCAGGTCGCCCAGACCGACATCGGGGAGATCCGGCGGCGTGATGCGCGCGATCCCCCCCACTACCGTGGCCACGCGCCCCATCAGTTCGACGAAGGCTGGATAGCGCTCGGCGTCACGCTTCGAGAGACGCTCGATCTCCCCCGCGGTGCGGGCGGTATCGCGCCAGAAGGTCAGGTGGTTGCCGTCGGGCAGCGGCGCGAAGACCACCGGGTCGGCGGGCAGGATGGAGAGCCCCCTCCCCGCGAGACCCAGGTCCTTCTGGATCTCCGGAGCGAGGTAGCCGGTGCCGTCCGCGCAGGTCGAGAAGTGGTAGCCGGGCGAGAGTTCCTCGCTCACCGCGGCACCTCCCACCCCTGGCTGCTTTTCGAGCACCAGTACGCGCTGCCCGGCCTTCGCGAGGTAAGCGGCGGCCACCAGGCCGTTGTGTCCCGCACCGACGATCAGGATGTCGTAGTTCGCCACGTCGTCTCCTACTTCCCGGCCCGCAGGATTTCCAGTGCCGCCAGCCGTCCAGGGCCGGCGGTGATGCCACCTCCCGGATGGGTGCCGGACCCGCACTGGTAGTAGTTGCGAATGGGCGTCCGGTAGTCCGCCCAACCGGGCGCAGGGCGGAAGAAGAAGAGCTGGTCGAGGGTGAGTTCGCCCAGGAAGATATTGCCCTCGGAGAGGCCGATCTCCTGCTCGAGATCCCACGGGGTGAGCACCTGTCGGTGCAGGATGATGTCCTTCAGGTTGGGTGCGAACTCGGAGAGCGTGTCCACCACCGCGTTCCCGAAGGCTTCGCGCTGTTGGTTGTGGTCTCCGTACTCGGGCATGTCGTAACCCGCGTATTGCACGAAGATGGACATCACGTGTTTGCCCGGAGGCGCCATGGTGGGATCGATGGTGCTGGGGATCACGATGTCCATGTAGGGGCGCTTCGAGAAGCCCCCGTAGTTGGCGTCGTCGTAGGCCCGCTCGAGGTAGTCCATCGAGGGGCAGATTTCCGTCATGCCGCGGATCAGTCCGGGATCCCGCATGCTGGGGAACTCGGGCAGCGTATCGAGGGAGAGATTCACCTTTCCCGAGGAGCCCCGGAACTTGAAGCGGTCGATGGCTGCCACGAAGTCGTCGGGGAGTTCCTTCTCCTCCACGAGCTTGCGGAAGGTCACACGGGGGTCCGCGCCGGAAACCACGGTCTTGGCGCGGATCTCGTCCCCATTTTCCATCACCACGCCCACCGCCTTGCCGTTTTCGACGAGGACCTGGGCGACCGGGCTGTTGACGCGAATCTCGGCCCCGTGGCTGCGGGCCGCACTGGCGATGGCATCGCTGACCCCCCCCGTCCCGCCGCGCTGCCAGCCCCAGGCGGTGAAGGCTCCGTCCAGTTCCCCCATGTAGTGGTGGAGGAGCACGTAGGCGGTGCCGGGGGACTTCGGCCCGAGCTTGGTGCCGATGATCCCGTTGAGCCCCATCAGGGCCTTGATGATCGGGCTCTCGAACCACTCGTCGAGGAAGTCCGAGACGCTCATGGTCATGATCTTGCTGAGTTGGTGGAAGCGGTCCGTGCCCAGGCCCTGGATGTGCTTGCCGAGGTCCTTCAGGGTGCGGAGGCCGCGCAGCCCCGGGTACGCCGGGTCAGGGGGAACGGCGCCGAGGATGGGCTTCACCGCGAAGGCCATGTCGTACATCATGTTGCTGAAGCGCGGCATCGCCTCGGCGTCGTGCTTCGAGTGGCGCAGCAATTCTTCGCGGGAGCTCGCCGCGTCGGGATAGCTCGCGAAGGAGTCCCCGTTCTCCATGGGGCAGAAGGAGGTCTCGTAAGGGATGAGGTGGAGGCCGTGCTTGGCGAGTTCGAGTTCCTGGATCACCTCGGGACGCAGCAAGCTGACCACGTAGGAACACATCGTGTACCGGAAGTCGGGGTGGATCTCCTCGGTCACCGCGGCTCCACCCACCTGGTGTCTGCGTTCGAGGACGAGGGTTTTGCGCCCGGCTTTGGCGAGGTAGGCCGCGCAGGTGAGCCCGTTGTGTCCGCCGCCCACGACGATGGCATCGTAGTTCTGCATCAGGCCGAGCCTCCGGAGTTTCCCGGTGTATTCGGGGTGTTGGCATCCCCGCGCTTGCGGGGTGGGTCGAAGAAGGGCATGGCGACTACCTGGGCGGGCACCGCGAAGCGCTTCCCCTCGATGCTCTGCTCGATGTAGACGCGCGATCCGAGGGCGGCATTCTGGGGCTTCAGGCGGGTCATCGCCACGTACTGCTTGAGGATCGGCGACCAGGTGCCGCTGGTGGCCTTGCCGACCTGATTGCGACGATCGCCATCGCTGTAGATGGGCGTGGCCTCGTTCCAGGACGTGTAGGGCAGGTGCAGGGGCATCCCGAATTTCGAGTAGGCGCTCTCCACGCCCGCCAGGTCGATCACGATGCCCACGGTCTGCAGCGCGGGGCCGCGCGCCTTCTCGGCGCGTAGCGCCTCCTGGCCGACGAAGAAGTCCTTCCCGAGCTTCACCGTCCAACCCAGGCCGAGCTCGTAGGGGGTGTTGCGCTGGGCGTCGAAGATGGTCTGCCGGGTGGAGGTGAAGTCGGCGTCGAGCTGAACGAGGCCCGCCTCGATGCGCGCCATGTCCAGCGCCTGCAAGCCCGCGGGCCGCATCTGGTAGTCGAGGCCATGCTCTAGCAGCGCGTCCCAGAGCGTTTCTGCGTGCTCGGCCTCCACGAAGAGTTCGTAGCCCAGGTCGCCCGTGAAGCCCGTCCGCGAAATCCGCAAGGGGACGCCGGCGATCTTCTCGTCGACGATCCGGAAGTAGCCGAGGTCCGAGATGTCGCCTTCGACGAGGCTCTGGAGGAGCGCGCGGGAGGTCGGGCCCTGCAGGGCCAGGGCCCCGTAGTCCGGGCTGACGTCCTCGATCTCCACCTGCATGGCCAGCGCGTTCTGCTGCAGCCAGTCCAGCGTGGGGATGGCGGCAGTCAGGCGGAAGAAGTCCTCACCCACCCGGGCCAGGGTGCCGTCATCGATGATCTTTCCATCGTCATCGCACCAGGCCGTGTAGATCACCTGGCCGGTTCGGCATTTCGATACGTCCCGGGTCACCACGCGATCCAGCAGGCGCGCCGCGTCGCGGCCGCGCAGGTGATACTTGTAGAGGGGGGAGACGTCGAAGAGTGCGCTGCCGGTGCGGACGGCGATGTACTCCTGGATGTGTTCCATCTGGTAGCTGTTGGCCGCGAGGTAGCCCGACCACTCCTGCCAGCTCTGGCTCGTGCAGCAGGCCGCGGTGCGCGAATGGAAGGGGGTGGGGAGGGGCATGGGGGTCTCCTGGCTCCGCTACGCGGAGGAGCGTCGGCGGGGGGGTCGGGCCGCGGGGCATTCTAACAGCCGGAAGCGTGATGTGGAGGGCCGTTCGCGCGGTGTGCCGCCGCTGGGGCAGCAGACGCGGAATGCGACCCGAGACGCCCGGCGTTGTGGGGCGTTGCCGGGGGCATGTCGGTCCGCTTGGCGTGTCGCGCCGACCCGACCCTGCGGGCTACGCTCGCCCCGGGGAAGAGGAGACCCCACCCATGAGCGAGTCCGCGATCCAACTGGTGACGGAGGTACCGGGCCCCCGCAGCCGGGAGATCGTGGCTCGCCGAGAGGCCGCGACCCCTCAGGGCGCCGCGAAGCTCACCGGCATCGCGGTGGAGAGCGGCAACGGCGCCCGGGTGGTGGATGTCGACGGCAACCAGCTGCTGGACCTGGCGGGCGGTATCGGCGTGCTCGCGGTGGGTCACTGTCCCGAGGGCGTGTCCCGGGCACTCTCCGAGCAGGCGCAACGCCTGATCCACATGTGTGCCATCGTCGCCAGCTACGAGCCCTACGTGGAGGTCGCGGAGCGCCTCAACGCGCTCACCCCCGGCGATTTTCCCAAGAAGACGCTGCTCACCAATACCGGCGCCGAAGCCGTGGAGGCCGCCGTCGGCCTGGCCCGGGCCCACACGGGCCGCCAGGGCGTGGTGGTCTTCGAAGGCGCGTACCACGGTCGCAGCAACCTCACCATGGCCATGACCTCGAAGTTCGCGCTCTTCAAGAAGGGCTTCGGGCCCTTCGCGCCGGAGGTCTACCGCTTCCCCTTCCCCAACCTGTATCGACGCCCGGATGGCATGTCCGAGGAGCGCTACGTCGAGACGCAGTGCGCGCGCCTCGACGAAGGCTTCATCTCAATCGTGGATCCGGCCCACGTGGCGGCGGTGGTCGTCGAGCCCGTGCAGGGTGAGGGCGGCTTCGTGCCGGCGCCCGTGTCCTGGCTCCGCCGCCTGCGCGAACTCTGCGATGCCCACGGCATGCTGCTCGTGGCCGACGAAGTGCAGTGCGGCTTCGGGCGCACTGGGCGCCTCTTCGCCATCGAACACGCCGAGGTGGTGCCCGACCTGCTCACCACCGCGAAGTCGCTGGCGGCGGGCATGCCGCTGGGTGCGGTGACCGGACGCGCCGAGGTGATGGACTCCGTGCACCCCGGTGGGCTGGGTGGCACTTACAGCGGCAACCCCCTGGCCTGCGTGGCCGCTCTCGAAGCGATGCGGATCATCTCGCAGCCGGACTTCCTGGCGCGCGCGCAGCAGCTGGGCGAGCGCGTGCGGACGCGCCTGCTGAAGATCCAGTCCGAGCACCCGGACCTGGTGGGCGACGTCCGTGGTCTGGGGCCCATGCTCGCCATGGAGATCGTGAAGGATGCGGCGAGCCGAACGCCCTGTGTCGACACCACGGCGGCCATCAACGCAGAGAGTCTCTCCCGCGGCGTGATCACCATCCGCGCTGGCCTCTACTCCAATTGCGTGCGCTTCCTACCGCCCCTGAACATCGACGATGGCGAGATCGACGAGGCTCTGGAGATCGTCGCCCAGGCGGTGGCGAGCGTGGCGGCGCGCCGGCGGGAGGCCTGAGGGGTGGAGGCCGCGACGCCCGAGGAGGAGGCTCCGCGCATTCGCCGTCTCGTGCTCGACGGGGATGCCGCGCAACGGGGCGCCGCTCACGGCGATGCCTACGCGCGGGAGATTCGCCGCTATACACGAGATCGCGTCTCCCTGGCATCGGACGGGAGCTGGGCGGGACGGGCGCTCGAGCAGCAGGATGTGCTGCATCTCGCCGGTTCGATGCTTTCTGCGCACCGCCACTACGCGCCGGATCTCTTCGAAGAGATGGAGGCCATGGCGGCGGCCGCTGGGATCTCTTCCGCCGAGGCGATCATCGTGGGGGGTTTCACGGACTTCGTGGACGCGGTACGCGAGCGGTCGGGAGCGGTCCACGAGGAGGACGATTGTACGGCGGTGCTGGTCCCCGAGGCATTCGCGGACGGTCCCGGCTGGCTGGCCCAGACCTGGGACATGCACGACTCCGCGACCCAGCACGTGGTGCTGCTCGACATCCGTCCCCGGGGTGCCCCGCGCGCCTTGGTGTTCTCCACCGTGGGCTGCCTGGGACAGATCGGGATCAACGACGCGGGCATCGCCGTGGGGATCAACAACCTGGCGGCGGCCCGCGGCGTGCCGGGGGTGACCTGGCCCTTCGTGGTCCGCAAGGTGCTCGCCCAGCGGAACCTCGACGATGCCCTGGCCTGTGTGCTGGAGGCGCCGCTGACGGGCGCCCACCACTACCTGTTGATGGACGCGGAGGGCCGCGGCTTCGACGTCGAGGCCATGCCCCAGCACCGGGCGGTGCGCGAACTCGCCGCGGAGCCTCTCATCCACACCAACCACTGCCTGGACGAAGAAGCGCTTCGTCACCAGGCGCTGCGTCCGCCCGATTTGCTGGCGTCTTCCGAGGCGCGCCTGGCGCGGGCCGGGGAGCTTCTGCGCGATCCCGGCGTGGATCTCGAGCGCTTGATGGCCTTCACCCGGGACCCCGTGGCGATCTGCCAGCGCTCGAAGCCTCCCTTCCACATCGAGTCCTCGGGCGCTGCCATCATGCGCCCGGCAGCGGGCGAACTCTGGGCGGTCTGGGGGCTGCCCAGCGAGAACCGCTACGACCATTTCCGCTTCGACGCATGAGTGAACTTCGCTACCAGAACATCAGCGAGGAGCTCGCGCCCCGTTGCAGGAGCCTGGAGCTTTTCAGCTTTCCCCATGCGAACCCGGAGGAACTGATCTCCGAGGAGGATTTTCGCGCCTACTCGCGCGTCTTTCCCGAGGGTTTCTTCGTGTGCCTCGACGGAGAGGAGGTCGTCGGGCAGGCCGGGGGGATCTTTCTCGACTTCGATTTCGACCACCCCCAGCACACCATCGTGGGAATCACCGGTGAGAACCAGTGCGGGAACCACGACCCGGAGGCGGCCTGGTACTACGGGACGGACATCGTCGTGCATCCAGAGCACCGCCGGCGCGGCATCGGACGCAAACTCTACGAACTCCGCAAGGGCGTCGTGCGTACTTACAACAAGCGGGGAATCATCGCGGGCGGTCACATCCCGGACTTCGTGAACCACAAGCAGCAGATGAGCGCCGCCGAGTACGTGGAGCGCGTCGCCGCGGGAGAACTCTACGACGCTACGCTCACCTTCCAGATCGAGAACGGCTTCGAGGTCCGGGGGGTGCTGGAGAACTACATCGAGGATGCCGAGACGGATGGCTGGTCGGCGCTCATCGTTTGGGAGAACCCGGATCATCGACCCTAAGCGATGACCCCGCGGGGGGATCGGCAAATCGCAACGACGCGCATCCAATGAGGAGGAAGAAGTGTCTACGACACGCCGCTTGAAACATTGCAGCGATCACTACCAGCGGGCGCTCACGCGCCTGCCAGCAGGCGTCAGTTCGAACTATCGCGCCTGGGGACCCGAGGACACCCTCTACGTCTCCCGCGCAAAGGGCCCGCGTCTGTGGGACATCGACGACAACGAGTACGTCGATTATCGGATCGGTTACGGGCCCGCGATCCTCGGCTACGCGGACGAGCGCGTAGACGCTGCCGCAATCGAGGGCATGAAGTTTGGCGGCACCACCGCGCTCTCCACGCAGCTGGAGTTCACGGTGGCCGATCGCATCGTGAAGATGGTTCCCGGCGCGGAGCTGGTGCGCTTCACCAATTCCGGGACGGAAGCGGTGATGGCCGCACTACGCGTGGCCCGAGCCTTCACGGGACGCAACTCGCACATCATGGTGGAGGGCGGCTATCACGGCCTTTCGGACGGTGTGCTCTGGGAAATGAGCCACGAGCGTTTGCCCGGCGGCGAGGTCCGGCTGCAGGTGCGGCCCGAGGGCAAGGGCGTGCCCCCCGTCCTGCGCGACTACGTGCACCTGGTACCCCTCAACGACGCCGAGGCCCTCGAGGAAGTGCTGCGCGCGCGCGGTGCCGAGATCGCGGCCCTGCTCATCGAACCCATCATGGGCAACGCCGGGGGCATCCCGGCAGATCCCGAGTACCTGCGAGCNGTGCGTTCACTCTGCGACGAATACGGCGTGGTCCTGCTCATCGACGAGGTGAAGACCGGCTTCCGCGTGGCGCGGGGCGGGGTCCAGGAGCTGATGGGCGTGCGTGCGGATCTCTGCACCTTTGCGAAGGCACTGGGCAACGGTTACCCGATCTCCGCCGTGGCGGGACGGGAGGACATCATGCGAAGCATCGGCCCCGGCGGCTCCGCGCAGGGCGGCACCTACGCGGCCCATCCCGTGTGTCTGGCCGCCGCCGAGAAGACCTTGGAGATCCTCGACGAGAGTGACGCCCTGGAGCGCATCGCGTCCTACGGCACGCGCATGCAGCAGGGTCTTTCGGAGATCCTCGACCGCCGCGGGGTGGCCCACGTCTTCGCCGGGCACCCCTCCATGGGGGGGCTCTTCTTCCGGGAGACACAGCCGCGTAACTACCGAGACTGGGTGGAGAGCGACTACGCGCTCTACACGGAGATCACCGAACGACTCATCGAGCTGGGGATCCTCTGCGAGCCCGACTCCCGGGAGCCCTGGTTCGTTTCGGCCGCGCACGACGAGGCCTGCCTCGGCGAGACCCTCGAGAAGTTCGAGAAGGCCCTCGACGGGGCCCTCGACGCGAGGAGCAGTTAGCGCGAGCGGGCGTTAGAGGATCAAGCCCTCGACACCCCGCTTGTAGAGGCTGTAGGCGATGATCACGCGCTGGATTTCCGAGGAGCCTTCCCAGATGCGCTCCACGCGCAGCTCTCGGTAGAAGCGCTCGGCCACGTTCTCACGCATGTAGCCCCGACCCCCGAAGATCTGGACGGCGCGGTCCGCCACGCGGTTGGCCATCTCCGTGGCGTAGAGCTTCGCCATGGCGGCCTTGCTGTGCACGCGCTTCAGGTCCTCGTCGCTCTGCGCCTCGTCCATGGCGCGCGCCGTCGCGAAGGTCATGAGTCTTGCCGCCCACAGCTCGGTCACGGAGTCCGCGAGCTTCTGCTGTGTGAGCTGGTACTCGGAGATGGGCTCCCCGAACTGCACGCGATTCTGTGCGAACTCCGTGGCGTCCTCGATCAGGCGCCGCGCCGCCCCCAGGCAGCGCGCGGCGATCATGGTGCGCTCGTGGAGGAACCACTCCTTGCTGATCGAGAGCCCCCCGCCCACCTCGCTGAAGCGGTTGGCGTCGGGGATCCTTACCTTTCGGAAGGCGTACTTGGGGTGTCCGTCGATCAGGTGGTGGGAGTACTTGGGGTGTTCGATCGCCTCTACGCCCGGTGCGTCGAGGTCCACGATGAAGAGGGTGTTGCCGTCGCCCACCTCCGGATCGGTCGCGCATTGGATCACCACGAAGTCCGCCACGTCGCCCGAGGTGACGTGCCACTTCTCGCCTTCGATCACCCAGTCGTCGCCATCGCGCACGGCGGTGGTGGCAAGCTTGCTGGGATCGGAGCCGGCATTCTCCTCCGTGACCGCGTAGCAGGCCACCCGCGTTCCCAGGGCGGCGGGTCGCACGTAGCGCTCGATCTGGTCGGGGGAGGCATGGCGCAGCACGATGGCGGGCGCCCAGAAGAGCCAGCCCAGGGCGTTGGTGACGGACCCGCACTCCTCCTGCAACACCACCTGGGCCTCCCAGCTGAGTTCCGTCCCCCCGATGGCGCGGGGCAGGCTGGAGGCGTGGAGGCCCATGGCCTTGATCTTCGCCTCGAGTTCTTTGCGCTTGTCGGGCGCCAGGCGCCCCTCGGCCATCTCGACCTCGACTTCCAGCGGGCGCAGCTCGCGCTGGACGAAGTCGCGGCAGGTTTCGCGTAGCTCGATGAGTTCCGTCGAGAGTGTGAAGTCCAATTGCGATCTCCTCAGTCAGCAGGGGAAGTCGGCACGATCAGGGCGTCCACCGCCACCGCGCGATCGGGTAGCGCGACGAGGGGGTTGATGTCGATCTCCGCGATGTCGTCGCCCAGTTCCGCGACCAGCGTCGACAGGCCCAGGGCGGCGGCGACCACCGCGTCCAGGTCGGCGGGCGGGCGTCCGCGCACACCCCGCAACAGGGCGGCGCCCCGCAACTCCGCGAGCGCGCCGCGCACCGCCCGGTCCGTGGTGGGCAGCCAGAGCATGCGGATCTCGGCCAGCACCTCCACGAAGATGCCCCCCATGCCCAGCGTCAGCAGGGGCCCGAACTGCGGGTCGCGGGAGACGCCCAGCAGCATTTCGACGCCGGCGGGCACCATTTCCTGGACGAGCACCCGGGGCCCCAGCCGCGCGCTGACGTCTTCGTAGGCGGCCGTGAGCGCCGCCGCATCCGCGAGGCCCAGGCGGATCCCGTCCGCCTCGCTCTTGTGGAGCGTTCCGGAGGCGGCGGTCTTGAGGGCCACCGGGTATCCAATCTCGGCGGCGGCCGCGACGGCGGCGGAGAGTTCCTCGACACACTCTTCCCGAGTCACCTCGATCCCGTAGGCGGACAGCACTTCCTTGCTCGCAGCCTCGTCGAGGGGCCCCCCGGCAGCGCGCAAGCGCGCGCGCCGGTCCGCGCCACCCGCAGGCAGCGCCGGGGAGTCCCGCATGGCGTCCCGTCCCGCGTGCTCCCGCTGAAAGGCCGCGTAGCGCAGCAGGTGCCCGGCGGCGCGCACGCCCGTCTCCGTACCCATCAGTACCGGGATCTCCATGGCCCGAAGCTCGGCGAGCTGCTCGTCGCTGGCGCTGGTGGCGGCGTGCACGAGCCAGGCCAGGGGTTTCTGGAGCCTGTCCTTCAGCGAGGCCGTGATCTCCGGGTAGCTGAAGTCCGCGCCGTCGTCGATGCGGAGCAGGTCCACGGCGAAGAGGGTGAGGCCGGTGCCGGGATCGGCATCGAGTGCCAGCAGGCTTCGCGCGTAGATGTCCTCCGCGGCGTTGCCCGTCCCCCAGGCGTCGAGGGGATTGGTGGCTTCGAGGCCGGGTTCGAGGATGTCGGCGAGCGTGGCCTGCGTGCTGGCGTCGATGTCCGTGAACTCCACCCCGCAGCGCTCGGCGAGGTCCACCATCAGCGCCCGNTGTCCCCCGGAGTCGAGCAGTGCGGAGAGTCCCTGGCGGGGAGGACGCATGCCGCTGGCGAAGAGTTCCAGGCTGTCGAGCAACTCATCCAGGGAGTCCACGCGGGAGACCCCGTAGTGATCGAAGAGCGCGCGGTAGGCGCCGTCTTCGCCCGCGAGGGCGCCGCTGTGGGCCAGCGTCATGCGGGCGCCACGCTCGCTGCGCCCGGTCTTGAGCACCACCACCGGTACGTCGCGACGGGCGGCCTCGGCGAGTGCGCTCTCGAAGCCCTCGGGATCCCGCACCGCCTCCAGGAACAGGCCGATGCAGCGGGTGCTCTCTTCGCCGAGTGCGAAGTGCATGTAGTCGGCCACGCTGGTCACCATCTCGTTGCCCGAGGAGATCACGTAGTTGAAGCGAACGCCGTGGCGGTTCTGCAGGCAGGTCTCCCACACCGAGCCGCTGTGCGAGATCAGCGTTACGTGCCCGGCCGGCGTTGCGGGATCGGTCTCGTAGCCCGAGACGGGGAAGTGCAGGCCCGGCGTGAAGAAGCCCATGCAGTTCGGGCCGCAGACCACCATCTGGTGGGCGCGCGCCGTCTCGGCGAGACGCGCCTGCAGGGGCGCTCCACCTTCCGCCCTCTCCTCGAAGGCGTTGGCGAAGAGCACGGCAGCGCGGATCCCGCACGCCGCGGCCTCCTCGAAGGCGGCTTCCAGGCGCGCATTGGGGACCGCCAGCAGCACGCAATCCGGGCGCTCGGGGAGATCGGCGAGGGACGCGTAGCAGGGTTGCTCGTAGAGACTCTCGTAGCGGGGGTTCACGCCGTAGATGCGACCCGGGTAGCTCGCCGCCACCAAGTTCTGGTAGAGCGTGCCGCCGAAGCGCTCCGGCTTGCTGATCCCCACGATGGCCACCGACTCGGCGTGCAGCAGCGGCGCGAGATCCTGTCGTGTCGCGCGCTCCACCCTGGCCGGCATCTGGCCCCTCCAGCTTCCTCTGCCCTGGGCTTTGGCGGCTCAGGGAATGGGGTCCGCAGCATACCCCCTCGACCCTGTGGCCACGACGCCAGTGCCCTCTCGCAGGGTATGGGCGCGGTCCGCGGCGAGCCCCTCGAAGCGCTGCTCCGCGCCGGAGGGCCAAATCACCCGGACGTCCACGCTTTGCGCGGCGCCGAGCCCCAGGTGCTGCTGCTTGGGATTCATCGAAAGGTATCCCGAGCCGCCCTGCACCTCCCGGCGCAGCCGCCGGCCGTCGGGCGTGGTGGCCACGATGCGCGCGCCGATCGCGTCGCGGTTGCTGCCCCGCTCGGGGTCGCCCACCAGGCGCAACTTGATCCAGTGGTTGGCGGCTTTGTCGGCGTCGTTGCGCAGCAGCGTGGCCTTCGCGTGGAA
Organism: Myxococcales bacterium; assembly: GCA_013215615.1. Taxonomy (GTDB): domain Bacteria; phylum Myxococcota_A; class UBA9160; order UBA9160; family SMWR01; genus JABSQX01. The sequence goes on along the minus strand of JABSQX010000055.1, from coordinate 1,544 downwards.
GTTGTTGACCGCGATGTCGAGATCCCCGTCCCCCTCGAAATCCAGGTAGGCGGTGCTGCGCGAGTTGCCGGCGAAATCGGCACCGCTCGCGGAGGAGACGTTCCGCAAGGCCCCTCCTTCGTTTCGGAAGAAGACGTTGGACTCGCGGCGGTGGTCGAAGAGGTATTCGGCGTCCTCCTCGCCCTCTTTGCCGAAGCGGCGGTAAACCATCGTGAAGGTGTTGAAGTCGTTGGTGCCGTTGACGAGGTAGAGATCGTCGTCGCCGTCGTGGTCGAAGTCCAGGAACTCGGCGTCCCACGCCCAGCCCGTGGAACTCTCGCCGCGTTCCACGTCCTCGGAGGGGAGGTAGCCGACGAGCTTCCCCTCCTTTTGCTGGGAGAGGTAGAGGCGGTCGGATTCCTTGATGAGCATGCCGGCCATGGAGCGCAGATCGAAGTCGAGCGGGGTGTCGACGTCGGGGAAGATGTACTTGCCGTCCTTTACGAGGGTCGCGAGGTTCGAGATGTAGAGGTCCGGGTGGTCGTCGTCGTTCAGGTCTGCCACGCCCACGTTCATGGAGTGGAAGGCGTCGGTGACGCCCAGCTCCGGCGCCACGTTCTCGAACTTTCCGTTACCCAGGTTGCGGAGCAGCGCGTTTCGCCCGTAGTCGTTGGCGACCACCAGGTCCTGGCGCCCATCCCGGTCGAAGTCCACGTGGGAGACGGCCTGGCACCAACCGGTGTCGCTCGTTCCGCTGCCCTTGCTCACGTCCGCGAAGCGCAGCCCGCCGCGATTCCGGAACAGCTTGTTGGGCAGGGCGTTCCGGTTGTCGCGGTCGAAGGTGGGAATGCCACCTTCCAGGTAGTTGCCGAAGTAGCCCACGTAGATGTCGAGGAGGGCGTCGCCGTCGAAGTCGAAGACCGTGACGGGACCCCCCACCAACCCGGCGCCTCCCAATCCCGATCGGGAGGAGACGTCCCGGAAGCGAGCCCCGCCCAGGTTCCGAAAGAGTTGGTGGTCGTCGTTCGCGTAGCTGATCAGGATGTCCGGGAGCCCGTCGTTGTCGAAGTCCGCGATGATGGGATTGCGGGCTTCTCCCGGGGAGCCGTCGGCCCGTACGTGCAGCAGGCCCGCCTCCCGGGTGGCGTCGCGGAAGTGGCCATTGCCGTCGTTCAGGAAGAGTGCGTTGCCGCCGCCGCCCGCGAAGAGCAGGTCCACGTCGCCGTCTCCCTCCACGTCCTCCGCGGCCACCCCGCCTCCCGAGAACGTGGGGGGGGTCTTGAGGGTCTTCTGGCGGAACTCGCCCAGCCAGCGCGAGGAGCGGTGCCGGAAGTCCACCCCGGAAGCCTCGCTGACGTCGCTGAAGAACGCGCTCGCCGGGGCCTCGGACGGCTCGGTGGTGGCGGAGACGATGCGGCCGCGCGGCTTCTCGGGTTCCGGACGCGCGTGGTGTTGCAGGGCGCGGCGCTGGATCTCGGAGGCGGCGCTGCCGAGATCCGCGACCTGCAGCCGAGCGCTCTGCAGGTCGAGGCCCGCCACTTCGCCCGCTACCCGCAGCAGCAGTA
>JABSQX010000054.1 GCA_013215615.1 Myxococcales bacterium | reverse complement strand
GAAGGCCTGGGCGGGTTGCTGGCGGCGCTGGAGGCCCAGGGCCAGCGGCCGCGCCGGATCTTCTTCGTCTCGAGCACCTCGGTGTACGCGCAGGACGGGGGCGAGCGCGTCGACGAATCCTCTCCCGCTGAGCCGAGACGCTTCAACGGCCGGCGACTGCTCGAAGCCGAGACCCTGCTGCGCGCCTCCCGTTTCGCTGGGACGGTGGTGCGCTTCGCCGGCATCTACGGGCCGGGGCGCACGCGTCTGTTGCAGAGCGTGCGGCGCGGTGAGGCACCCGCGGCCGAAGGCCCGCCGCGCTACACGAACCGCATCCACCGTGACGACTGCGCGGGGATGCTCGATTACCTGATCGGGCTCGCGCACGCGGAGCCCCTGTACCTGGGGGTGGACTGCGAGCCGGTGGCCGAGGATCGGCTGCTCGCGTGGCTCGCCGGGGCGCTTCACGTGCCGGCGCCCCCTCCGGGTCGCGCCGATGTCGAGGGGTTCCGGGGCAAGCGCTGCGACAACGCCCGCCTGTTGGCCTGTGGCTACGCGTTCCGTTACCCGAGCTATCGCGACGGCTACACGGCCCTGATCCGCGCCGAGGGCTGAGGCGGGGGCACGCCCACCTCAGCGTCGAGCGGGATCCGGACGCGCGGGCAGCCCCGCGAGGAAGTCGATCCACGCCGCGGGCAGGGCGTGCTCGCGCGCGCCCGCCACGATCAACTGCTTGTACCATTCGAAGGCGACGGGATCCGGGCTTCGGAGCGCCGAGACATAGGTGTCGGCCTCCCGCTCCGCGTCTTCGCCGCGCAGCCGGACGCGCTGCCGCCGGTAGCCCGGCTCGCAGGCGTCGAGGGCCGGCCAATCGGCGGGGTCGAGGCGGTAGACGGCGCCCCAGACCCGCGCATCCGCCTGCGCGTGGAGGTTGGCCTTCGCGGAGCCATCGCGGCTGGGCTTGTCGAGGGTGAAGCGGAAACCCTCCAGGAGATGGGCGCCCAGCGCCCGGGCCGAGGGGATGCGCTCGCGCATGCGCGGTGTGTGGAGGTTCGAGCCGTACGCGAAGTAGAGATCGCTCACGCTCCGAAGTATTCCGCATGCTGTCGTATCGGCACGACGGCGTTACCCTTCCGCGCACTCACCCGGAGGGAAGCATGAACGATTCGACGTGGAACGAGACGCGAAAGCGGGGAGCGGTGCTGCTGGCCGCTCTCGTCCTGGTCTTCGCACCGGCCTGCCTGGCCGCTTCGCACGAGGCCCACGAGGGTGGGACTTCGCACGAGGGTCACGGGGGCGATGAGTCCCACGAGGGTCACGCGGAGGCGGCGAGCGAACCCGTGGGCGTCGAGGCCATCGACGTCTTCATCGCCGGGCAGGAGATCGACAAGTCGAATCCCCGCTGGAAGTTGAAGCTCCCCAAGCCCCCGAAGGTCGCCTTCGACGACGACGCCACCTACTACTGGATGCTGGACACCAACGTGGGCAACATGAAGGTGAAGCTGATGCCGGGCGTTGCGCCCATGCACGTCTCCAGCACCATCTACCTCACGCAACTGGGCTTCTACGACAACATCCTGTTCCACCGGGTCATCCCGGGCTTCATGGCCCAGGGCGGCGATCCCACGGGTACGGGGACCACGGGGCCGGGCTACCAGTACGCGGGCGAGTTCGACAAGGACGTCAAGCACGACAAGGGCGGATTGCTCAGCATGGCCAATCGCGGCCCCGGCACCGACAGCAGCCAGTTCTTCCTCACCTTCGTCCCGACCCCCCACCTCAACGGCAAGCACACCATCTTCGGCGAGGTCGTGGAGGGGCGCGGGACCTTGAAGGCCCTGGAGAAGCGTGGCTCGCGGCGCGGCGAGACCAGCGAGAGGCTGCTGATCGAGAAGGCAACGATCCTCGTCGAGTAGGGGGGCGCGGCCGCTAGCGCGCGAAGGCCTTGTCGAGTTCGTCGAGCACGCGCTGCTCGTCGGGCGAGATGCGTTTGCCCAGACCCAGGAAACCGCCCGTCGCCTCGGCGACCCGGCGGGCGCGCTGGGTGACCTCGCGGCGCATGGCCTCGCGCTCCTCCGGCTGAAGCTGCGCGCAGAGTTCCACCATGGAGGCCCCCCAAGCTTCCAGGTAGCCGGAGGCCGGCCGCTCGGCGAGCCAGCTCTCGAGCAGTTCGCGGCTGGCGCTGCCTCGGCCCACGCCGTTGGCCTCGGCGGCCGATAGCACGGCCTGCCGCTCCTTGTCGTCCACGTTTCCATCCGCCCAGGCGACCTCGACCAGCGGCAGCAGCGACAGCGCCGCCCAGGTCTCCGGCCGTAGCTCGAGGCCCACCAGCGACTCGATCAGCGCGTCGTTCTCGATGCCCGTGAGGGCCGCGAGCCCCTCGCGGGCCTCGGTCTGCTCGCGCTCGGCGCGAAGTTGCTCGACGAGCTTGCGGTTCTGTTTTTCGAAGAACAGCTCTTCGAGAGCCTTCTCGCGATCTGCCAGGATGCCTTCCGCCACGCGACCCTTACCCCCTACTCGTGGATCATCTCGGCGAGATAGCCCTCTTTGCCGATTTCCTCAACGATGTGGAGCTGCGCCTCGAGCCAGTCCGCGGATTCCTCTTCCCCGTGCAGGATCTCCTCCAGCAGCTCCCGGCTGCCGTTGTCGCCCTGCTCGCGGCACAACGCGATGGCGTCGTTGAGGCGGCGAATGGCCTCGGTCTCCAGCGCGAGATCCAGCTGGTGCTGCTCGACGGGATCCTCTCCCACTCGCACCGGGTTGAGGCGCTGCATGTTGGGTACGCCCTCGAGGTAGAGGATGCGTTCGATCACGCGATCGGCGTCCTTCATCTCGTCGATGGACTCTTCGCGCTTCTTGCTGGCGAGGCGCTGGTAGCCCCAGTTGTGGCACATCTTGTGGTGAATGAAGTACTGATTGATCGCGGTCAGTTCGGCGGTGAGCACGTCGTTCAGCGCCTCGATGACCCCCGCGTCGCCCTGCATGCTTCCCCCATGTTCGACCCCCACGCCGGAACGCCATGGGATCCTTACAGCCTATCGGGGCAGTGCGCGGCGTCCAGCCAATCGAAATCGAAAGTGAAAATCGCAACCGACTCGCGTGCACCGGCGACGGAGACTGGGCGCGGCCGCAAGGGGCGGGCCGTGTTGCGCGTGCTTCAGCCCAGTGCGGCTAGCGGCGTGGCAGCGGGTTGGCTGTGGACGACGCGCGTGGCGGGTTGCCCGAGCAGCGCCTCGACGACCGGGAGGCAGCCCCCGCACTGGCGACCCGCGCCGCAGGCGCGTGCCACCTGGCGCAGGGAGCAGGCGCCCCCCGCCACGCTTCGGCGGATCTCGCGGTCGGTCACGGCCTCGCAGTGGCAAACGATCATGGGGCACGCCTCGGTTCCTGACTACGTGTCTACCCTAGCATAATGAAATTGATGTTCAAAATCATTTTGAGGCCAAAATCCGGCTTTTTTCATCCCGTCCCTGACCGCATGGGTCACGCGGATGCGGCAGATTCCAGCGACCCCACCACCAGGAGGCAGCCCTGACGGAGCCGTCCAGCTCGGGCCCCGGCGCCCCCGCGCGTCATCCCGTGCGCGTCTTCCCGTGCGCCCGCAGCCTCGGCGAGACGCTGTGCGAGGAGGTGCTGGCGGCGGCGGCTCTGGGCGAGCACCCGGAGCGGCTGGCCCGCCCCCTGCTGGTCGTGGTCCCATCGGGCAGCCTGCGCGTCCACTACGCGCAGCGCTTGCTGGGAGCGGCGAGCGCGCCCTCCCTGCTGGGGGTGCGGGTCACCACTCTCGAGGGCCTCGCCCAGGAGCTCGCGGCGGGCGCGGAGCGCCTGACACCGGGTTCCACGGGCCTGTTCCGCCTCGCCGTGGAGCGGGTGGCACGAGGTGAGCCCGCACTGGAAGGCTCGTTGGGGGCGATGGCGGGCGGTTACGCGGCGGTGAGCGCCTGCGTGGACGACCTGCTGGACGCCGGCTTCCTGCCCGTGCTCGAGGACGCCCTGGGCGACTGCGTGACGGAGGTCGGCGGGGGCCCCCGCGCCGAGCGGGCAGCGGCGCTGGTGCGCGTCGCCTCCCAGCTCTGGCGGGAGGCCGAAGCGGGCCGGCTCGTCCACCGCTCTCGGCTCTTCACGCGCGCACGCGAAGCCGTCGAGAGCGACCCGGCCGTGGCGCTTCCGGTCTCGGGACTCTGGGTGGTGGGTTTCGCGGATGCCACCGGCGTGCAGGCCGACTTCCTCGAGGCATTGGTGGGCGCGTGTGGCGCCCGGGTGCTCCTCGAGCGCCCCGCGGATCCTGCCGGCGCAGAGGATCCCGGCGCGCTCTTCGGCGCCCGCCTGCGCGAGCGCCTGCAGTCGATGGCGGGCCTCGAAGATTGCCGCGAAGCCTCCCCGCTGTCCGCCCCGCGCATCGAGGTGCTCGAGGCGCCGGACCGCGAGGCCGAGGTGCGGGCCATCGCACTGCGTCTGCGCGCGCGGCTGGATGCGGGCGACGCCCCCGAGTCCATCGCGGTGGTGGCCCGGGATCTGGAGCCCTTCGCGTTGTCCCTGCGCCGTTGGTTCGGGCGCCTGGGCGTGCCCCATTCGGGCCATGACCAGCGTGCGGCCGCCGGTCCTGCAGCTCGGCGTGTGGCGGCACTCTGCGCGCTCCTGGAGGCGGGCAGCTCTCCCGGCATCGAGATTTGGCTCGATGCGCTGGGCGACTTGCCGGCCCCGCCGGAGGGCGTCTCAACCTCCCTCTCCTTCGCGGAGCGCGCGGATCTGCGGCGGGCATTGCACCGACGCGGCTGCGTACGCCTGGGGGATCTCGCCCGACTCGAGGTGCACGACGCCCACGCGCCCAAAGCCCCCCAACACGAGGCGCGTCGGCGGCGCGAAGAGTCGGGCAAGGAGTGGCTCCCGCAAGCGCGTATTGCCGCCGCGAGCGCAGTGGCGCTGCTGCAGGCAGCGCCCAACCGGGCGCCTCTGGCCCGGCAGCTGTCCTGGCTCCGCGAGCTACTCGAGCACGGGCTCGGCTGGGGGCCCGAAACGCCGGCCGCGGCGCTCGTGGAGGCGTTCTTCCAGGACGCTGCCTTTGCGGGCGCCGAGGGCCTCGACGTCTCCCGCGATGAATTCCGCGCGTTGCTGCTGGGCGGGCTCGAAGGCGCCGGTCGCGAGGCGCTGGGAGGAGCCGGCGGCGGTGTGCAGGTGCTGAGCGTCATGGAGGCGCGCGGCCTCTGCTTCGAGTCCATCTACCTGCTCGGTGTGAACCGCGGCTCGTTTCCGCGCAGCATTTCCGAGGATCCACTGCTCCCGGACGCGCTGCGGGTGGCACTGCGCGCCGTGCTCGCGGACCTGCCCGTCAAGCGCGAGGGCCACGACGAGGAGCGCTTCCTNTTCGCCCAGCTGCTCGGCCAGGCCCCCGAGGTCTTCCTGAGTTGGGCGGCGAGTTCGGAGGACGCCGCCCAGTTGCTCCCCTCGGCGCTGCTCGAGGGTGCGCGCGCCGCCGGGGTCGTGCAGTCCAGCGATTCGTTGCCGCCCCTGCACGCTGCGCCCGATTCCCTGGGGTCCGTGCCGCGGCCCGCCGCCGAGCACGCCTTGCTTGCGGGCGTCCACCGTGGCCTATCCGCCCAGGGCCCGGCCCTCGCGGTGGCCCTGGCTGCGCTGGCCGAGGAGGACGGGGGCGCTTCCNCGGATCCGCCCGCCCAGGCGGCGGCGCGCCTCGCGGTGGCCGCGGAGTACGATCGCTATTGGGAAGAGGGGGCCGAGTTGGGGCCCTACTTCGGCTTCGTGGGTGCGCGCGCTGAGCCGGCCGCCGACGTCTCCGATGCTCCTTCGGTGACCTTCGTGGAGCAGATGGCCCGCTGCGCGTGGAGCGCCTTCCTCCAGCGCGTGCTCGGCGTGGCCCCAATGCCGGATGCGTTGGCCGCGCTGCCCTCGCGCGGCGGCGATGCGCGGCTGCTCGGGAGCGTGGTGCATCGTGCCCTCGAGACCCTCGTCCGCGACGCCCTCCCCGGCTCTTCGACGGATCTCGAGGGCGTGGGCACCCCGGTGCCGAGGCCCGCGCTGCCGCGAGTCGAGGAGGCGCTGTTTGCGGCCGCGGAGCACGAGTTGCGCGATGCCGCCATCCCCATCCCCGGCTACGCGCAGGTGCTGGCCCGGGCAGCGCTTCCCATGGTCGCCGAGGCCTTCGAGTTCGACTGGTCGGGAGAAGAGCCGCCTCACGTGCTGGGCGTGGAGGTGGACGCCCAGGTGGAAATCCTCGATGCCGCGGGGACGCCCCGCGCGCTGCGCTTCCGCGCCGACCGGGTGGATCGCGTGGCCGGCGGGCTGCGGCTCTCGGACTACAAGACGGGCCGTTCGAAGGTGAAGGGGAAGAAGGAGGATACGCGCCGAAAGAAGTTCCTGGCATTCATCGCCAACGGGGCGCTGCTGCAGGGAGCCGTCTACGCGAGCCTGCGTCCGGGGGCGGAAGGTCGCTACCTCTATCTCGATGCCACGAAACAGGGCGATGCCCCCTTTTTGGCGCTCACCGCCGACGGCGAAGTCCAAGGCGCGCTCGGTGAGGCCCTGGCCGCGGTGTTGGGCGCCCGTGATGCGGGCGCCTACGTGCCCCGCCTGCTGGACATCAAGGAGGACCAGGAGCCTCGGACCTGCGAGCGCTGCGAGGTCAAGCAGGCCTGTCTGCGCGGGGATTCCAGCGCGACCGGGCGCATCCGGCGTTTCCTGGAGGGCAACGGCGCGACATCTCAGGGCGCCCCTCAGCATGCCGCCGCCCGCCTGCTGCGGCTGCGGGAGCCCGACGCGTGAAGGCACGAAGTCTCGCAGAGCGCCGCGCGGAGGATCTCGAGACCCGTCGCCATGCCCAGCGCGAGTTCCAGCGCCCGCTGGTCGTGGAGGCGGGTGCGGGCACGGGCAAGACCGCCACGCTGGTGGCTCGCATCGTGGCCTGGTGCCTGGGGCCGGGTTGGCAGCGCGCGCTCGATGAGCGCCCTGAGGCGCCGCCGCGGCGCCTGGCCGCCCGGGTGCTCGAGGGCGTCGTGGCCATCACCTTCACCGAGGCCGCGGCCGCCGAGATGGCGGCGCGCGTGGAGAGCACGCTGCGGGGCCTCGAGTTCGACGAGGCATCCGCCAGCGTCGAGCTGCCTGCGTCGCTTTCTGAAGGGGAACTTCGCAGCCGGGCCCAGGCGCTCCGCGGTTCGGTGGATCACCTGGTGGTGCAGACCATCCACGCCTGGTGTCGCCGGCTGCTCAGCGCGCACCCCGTGGAGGCGGGCCTGCCTCCGCGCTTCGAGGTGGACGCCGATGGCCGGCGCCATCGCGGGTTGGTTCGCGAGTTGCTCGAGGAGCGCCTGCGCGAGGCCTACGCGCAGCCGGACGGCTCGCCGCTCCTCGACCTGGCGGTGGCGGGAGTGGGGCCGGGCGAGTTGGAGGACGCGCTCCTCGGGTTGTTGGCGGCGGGCGTGGACGCCGAGAACTTCGCGCTGGATCCGCTTTCCCCCGAACGGATCGGTGCCGAGATGCGCTTGCTCACGGAGCGCGTCGAGGCCTTCGCGGGCTCCGGGATCGCCGCTTTCCACGCGGGCAAGCAGGTCCCCAAGGCGAAGGAGTTGCTCGATGCCACGGAGGCCCTGGAGACGCGGCTCGCGCGAGTTCCGGCGGATCTCGAGGCGCTTGCAGAACTCCTCGACTGGCTGAGCGCCAGTTTCGACAAGACCCTCGTGGATCGACTTCGGAACTTCGCGCGCGAGGCCTTCGGGAAGAACGAGGCGAAGGCGCTGGCAGGCGCGGAATCGCGCGTGGCGGGGAGCGCAGGCCCTCTCCACGAGTTGCTCTCCAACTGGGTGGGGCTCGACGTGCGCCTGCTCGCCGCGCAACACGCGGCGCTGGCGCCGCTGCTCGCCGAAGTGCAGGCCCGTGCGCGCCTGCGCGGCTTCTGCAGCTACGAGGAACTGCTCGGGGGCTGCGCGCGCCTGCTCGCGGAGAACTCGCGGGTGGCCGCCCAGGTACGCGGCGAACTCGACCAGCTATTGGTCGACGAGTTCCAGGACACCGACGCACGGCAGTGCGAGATCGTCGCTTCGCTGGCCCTCGAGGGCCCCCGCGAGGAGCGGCCGGGTCTCTTCGTGGTGGGTGACCCCAAGCAGTCGATCTACGGGTGGCGGAGCGCCGATCTCGCCGCCTACGAGGCTTTCGTTGCGCGTGTCGTCGACGCGGGTGGCGAATCGCGGCGCCTCTGCGTCAACCACCGCTCGGTGCCCGCGGTGCTCGAAGAAGTGGAGCGCAGCGTCGCCCCCGCCATGCACCCCGTGCCGCGCCTCCAGCCCGCCTTCGAGTCTCTGGTGGTGAGCGAGGCGAATGCCGGGGAAGCGGGCTTCTGCCAGGCGGATTTCGCTCCCGTCGAGCACTGGCTGCCCGTGCACGGGCCGCCCGCGGATCGCGAACCCGCCAAGACGCTCGCCCGCGACGCCGCCCGCATCGAGGCCCGCGCCCTGGCCCGTGACCTGTTGCGGCTGCGCGACGAGTGCGGGGTGAGCTGGCGGGACGTGGGAGTGTTGTTCCGCAGCCGTGGCGACTGGGAGATCTATCTCCAGGAGTTCCGCAGGGCCGGCGTGCTCTTCAACGTGGAGGGCGACCGCAACTACTTCCGACGTCGCGAGATCATCGATGCCGTCGCCTGGCTGCGATGCGTCGTGGATCCGGGTGACGAGCTGGCGCTCGTCACGCTGTTGCGTTCTCCCGCGGTCGGCGTGCCCGACGCGGCCCTGCAACCGCTGTTCGCGGCGGGCCTGCCGACGCGGGTGCGGGCGCTCGAGGGGGTGGAGCCGGTACTCCCGGAGGCGCTTCGCGATCTCATCCGGGAGGTTGCCGAAGACCTCCCGGAGGCGGTGCCGGGCCTCAAGCGCATCGCGGCTTGGCCGCTGAACCTCGAGGCCGCCCTGTTCCAGCTCGGGCGCCTGCGCGCGTCGCTCCTCGAGGATCCCGGGGATGTCTTCGTCGAGAAGCTGCGCGCGTACTCGCTCCTCGAGGCCAGCGAAGCCGGCCGCTTCCTGGGCAGCTGGCGGGTCGCCAATCTGGAGCGCTTCTTCGCGGAGCTGGCGGTGCGCTTTGCGGCGGGGGCGCCCCTGCAGGAGATTTTGCGCGATCTGCAGGAGGGCGTCTCGTCCGAGGAGAAGCGCGAGGAGGCGCGGCTCCGCGATCTGGTTCCCGATGCGGTGCGCGTGATGACCCTCCACGGCGCCAAGGGGCTGGCCTTCGATCACGTCTATCTCATGCAACTCCAGAAGGGCTCGCGCCCACGGGGCGACGGCGTGGCCAGCCGCTGGCTGGACGGCCGGCTGGAGTTCCACCTCGGGGGCACCCGGACGCTGGGCTGGGCGCGAGCTCACGCGGCCAGGGAAGCGGTTTCCGACGCGGAGCGGGCGCGGCTGCTCTACGTGGGCAGCACCCGTGCCCGCAAGCGCCTGGTGCTCTCGGGCCTGCCGACCACCGGCGGAGGAGGGGCGGCGAAGGATTCCCTCTCCGCCCTGCTGGATGCACGGAATCCCGAGCGCCCGGACCTCGCCAAGGTGCTACGCGCTTGCCAGGCTGCCGGTTCGGATCGAAGCGAGCTGGCGGAAGCGCTCTACGTCGTGCCCGCGCTTCGCGAAGATTTCGAGGCGGCGCATCGTTCCGGGCAGCGCGTGACACTGCCGGACGCGGCCCGCATCCAGGCAGATGCTGCGGCGCTGCGCGAAGCCCAGCGCGCGGCCGCGGAGCGCATGCGGCGGCCGCTGGCCGCCACTGTTTCGCGCAGCGTCGAGGCCCTGCGCGATGGGCCGGCCACCGGAGTGCCGGCGCTTTCCGCTGAGTCGGCGCGAGCGGGCGGCGTGGGGAGCGCCGTCCACAGCGTGCTGGAGGCGCTGGATCTATCGCTCCCCCCCGAGTCCGCACTCGCACATGCCCGCGCGGGCCTCGCCGCCCAGTTGCCGCGCTGGTTCGTGGCCGGGCAACTCGAGGCGGGCCGGCAGGAGGTTGAGGACCTGCTCGAGGAGATTTCGAAGGGGGCGCTCTTCGCGCGTCTCTTCGAACTCGGCGAGTGCGTGCTGGCCCGGGAGCTGCCGCTGCTGCTGCGCCCCGGGCCCGAGGACGTGGCACTCGGCTACGTGAGCGGCAGCATCGACCTCCTGTACCGGGATCCCCAGAACGGGGAATGGGTGGTCGCGGATTACAAGACCGACCGGGCGCCCGACGACGCAGCCCTGAAGGTTCGCGGCGACCACCACGCCGCCCAGGGCCGCTACTACGTGCGCGCCCTGCGCGAGGCCTTCGCGTTGCCCGGGGATCCCCGCTTCGAACTCTGGTTCCTGCGCCACGATCGCTGCTGGGTCCCCGACCTCTCCTCCCCTTGAGGGATTCGTGCGGGCTTTGCCCGGCCGGGGCCGCCTCGCGAGATCGTGGCCCCGGAGATATCTTGGCGCCCGTGAGGTGGCGATGAGGGAGCGGGTCCGCGAGATCCTGGCGCGCGAGCAGGCCGGCGGCGAGGTGGAGGTGCGCGGCTGGCTGCGAACCGCCCGCCACGCCAAGGGCCGCAGCTTCCTCGAGGTGAGCGACGGCTCCTGCTTCGCGGGCCTGCAGGCCGTGGTGGAGCCCGAAATCGCGAACTTCGAAGCGGTTCGCGGCCTGCGCAACGGCTGCGCGGTGGTGGTGGCCGGGGAACTGGTGGCCTCGCCGGGGGGCGAGCAGCGTTTCGAGTTGCAGGCCACGCGCGTGGAAATCGTGGGCGAAGTGGGGGATGACTACGCGCTGCAGAAGAAGCGGCACAGCTTCGAGTTCCTGCGCGAAATCGCCCACCTGCGTCCGCGCACCAACACCATTGGCGCGGTCCTGCGGGTGCGCAACGCCGCCTCCAGGGCGATCCACGACTTCTTCCAGGAGCGGGGTTTCCTCTACCTCCACAGTCCGGTGATCACCGCCTCGGACGCCGAGGGCGCGGGGGAACTCTTTCGCGTCACCACCCTCGACCCGGGCGATCCGCCCCGCGACGCTTCCGGGGCCGTCGACCACGGCGAGGATTTCTTTGGCCGCCAGGCCTTCCTGACGGTCTCCGGGCAACTCGAGGCCGAGATCGCCGCGCTGGCGCTCACCGACGTCTACACCTTCGGTCCCACCTTCCGCGCCGAGAACTCCCACACCAGCCGCCACCTCGCCGAGTTCTGGATGGTGGAGCCCGAGATGGCCTTCTGCGAGCTCGATGGAGACGTGGAGGTCGCCGAGGCCTTCCTGAAGGCGGTGATCGGCGCGGTTCTCGAAGCTTGCCCGGACGACATGGCCTTCTTCGAGAAGCGCATCGCGCCCGGCGTGATCGAAACCCTCGAGCACGTGGTGGAGACGCCCTTCGAACGTCTGACCTACAGCGAGGCGGTGGAGATCCTGCAGCGGAGCGGCCGCGATTTCGAGTTTCCCGTGGAGTGGGGGGTGGACCTGCAGAGCGAGCACGAGCGCTATCTCGCCGAGGAGCACATCGGCCGCCCCGTGGTGGTCACCGACTACCCGGCCGCCATCAAGGCCTTCTACATGTACCTGAACGACGACGAGCGCACGGTGCGCGCCATGGACGTACTGGTCCCCAAGGTGGGCGAGATCATCGGGGGCTCCCAGCGCGAGCATCGTCTCGACGTGCTCACTCGGCGCATCCAGGCCGCGGGGCTCGACCTGGCAGAATACTGGTGGTATCTGGACCTGCGCCGCCACGGCAGCGTCCCCCACGCGGGTTTCGGCCTGGGCTTCGAGCGCCTCGTGCAGTTCGTGACCGGAGTGGCGAACATCCGCGAAGCCATCCCCTTCCCCCGCGTGCCGGGCTACGCGGACTTCTAACCCGTCGCGTCGTCAGCGGTCGGACGACCGGGTTGCTGTCGCGGCCGGGAGGCCGCCCAGGCCGCACGCACGGAGTCCGCGCGGGCAGGCGACTCAAAGCCCCATGACACGTCCGGGAACATTCATGATGTCGAGTAGCGGGGAGACGGGGGCGGATGGGGGTCCGTAGACGGGTGGCTCACAGCTCGTTGAGTTGCCGCTCGCCCGCACCCGAGACGGTCCATTGGCCACCCTGGCCGAGGAATGAGAAACTGTTGGATGCACTAACTTAGAAACTGGTACTACGAACTGGGACAGGTCAGAATACCGTGAAGATCGCCGTTACCGGTGCCGCGGGGCACGTGGGTTCGAATCTGGTCCGGTCGTTATTGGAAGCGAGAGCGGATCGAGCAGAGTGCCACCCGGTTCGATATCTCACCGGACGCGCTCGCGCAGCTCGATGCGATGGCGCGCAAACGCCGCGGCCTGCCTCCGGAGGGCAAGGGTTAGGAGCGCACTTGGTTGGATAGGAAGTTCAGAGGCGAGTGCCCGGATGCAGGCGTCCTGCGCTCCGTGGCAAACGAGTGCGGAGAGAGCAACCAGGAGCCAGCGCGCATGGCCGGCGGAAGGGAAGGGCCCATGGGCGGCTGCCAGGTGTATACTATTCGCCTGGTTTCCGGGGGGCGGAGGGAGACTGGAAGATGTCGATTTCCCGCTTCCTGCTGTCGTTTCTACTGTTGCTTCCGTTGACGGGCTGCAGTGACCCGGCCGGCCTCTTCCTCGGGCTCTCGGAGAGGTTTGGGCTCGCTGCATCGGAGCCGCCCGCGGTCTCCGCACCGCCGCCCCAAGCGCTGGGCGTCGCCGCCCTCGGGCGGCTCGAACCCCGGGATGGCGTGGTCCGGGTCGCGGGCCCGTCCGGGCCAAGCGTCGTCATCGCGGAGCTCCGAGTGGAAGAAGGCGATCGCGTGAAGGTCGGCGAGGTCCTCGCGACGCTCGACACGTTGAATCTCTTCAAGGCCGATGTTGCGCGCCTGCGCGCCGAGTACGAGAACGCCGAGCGCGACCGAGAGCGAAACCTCCAGCTCTACGAGGGGCTGGTGGTCTCCGACTCGCAGCACGACGGCTGGGAGACACGGGTCGAGGTCGCCCGACACGCGATGCGCCGGGCCGAGGCGGAGCTCGAGCGGGCCCAGGTCCGCGCCCCCTTCACCGGCCAGGTGCTCGTGATCCACGCGCGGGCGGGAGAGCGCGTGGGCCTCAAGGGCATCCTCGAGCTCGGTCGCACGGACGAGATGTTCGCCGTGGCGGAGGTGTACGAGGCGGACGTGGGTCGCGTGCACCTGGGTCAGGCCGCGCGCGTGACGAGCCCGGCCCTGGACCACGCGCTCGAGGGAAGCGTAGAGCGCATTGCCCTCAAGGTCCGCAAGCAAGACGCCCTCGGCACGGATCCTGCGGCGCGGAAGGACGGACGCATCGTTGAGGTGGAGATCCGGCTTGCCGACGCTGCCGCGGCTGCCGCGCTCACGAATCTCCAGGTCGAAATCCAGATCGGTCNCTGAGGCACTGGCGTGGCGATACCCCTGGGCTGGATGCAGCTCAAGCACCAGAAGGTGCGCTTCGCCGTGGCGCTCTCGGGGATCGCCTTTGCGGTGATCCTGATCCTGATGCAGCTCGGCTTCCAGGCGGCGCTGTTCGACAGCGCCGTCCGGTACCAGGAGCAGCTCGACTACGACATCGCGCTCTTCAGCAANGAAAGCTCGTTCATCGCGAATCCACGGCCGTTCTCGATCCGGCGGCTCTACCAGGCGCGGGCGGTCGAAGGAGTCGCCTCAGTGAGCCCGCTCTACCTGGGGATCGCCTCGTGGAAGAATCCCTGGAACCACGAGGTGCGCAACACCTTCGCCCTGGGCGTCCGAGCCTCGACGCCCGTCCTGAACGCCCCGGGCGTTTCGGAGAACCTGGCGCGGGTGCGGACGCGTGATGCCGTGCTNTTCGACACGCGCTCGCGCCCCGAGTACGGACCCGTGGCAGAGGGGGTCGCCCGGGACGGCGCCGTCACGGTGGAGATCAACTCCCGGACCGTGGACGTCGTCGGTCTCTTCGAGGTCGGGACCTCGTTCGGCATCGACGCTGCCGTGCTGACCAGCGATGACAACTTCCTGCGCCTCTTCTCGAAACGGCGCCGCAACATGATCGACGCGGGGCTCATCAAGCTGGATCCTGCGGCGGATCTCGACCGCGTGCGAGACGCGATCGCCGCGCTCGTGCCTGACGACGTGCTGGTGCTGACCCGAGCGGGCTGGATCGATCGGGAGACCGCCTACTGGAACACGACCACGCCCATCGGATACGTGTTTGCGTTCGGCGTCGTGATGGGTTTCGTGGTGGGTGCGATCATCGTCTACCAGATCCTCTTCGCCGACGTCTCGGATCACCTGGCTGAATACGCGACCCTCAAGGCGATGGGCTACTCGAACCGCTTCGTTTCGGGGGTCGTGATCCAGCAGGCCGTGATCCTGGCGGTGCTGGGCTTCGTTCCGGGCCTGCTGATCAGCATATGGCTCTACCAGAACGCCGGTGAGGCCACGCAGTTGCCGGTGATGATGACCCCGGAACGCGGAGTCCTGGCCCTGGGACTCACGGTACTGATGTGCACCCTGTCGGCGCTGATCGCGGTGCGCAAGGTACGGGCTCTCGATCCGGCGGACATCTTCTGATGGATGCGGCGGTGCCGATCACCATCGAGGGTCTCAGCCACTTTTTCGGCTCCGGCGAGCTGCGTAAGCAGATCCTCTTCGACGTCACGACCGAGATCAGCGCTGGCGAGATCGTAATCGTGACCGGACCGTCGGGGTCTGGGAAGACGACCCTGCTCACCCTCGCCGGCGCGCTTCGAAGCGCCCAGGAAGGGAGCCTGTGCGTTCTCGGGAGCCAACTCCGCGGTGCGAGCCCGCGGACCCTCGAGTCCCTGCGCAAGCAGATCGGTTACATCTTCCAGAGTCACAATCTGATCGACGCGCTGACGGCCCGGCAGAACGTCGAGATGGCACTTCAACTCCATCCCCACAAGAGCGGATGGGCCCTCCGGAAACGCGCCGCGAAGATGCTCGAGGCCGTGGGTCTCGGCGATCGCATGGGATATCACCCGAGCGCGCTCTCGGGCGGGCAGCGCCAGCGGGTCGCGATCGCCCGGGCGCTGGTCGCGGAGCCCCGCATCATCCTCGCCGACGAGCCCACCGCTTCGCTCGACAAGACGTCCGGACGCGACGTGGTGGACCTGATGCAGCGCCTGGCCCGCGAGAAGGGAGTGACCGTCCTGCTCGTGACCCACGACAACCGCATCCTCGACATCGCCGACCGTATCGTCCATCTGGAGGACGGGCGGCTTTCGTCGTTCACNGANGCCGTGCTCGCGAGCACCCAGCACATGATGCGCCTGTTGGCCGGGAACCGGCGTAAGCAGGACCTGCGCGACCAGGTCGCCGACATGTCCGAGATCGAGTTCGAGCAGCTACTCGCGCACGTGACGGACGAAGCGAGCCGCTTTCTCCAGGCCGCATCGTTGGCGAACGACGAGGCCTTCGAGGGGATGATCGACCAGGCACTCTTCGCGTTCACGTACAAGCTCGGGCTCATCTGTCACGCGGAGCGGGCATCGCTGTTCCTGGTGGACGAGGCGCGCCGCGAGCTCTGGCTGCGCGTCGCCCAGGACGAGAGCGGAAACCCCATCGACCAGCGCATCCCCATTGACGCGGGCATCGCCGGTCACGTGGCCACGACCGGCGCCAGTCTGCGGGTCGACGACGCGTACGCGCACCCGCTGTTCAACCCCGAAGTCGATCGCAAGACGGGTTTCCGCACGAAAAATATCCTGTGCCTTCCGCTGCGCGGGCAACGTGGGCAGATCTTTGCCGTAGCCCAGCTCCTGAACCGCCGAGACGGTGCACCCTTCGATGCGGGAGACGAGGAGCGCTTCGCGAAGTTCGCGGCGCCGGTGGCCGTGATCCTCGAGACCTGGTGGAGTCTCTCGGGCGCCGGCGAAGACGGCCAGTAGCCGGACGCGGGCTAGAGCATTCCGTCGTCGACGCCGTGCGTCTAGACGAGGGACAGGGTGACGGCCGCCTTGCCTCGCGGATTCTCCCTTCGCCCGCTCATCACGCGGTTGTGGTCACGCCGGCATGTGCTTGCCGCCGTCGATCACCAGCACCTGGCCGGTGATGAAGCGGGCTTCGTCGCTGGCGAAGTAGACCGCCGCTCCGGTGAGGTCTTCCGCGTTCAGCACACCGGGCACGCACTGTTGCTTGGCGAGCGTCTCGATGATCGATAGGGGAACGATGTTCTGGGTCGCCTCGGTGTCGATGACTCCCGGAGCAATGCAGTTGACCGTAATGTTCCAGTGACCGAGCTGGGCGGCGCTGAACTTGGTGAGGCCGACGACGCCCCATTTGGTCTGTCCATAGTTGAAGGCGCTCAAGCCCGTGAATTCGCCGGTCGACCGGCCGGAGTAGTTGTAGGCGGCCCCCGAGGACTGGTTGATGATCCGTCCACTCTCCTGGGCAGTCATCTGTGGGGCCACCGCCCGCGTCATGAGCCAGACTCCGTGCAGGTTCACGTCGAAGACGCGTTTCAGATACTCGAAGCTCTGGTCGGCCATGTCCCAGTCGCCGTAGAGCGCGGCGTTGTTGACGAGCACATCGATGCGACCGTAGGTGTCGACGGCGGCCTGGGCACACTCCTCCGTCGATGTCGCGTCGGACACGTCGCAACGCACGAATTCGAGCGAGCCCAGGGCTTGGAGTTCGTCGACCGTCTTTTTCGCGTTGTCTTCGTCGACGTCGGCCACCACCACGGACGCGCCTTCTCGTAGGAAGCGCTCCGTGTAGGCCCGCCCGATACCGCGGCCACCGCCAGTAACGATCGCAACCTTGCCCTGCAACCTCATCTCACCTCCCCTGCGGCGTGAAGCCGCCCACGACCACGTGCTTCAGTTCCTGGAACGCCCGGATACCGGCAGCGCCGCGCTCGCGCCCGTAGCCACTCTGCTTGTAGCCGCCCATCGGCGTGTAGCCGCTGGCCCAAGCGGTGTTGATCTGCACAGTGCCGGACCGCATGCGCTCGGCAACGGAGAGGCCCAGCGCCAAGTCGCCGGTGTAGATGCCGCTCGAGAGCCCGAACTCACTGTGGTTTGCAATGCTGATGGCCTCCTCGAGGTCGCGATAGCCCAACACGGTGACCACGGGACCGAAGATCTCGCGCGCTGCGGCCGGATTGTCGGGCGAGCGGGCGTCGAGCAGCGTCGGCTCGTAGAACCAGCCGCGCTCGAGCTGCGGCGGCCGGCGCCCGCCGGTGACGAGCTTGGCGTCGGAAGCGATCGCATCGCTGACGATGCCGTCGACGCGGTCGCGCTGCGCCGCTGAGATCAGCGGCCCGATGAGATTGGCGGGGTCCGACGGGTCGCCGATCGGCAGGCCTGCCACCGCGGGTGCGAGCGCGTCGAGCACCTCGGCCCGCTTGCTCTCGGGTACGAGCATGCGCGTTTGCAGCGAACACCCCTGACCGGCGTGCGACGCGAATACTGTCATCGCCGCCGGCATCACCTGACCGAGGCCGCCACCCTCGAAGGTGTCGGGCAGGTGCAGCTGAGCGCTCTTGCCGCCGAGTTCGAGGATCACGCGCTTGAGGCT
>JABSQX010000053.1 GCA_013215615.1 Myxococcales bacterium | reverse complement strand
AAGCCCAGGATCTCCGTGTCATCGAGACGCCTGCCGTCGAGTTCGGTCTCGATGAGTGCCGAGATCAGGTCGTCGCCCGGGCGTCTGCGCTTTTCCTGGATGAGTTCCGCGAAGCGACCCTGCAGGCTCCTGGCGGCCTCGTCGGCGGCGGGAGGCGGCTTCGAAACGCCGTCCTCCCGATGCATCAGTGTCTCCGTCCAGATCCGCAGATCCTGGTGGTCTTCGGGGGGCGCACCGAGCAGGGTCGAGATCACGTCCGAGGGCAGGAGTGCCGCAAAACGCGCGATCAGATCGCAGGCCCCTGCCTCCACGAAACTGTCGAGAAAGCGGGTCGCGAGCGCCCGCACCCGCGGCTCCAGGGCGCCCACCCGCTTCGGGTTGAAAGCGCGAACCACGAGCTTGCGGAGTTTCGTCTGATCCGGCGGGTCCATGCCGATCATCGAGGGGGCGCTACTGGTGCCCACCTCTTCGAGCGCGACACCCTGCGTCGAGGTGTAGGTCTCGAAATCACGGTAGCCCTCCAGCACGTCGTCGAAGCGCGAGAGCGCCCAGAATCCCATGTCGGGATTGTGGTAGGCGGGCGCCTCCTCGCGCAGGCGCGTGTAGATCGGATAGGGATCTTCGTGCACTTCGTAGGCGAAGGGGTTGAAGACGAAGGGCTCGGACATCCAGGGCTCCGCGGGCCTCGCCGCGAGCGGGCCCTCTTAACCGGCGACCATAGCGGCTTCTGACCGGACATAGCGCGCCGGTTCTCTCTGGCGCGCAGTGGGTTCCTCGCGCGCGAGCCTTCAGGTCCTTCCGTGCCGCAGCAACCTGCCCGAATAACTCCGCGTTTCCTTGTCGTCCTCGATGGTGACGTCTCCGTTGACGAGTACGTAGCGGTAGCCCGAAGCGCGCTGCACCCGCCGCCACTCGTCGCCCGGGAAGTCGTGGGCGACCTCCATGGGCTCGATGGCCAGATTCTCGTAGTCGTAGATCACGATGTCGGCCGCCTTGCCGACCTCGAGGGTGCCGCGGTCCTCGAGTCCCACCGTGCGAGCGGGCAGCGCCGAGAGCCGGTAGTGGGCCTGCTCGAGCGTGCACATCTGGTTCTCGCGGACGAGTTCCGTCAGGAACTCGGTGGGGAAGCGGCCCACGGTGATGAACTTGGTGTGGGCGCCGCCGTCCGACACACCCGGCATGAGATGCGGGTCCGCGACGATCTCTCGCAGCACGTCGAGATCGTGGTTCAGAGACTCGCCGTAGAAGGTGGTCTGGAGCTTGTCGCGCACCGCGATGTCCAACATGGCGTCCACCGGGTGGGGGACGCCCAGCTTTTTTGCTGCCTCGCTACAGGTGAGACCCTCGAATTCTTTGAGGCGGGGTGATCGGGTCTCGGCGATCATCACGTCCTCGACCGAGACCGTGCTTGCCATCGGAACCAACTCGCGCAGCGCGGGCCGGCGCTTGGGGTCGGCCATCTTCTCGAGGCGCTCCTCGATGTTGCCCAGCGTCACCTCGCACCAGGCGTCGTTGTCGTCGTAGAGGTTCCACTCGTCGAGGGTAAACGTGAAGCCCGCCCGCGTGGTCAGGCTCTGTCCCACGATCTTGAGACCGCGCTCGCGACAGGAAGCCAGCCATTGCATGGACAAGGTGTGCTGGCTGGGATTGTTGACGTTGCCTTGGACGACATTGAAGATCACCGAGCGGCCGCTGATCTCCGCCACCCGCTCGTAGAACTGGACGGTCTCGCCGTTCTCGCCCGCCAGGCCCACGGTCAGCTGGATGCTGCCCTCGTTGCGCTCAGCCAGCACCTCCGCGAGCGCGCAGGCCGTCTCGAGATGCATCACGTCGGTCACCATGGGACCGCCGTCGAAGTCGCGCTGCACCGGCGCCGGGCCATCGAGGGGCAGCACCTGGGCCGACCAGCCGATCCCCCCCGCGTTCATGGACTCGCGGAGCATCTCCTGAAGGGCCGCGTGCTCGGCGTCCGTCGGCAACTCACCGGCCTTGGCGCGATCGAAGCCCATGACCGTGATCAGCATGGGGGCCAAGGGGACGCAGGGCGCCAGGTTCACCGCTTTGTGCGTACGCTCGACGCTGTCGAGGAACTCCGGAAAGGTCTCCCAATCCCAGGGCAGACCGGCCTTCATGGCCGCGTAGGGAATGGCTTCCACGCGCGTCATGGTCTGCATCGCGCGGTCTCGGAACTCGGGCGCCACCGGCGCGAAGCCGAAACCGCAGTTGCCGATCACCGCGGTGGTCACGCCGTGCCATCCCGACAACGAGCAGTATGGATCCCAGAAGAGCTGGGCGTCATAGTGGGTGTGGGTGTCCACGAAACCCGGCGCAACGTGCAGGCCGCTGGCGTCGATCTCCCGCACCGCGCGCGACGCCGGAATGCGCCCGATCTCCGCGATCACGCCGTCCTTGATGCCGATGTCCGCGCGATAGCGTGGGCCCGCGGTTCCGTCGAAGATCATTCCTTCGCGGATGACGGCGTCGAGTTCGCGCATGATGCGGCTCCTTTCCTGCGGGGCGTCGCAACCCCGGAGAGATCCTAGCCCAAGCGTCAATGTACCACGCCCAGACTGGAGAGGGTGCGGGGAAACGACCGGGCCGCGGGGGTCTGCGAGGACTCGCCCGGTGCGGCCCCGGCATCAGTCGCCGCCCGGAATCCCCCGCTGGATGTAGCCCGCGGTCATGCCGCCATCCACGATGAAATCCGCAGCAGTCGCCGTGGGGCACTCATCGGATGCCAGGAAGAGCACGGTTCGCGCTACGTCGAGGACGTGATCCTCCATCCGGTAACCCGGCGGCGGCCGCAACAAGCGCTCGAGGTTTGCCTCAGCGGCAGCCCGCGGCTCGACACCCTCGGGCAGGAATGGCGCAGACATCTCGAAGTTGCCCGCTTCGGGGCAGACGGCGTTGACGCGAATACCGTCGCGGGCAAGCTCCATGGCGGCCGCCTTGGTGATCCCGCGCAGCGCCCACTTCGTCGACGCGTAGGCGGATACGCCGTTCATTCCCTTCACCCCGTCCGTCGAGCAGACGTTCACGATAGAACCGCCGCCCGCGTCACGCATGGGCTTCGTGACGGCGCGAATTCCCAGGTAGGGACCGAGCTGGTTCACCTCCACGAGCCGAAGCAGATCCTCGGCCGTCGTGTCCAGCATGCTCTTGATGATCAGAAGCGCGGCGTTGTTCACGAGAATGTCCAATTTCCCGAAGTCGGCCAGCAGCGCTTCCACCGCCGCCGACCACTCGTCTTCGCGGCGAACGTCGAGGTGCCGGTAGGTCGCCGCGTCGCCGATCTCTGCGACGATGGCGCGCCCCGATTCGTCGCGCACGTCGCTGAGCATCACGCGCGCTCCCTCCTCCGCGAACAAGCGCGCAATCGCCGCACCCGTACCGCGTGCCGCTCCCGTCACCAGCGCGGTCTTCCCTTCCAGTCGCCCCACAGCGCACTCCCCCTGCCCGGATGTCGGAATGCCGCCAGCATAGTGCAACCTTCCGATTCGACCCGCGACGCGAGCTTCGAGAAGGCCGGAAAGCGAGGACAGGCGGCGATCGGGTGGGTACCCTCGGGCGATGGACAAGCACGCCATCCTCGATCGCTTCTTTCCCGCGATGTTCGGAAAAGACTGGGAGACCCTGAGCGAACTCCTCACGGAGGACATCGCGTGGAACGTCCCGCCCTCGATTGCCGACCAGTTCGGCGAGCTCCGGGGCCGACAGGCCGTCATCGATTTTCTCTCCAGTGCCAGCGGTGACTTCTTCGAGCCGGGTTCCTTCGTCCTCGAGCCACACATGCGGGTCGCAGAAGAGGACAACGCCGTGGTGATCGCCCGGATCCGTGGGCGCACCGCGAAGGGCAGGCCCTACCAGAACGAATACGCATTTTCCTTCCGCTTCCGCGAGGGCCACATCCACGAGGTCCGCGAACTACTCGACACCGCGCACTTCCAGTCCCATTTCCGATGAGATCGGGGTTCTGCCGCGCACTCGCCACTCGACCGCGTCCCCAGCCCGGACAAGCCGGACGCCGGACCCCCGAGCGAGGGATCCCCGGGGTTCCACACCGTCTGCCAAGGGTGCTACCCATGGGGCCAGCGTGACCACCGCGGCTCCCGATCTTCCCCCCTTCGACCCGCAGCGGGTTCTGTCGGCGCCCTTTCCCGAACGGGTACGGCTGGTGTGCGTGAGCTGGGCCTCCCAGCTGAACCCCAATCCCATGATCGTGCTGGTGATGTATTGGGCGAAGTACCTGCTGCTCTTCGCCGGGGGTTGGGCGTTCTTCGTCTCCTTCTCCGACGGCTACCCGGGCTTCCTGGCGATCGGATCCTGGGCGTTCAGCGCCGCGGCCTTCCAGAAGGCAATTCTCTGGGCGATCTTCTACGAATCCGCTGGCTTCGGCTGCTCGTCGGGCCCCATGAACGCGCGCTTCTCGCCGCCGCTCGGGGGCTTCCTGCACTTCCTGCGTCCCGGCACCACCAAGCTGCCGCTCTTCCCTCGCATCCCCGTCTTCGGCGGCGTCCGGCGGACCTGGCTCGACGTCGCTCTCTACGCCGCAAACCAGCTCCTGCTGCTGCGCGCGCTCGTGGCCCCCGAGATCACGCCGGAACTGCTGCTGCCGAGTTGTCTGCTGATTCCGCTGCTCGGCATCACGGACACCACCCTCTTTCTCGCCGCCCGCGCCGAGCACTACTGGGTCGCCCTGGTCTGCCTCTTCGCCGCCAGCCAGGACGCGCTCTGGATCCCGGCCTGCAAGGTCGTCTGGTGCGCGATCTGGTTCTGGGCGGCCACCTCGAAACTCAATCACCACTTCGCCTCGGTGATCCAGGTGATGATGAACAACGGCCCCTTCTTCCCCAAGGCGCTCAAGAAGCGCCTCTTCGTCCGATACCCCGACGACCTGCGGCCCTCGCGCATGGCGGCCCGAATGGCGACCTTCGGCACCATCACCGAGTACTCGATCCCGCTCTTGCTCCTGCTGACGGCCGGCAACCCCCTGCTCACCGCTCTCGTCCTGTGTCTGATGGCTAGCTTCCACGGCTTCATCGCCGTCAACAACCCGAGCGGGATGCCAATCGAGTGGAACATCCTGATGGTCTACGGCGGTGTCTTCCTCTTCGGCTTCCACCCGGAGGCCAGCATGCTCGCGCTGGGTCAACTGCCGCTGCTGCTGGCCTTCCTCTTCATCTTCCTCTTCGCGATCCCCTGCTACGGGAACTTCGTTCCGGCCCGCGTCTCCTTCCTGCTCGCAATGCGCTACTACGCGGGGAACTGGGCGTACAACATCTGGCTCTTCCGCAAGGGCAGCAGCGCGAAGCTTCACCAACTCACCAAGGCGGCGGGAACGATGCGCGAGCAACTCGAGGGTATGCTGCCCGACACCGAGATGCTGGACCTGGCGATGGAGATGTCCATGGCCCACCGCTTCATGCACTTGGAGGGCCGCCCACTCCTCGAGGCTCTTCCACGAGCGGTGGAGAACATCGATGACTACGAGTGGATGGAGGGCGAGGTGCTCTGCGGGGTCGTCCTGGGCTGGAACTTCGGCGACGGGCACCTGAACGACCGCCGGCTCCTCGAAGCGGTGCAAGAGCAATGCAACTTCGAAGCGGGCGAACTCCGCGTCGTCACCGTGGAATCCCAGCCGCTCTTCGGACGCACGATGAAGTGGATGATCCACGATGCAGCCAGCGGCTTCCTCGAGGAGGGCGAGACCGACATCGCGAGCATGCGCGGCCTGCAACCCTGGCCGACCGGCCCCTACGCGGCGGCCATCGAGCGCGGGCGATCCGGCGCGGGGGCCTGAGGCCCAGGGACGAAATGTCGCAAAGCGATCCGGAGGCCGTCGTGGTCGGCTCCGGCCCGAACGGACTCGCGGCAGCCATCGCCTTGACCCGGGCCGGCGTCTCCGTGGAGGTCTTCGAGGCGGAGGCCGAAGTCGGAGGCGGCGCGCGAAGCGCGCCCCTCACGCTGCCGGGGTTCACGCACGACGTCTGCTCGGCCGTCCACCCAATGGGAATCCTGTCGCCCTTCTTGCGACAGCTCCCGCTGGAGGAACACGGTCTCTCCTGGATCCGGCCGCGCGCCTCGCTCGCGCATCCCATGCCCGACGGGTCCGCGGTGATGCTGTACCGATCCCTCGAACGGACGGCGGCGGGACTGGGTCGGGACGGGCCGAACTACGAGCGCCTCGTGGGGCCCTTTCTGCATTCCCCCCACGAACTCCTCGCCGACCTGATGGCGCCGCTCCGGATCCCGGATCATCCGCTGCAGATGCTGCGCTTCGGGCTCCGCGCCGCCCTGCCCGCAAAGCAGCTGGCGCGCCTGCTGTTTCGCGACGCCCCGGCGCGCGCGCTCTTCGCCGGCTGCGCCGCGCACTCGATCCTTCCGCTCAGCCATGCGCTCACCGCAGCGCTGGGGCTGATCTTCAGCGTGAGCGGCCACGTCGAGGACTGGCCCGTCGCCCGCGGCGGGTCGCAGGCAATCACCCAGGCCCTGGCGTCGTACCTCCAGTCGCTCGGAGGACGGATCGAGACGAACCGCCGCATCGACCGGCTCTCGGAGCTTCCCAATGCGCGCGTCATCCTCTTCGACACCTCTCCCGAAGAACTCGTCCGCATCGCGGGCGACGCGCTCCCGGCCGGCTACCGGCGCCGGCTCGCGCGCTACCGCTACGGGCCCGGGGTCTTCAAGCTCGACTGGGCGCTCGACGGGCCGATCCCCTGGCGCGACCCCTCCTGCATCGACGCCTCGACGGTCCACGTCGGCGGTACCCTCGAGGAGATCTGCGCATCCGAGCGCGACATGTACCGCGGGCGCCACAGCGAGCGGCCCTTCGTGATCGTCTGCCAGCAGAGCGAGTTCGATTCCTCACGGGCGCCGGAGGGGAAGCACACCGGCTACGCGTACTGCCACGTCCCCCATGCGTCGACCCTCGACATGCGCGAAGCCATCGAATCCCAGCTGGAGCGTTTCGCCCCGGGCTTCCGCGATCGGATCCTCGCGTGCCACGCCACGAACAGCGCCGACCTGGCCGCCTACAACCCCAACTACAAGGGTGGAGCCATCACCGGCGGTGTGGCGGACGCCTTCCAGCTCTGGACGCGCCCGGTGGCGCGCCTCGACCCCTACTCGACGCCGAATCCGCGCCTCTTCATCTGCTCCGCGGCCACGCCGCCGGGCGGCGGCGTGCACGGCATGTGCGGCTACTGGGCGGCACGCTCGGCACAACGACGCCTCGGAGTCACAAGCTAGAGCGCTCCGGGGGGGGTACCGGGTCGACGCCTCACTGCGGCTCCATGGAAGCCCCCGGCATGCTGCCGTCGATGTCCCGAAAGCCGTACTCGCGCGCGAGTTGATGGGTGGTCACCGCCCGGCCATTGAAACGCTGACGGTCGGGGTCCGCGGCAAGGGACGCGATGCCGATGCCCGCGAAGCGGATGCTCTCGGCCCCCTCCAGGTCTACGCCGTCACCCATGGGGGCGAGCAGGAGGCGTTCGGTCTTCACGAAGTAGGGCCAGAGAGACACCATCGAGACTCCGTGGGGGGCGAGTTGCCGGCCACCATCCTTTGCGATCCGGTCGAGACCCTGCTTACCCACGCCGTAGGCGACGTGCAGGTGATAGTGGCGGCCGCCGAAGGAGCTGATGTGGACGATCAGCCCATCGCGCTGCTCGACCATCATGCCCGCCGCAAACACGCTGGCCACGTAGGCGGAGCGTGTCCCCACGTCGATCATGTCATCCCAGTTGGAGAGCGGCGTCTGCCAGAAGGGCAGCTTCGGATCGAGATCCTCGGGCAGCAGGAAGGCGTTGTTGACCAGCAGATCCAGGCGCCCCTGCTCCCCACGGATCTGCTCGAAGAGACGCTCGACTGCAGCGTCGTCGCGGTGATCACAGACGACCGCGATGGCCTCTCCCCCGGCGGCCCGGATCTCCTCCACGGTGCCGGGAAGGCTTCCCGGCAGTGCCGCGCCGCCCTCTTCGAGTGTTCGACCCGTGACGTAGACGAGGGCGCCGCGCTCCGCGAGTTCCTGCGCAACCCCTCGTCCGATCCCGCGGCTCGCGCCGGTGACCAGCGCGACTCGGCCCTTCAGCGATATCTCTGCCCGTGAGTCGGCCATCCCGCCGCGCGTCCTCCGCCGAATACTCGGCGCATGGTAGTGAAAGCGACCTCCTCGAGCAGCCTACGCGCCAGCCGGGAAGCTCCGCAGGATGTACTCACTCATCAGCGCGGTGTGCATCTCGTCGATATCCGTGAAGCGTTGGACGTGCTCGAAGGAACGCTCCTGGGCTTCCTCGGAGCCAAAGAAGCGCAGCGGATCCAGCAGATCCTGGAGGTCCGCGACGCGCTCTTCGACCAGCGCCTGGTAGGGAGGCGCCCCGGGTGTGAGCACCCGCGCGACGGAATTCCTCAAATAGCGGGTCAGCGGATGCAGGGAAAGGGAAAGCGGGGTGTGATGCTGCTGCCATTGCGAGAAGAAGGTCTCAGCGTCGATGCCCCTTGCCATGGGAAAGGCTGCAACCAGGGTGACCCCCGGGCTGCGCTCACCATCGGGCCAGTCGCGCTGCGCGTAGTCGCGTGGCACCGACTCGGTGACGAGATAGCCCGCAAGCCGCCCGCAGACCGACGCGAGGCGCTCTTCGATCGGCCCGCGGCCGTCGAGACTGTCGAGCCACAGGGACAGGCTGGCCCCGAGCAAGGCGGCGGGATCCGACAGGTGGATGCTCCCCGGAAGCGCGTCGACATCCGCGACGTTCAAGGTGAGACCGGCCACCTCGCTCGTGAGCAGGCTCGGGGCGATCTCGTCAAGGAGCTGATCGCGGAATTCCCCCGCTTCCCGGTGGCTCGGGCGGCTCAGGAGATACATCAGTTTTTCCATCTTGGACCCTCGTCGGGGCGTTGACGCGGCGCTCCGCGACCCCTCGCCACCGGGAACTTGACCCGCCGGGATGATCGGTGCAATCTCGCCACCGGCGCGACCGATCCCAGCGCCGCGAGCCCAGCTTCTGCGGGCGGAAACAGCAACGAAGGAGGCATCCCGTGAGCGATCAAGAGCTTCCCCTCGTAAAGACGGGCAACCTGAATCACATCGGCCTCGTGGTGGAGAACATCGAGGAGGCAGTGGAGTTCTACTCGTCGGTCTTTGGCCTCGGGCCCTTCTCGGTCGACACCTACACGCTCGAGAGCGTCAGCTACCGCGGGAAGCCAGTGGATGCGGTGATGAAAGCGGCCTTCGCGTTCAGCGGTGACTTCATGATCGAATTGGTCGAAGTGGTCGAGGGCGAGACGCCGCACACCGAGTTCTTCCGCGCCCGGGGAGACGGCGTCCAGCACATGGCCTTCCCCGTCGACGACATGGAGACTTCACTGAAGCGACTGGCCGAGCGGGGCATCGAACCCATCTTCGAATACAAGTTCATCGCCAACGACGCTCCGGTTTCCGATCCCGACCCGAAAAAGCGACGTCCCATGGAGGTCTGGGAGGCCTACCTCGATACCGAAGGGCAGCCGGGGGGCACCGTGATCCAACTCATGCAGATCAAGGAACTCTCCGAGGACACCGACGTTACCTTCGTCTCGAACCCGGCCAGCTAGCGGGCGGGTCGATGCAGCACTTCGAAGGGCTTGAGCTCCCCGCGGCGATGCAGGTGGGCTTCGGGGTGCGCGATGCGGAAGCGGCCGCGGCCTTCTACGAGGCGACATTGGGGCTCGGTCCCTTCGACTTCCAGGAAGCCGTCCTCGACGGAGACTACCAGTACGCGGGGAAGCCGGATTTCTGCCGCCTCCGGATCGCCACCTGCCAGTCGGGGGAGGTGCAAATCGAACTCATCGAGGTGCTGGAAGGCAGGCACCCTTCCGGGATCTACGTGGAGCGCTACGGGGAAGGCATCAACCACCTGGCCTTCGAGGTGGATGACCTCGAGGGGCTGCTCGCGCGTCTCCTAGATCGAGGCGTAGAACTGCTGATCCGCGGCAGCGTGACCCTGGAATCGGGACAGAACCTGCTTTACGCGTACGTGGCGGCTGGCCCTCCGGGCCTTCCCATGTTCGAGTTCGTCCAGTACCGCTGAACGCCAGGCGTGACGCCCCCCGCGTGACGAACGGCCGGGCGCGTCAGTAGAACTGCGCGGCCCAGCCGCGGAAGCGAGCAATCGGGCCGTCTTCCTCGCAGAGCAGCGGCCGTGTTCGGTGGATCTTGTGCTCCCAGATGCGGAAGTCGGGCTCCGCGAACGCCCAGTGGTAATCGAACTGCGCGGCGAGTTCGTCCTCCGGGGCACGACTCAGCATCGAAAGCTGAAAGATCAGGCGGTCGACCTCGATGGGCGTCACGGTGGTAAGCACGATCGCGTCGTGCACACCGCCCTGGCGGAAGGTGCTGAGGCCGACCCCGTAGTTGTTGCCTTGCAGCGTCGATTCTCCGGCGCTCACCTGGCCCCCGAGGTACCAGCGATAGCCATAGCCGTCGGGCTCGAAGACGAAGTCCTGCTCGCTCATCTGCATGGCGTGGACCTTCTCGAGGTGCCGCCAGTCCGGGCCGTTCTCCGCGATTTCCTGGGGGTGGGTGGCGAGTTCGACCGCTCGCTGTTGCCAACGGCTGCACCAACCGGGGCTTCCCCACTCGGGGATCTCCGGCAGTTCGAAGAGCGGAGCCTCGCCTCTCGGGTGGTACCAGCCGAAGATCATGCCGAAGCGTTCGCAGACCGGGTACGAGGTCGCCCTCGCCTCGGCGGGGATGCGCTTCGCGTAGGGGATGTGGGCGCAGACTCCGTCTGCGCGCCAGCGCCAGCCGTGAAAGGGGCACTCCACTGCGCTCCCCACCACCTCGCCTCCAAAGCCGAGATGCGCGCCCATGTGGGGGCAGTGGGCGTCGAGCAGACCGGCAACGCCATCCTCCCCGCGAAACAGCACCAACTCGCGGCCGAAGGCGCGCAGATTGCGGAGTTCGCCAGGGGCAAGATCGTCGCTGTAGGCGACCTGGTACCAGCTGAAGGGGACCCCGAAAGGGAAGCGTTCGGAGTTCACTTCCTGATTCTCCACGGAACGACCTCCCTGTCCAGCGTCGCCGCCAGTCAGTCTATCACTTGATCGACCGAGGCGGCCTTCGGCCCGCCTTCATGCCGTGGGTCCCTAGGCTTCGGGATGGGCGGGTTCGATCTTGAAGTTGTTGAACAGGACGTTGTGGGCGTGCCAGGTGTTCCAGTGTTCGGTGAGGTACTGGATGCGGCCCTCGTCGTTGAAGCGGAACACGAAGCAGTAGACGTTCGTGTAGTCCTGTCCGCCGTGGGTCTTGGCGTGGAAGGTGTGCTGACGGACCACGTAGTCACCGTCGGCGAGTACGAGCACGTCCTCGTTGCGCCCGGTGCTCAGGTCGTAGGCGTCGATCCCGGAGTCGTCGGTGCGGGCGCGGCCCGCGCCCGTCAGGATCTCTCGAATGGCCTCGATCCCCTCGTGCTCGGTGACGCCGGCGCCGCGAACGAAGGGCAGTCCATTCCACCAGACCGCATCCTCGGCGAAGAGCGTCGACTTGTCCGCGGGCTCGGCGTCGAAGAGGGAGTTGGCGGTGTCGATGTTGCGCTGTTCTTCGGAACTGTATTCCGGCATGCGGGTCCTCAGGCTTCGAAGCGGTTCCAGCCCACGACCTCGGACACGGGCTTGCGGTAGGCGGGCTTGAACTCCGTACCTCGGGTGTAGGCGATGGGGAACAAACCCACCTGGGTGTAGCCGTCGCTGGGGATTTCCAGTAACTCGGCCATCTCCTTTTCGCGAAACAGGTGCCCCGTGGTCCACGCGCTGCCAAGCCCGCGGGCGCGCAGGGCCAGGAAGAAGCTCCAGGTGGCCTGCAGGATCGACCCCCAGAGACTCGCCTGGAAGAAGACATTGGCCCCCTCGCTGCGGCCGGAGAAGAGCGGCAGCAAGAGCGCCGGGCTGCGATGCATGTTCTCCCGCAGGTAGGCGACGGACTCACCGATCTGCTCGGAGCGCGGCACCCGGGCGCCGCTGTAGTTGGCGCCCACGGCGTCGCCCAGGCTGGCAATGTAATCGTCGAGGCCGCCGTTGTAGATGCCGGCCGCCGCCGCCACCTTCGCAGGGTCGTCGATCACCAGCCAGCGCCAGGTGTTCATGTTGGAGCCATTGGGCGCCTGGAAGGCCACTTCGAGGCAGTCCGAAATCAGCTCTCGCGACACCGCTCGGTCGAAATCGAGGCGCTTGCGCACCGTGCGAGTGGTGGTGAGCAACTCATCGGGGGTGAGTCCGAGCATGGGGGCCTCCGTTGCGCTGTGCGGGAACGAACGCGCAACGGCAGGGTAGGCGAGCGGCCTCCCCCACGTCACTTTCCGCGGAGCGTCCCAAGCGCGCGAGGCTCCGCTGGCCCCCGGCCCCTGTGGGCCGGGGGAAGCGGTTTTGCATCGGGCTTTGACCAAGCCTGCGCTGCGTGAAGACTCCGCGCAGCGCGGGCGCGAAGGGGGGGTGGTCAAAATGCCGCCCGACCGTGGCGCGAACGCCCCGGACAGGCGCCTTGGCTCTAGATACCCGCGGCGCCTCGCCGCTGGAACAGGTAGACGATCACTGCAAGAGCGATCAGCCCCACGAGCCCCTGCTGGCCGAGTGTCGCGACCAGAGCGGTGATGTTGCCAACCACGTCGCCCCCGACGAAGGGAACGGCGCTGCCGAAGAGGATCTGGAGCACTACCGCAAGTGCCACCAGAAGCAGACCCAGTTCGGTTACCTGACGCAGAAACGTTCTCACGTTCTCGAGCATGTTACCCCCCTTGGTGCAGTACACATCATGGATGCACTGACACCGATCGGAGTTTAGCGTGCCTTCGCTCGAAAATACACGCGCGACGCGAAACAGCGTCGTGCCACTGTTTGGCCTCGTTCCAGTACGGAGAATCCATTGAATCGACGGTGGTTTTGGGCGACACGTCGGTGTTTCGAAGTTTCCGATGAAGACATTCTCGCGCAGCAACAGCCCCCGGGGCTCGACGGTCGCGGAAAAGGGGATGTCTCGCGGAATGGTGGCCGGCCCTCCGAATCCCCCAAAGGGGTGGGGCTTCGACCCCACGATCTTGGGTGTCATCCGCGCCGCTTTGCGAGCGGCCGCGAGGCCCCGAGTAGACAGCCGCGCATCGGGGGTGCTATCGAGGCGCCGCTCCGCCACTCGAAGCCTCGGGTCGATAGTCCCGCAACTCGGGCATGCGCAGCGTCACCCAACCGAGCACGCCCAGGCAGGCGAGGCCACCTGCCACCACGGAGAAGGTGGCACTGGTGAGAGATGCCAGGAAGCCAGACTCCGCGTCGCCCAGTTCGTTGGAGGCGCCGATGAAAATCAGGTTCACGGCACTCACGCGACCCCGCAGGTCATCCGGGGTCGAGAGCTGCAGGATCACCGAGCGCGTGGTGATGCTCACCTGGTCCGCCATGCCCGCGATCGCGAACGCCAGCATGGAGAGTGGGAGTGAACGCGAGAGGCCGAAGACGATGGTGGCCAGTCCGAAGATGCCCACGGCAACCAGCAGGGCGCGGCCCGGTCGGGGAAAGGGCCGCGCGGTCATCAGCAGAAGCGCCATCGAGAAGGTCCCCACCGCGATGGAAGCGCGCAACAACCCGTAGCCCTCGGGTCCCACGTGCAGGATCTCCTCCGCGTAGACGGGCAGTAGCGCGGTGGCCCCCGCAAAGATCACCGCCAACATGTCGAGGCCCATGGATCCCAGGATCGGCCGGTTGTGTCGAACGAAGGAGATTCCCTCGCGTACCGCGCTCCAGCGGACGGGAGTGGGCGAGCCCTCCTTTCGAGGTGTGCGCAGGCTCGCCAGGCAAAGGATCGCGAGGGCATAGAAGCCGGCGGCCAGCGCGTAGGGGGCGCCGAAGCCCAGTGGGCCTACCAGGAAGCCCATGGTGATGGGGCCGGAGATGAAGGCGAACTGGATGACCCCGGAGGCGACCACCGTAGCGTTCTGGAAGATTTCGCGAGGCACCAGGTTCGGGAGCAAGGAACTGCTGGCTGGCGACGAGATTCCGGTGGTGGTGGAGAGCAGGAAGGCCACAGCGAAGAGCCAGGGAGCGTCGTCGGGCCGCTGCCACCCCAACCAGGCGAGAGTCGCCGCGCCCAGCAGAGCCGCCGTGCTGGCGGCGATCAACTGGACGCGCCGATCGAAGCGGTCCGCGAAGAGGCCGCCCAGCAACGCCACCGGGATCAGCGGCAGGAACTCCACGAGACCCAGGAGGCCCAGTGCCGCATACGACCCCGTGACCACGAAGACGTGGTACGAGAGCATCGCGCTCACCAGGGAGCGCGCAAAGCGATCCGCGAAGCGCGCCAGCAGGAAACGCCGCACATTCGCGACGGCGAGGACCTGCAGGGTGGGATGGATTTCGCGGGTCAGCGGCTCATCCTGGGAAGAGCGGCTGCGGGATCTCGAAACCCACGGGCTCCCCCCAACGGTTGCGATAGGAGACCTCGTGTGCGGGACGCCGCGGTGCCACGCCCCAGCGGCCCGTGGGGTACCCCATGGTCACGCAGGCCGCGAAGACCCAGCCCTCGTCCTTCGGTACACCAATGACTTCCAATACGGGTTCCGGGTTCAGCATGAAGGCGCTCGTGATCGCAGCCCCCACCCCCTGGGCGCGTGC
>JABSQX010000052.1 GCA_013215615.1 Myxococcales bacterium | reverse complement strand
GAAGGTGTAGGCGGCGGCCTTCACGTCGCAGGCGAGTCCTGGATAGGAGTGGAGGTGCCAGGTCCCGCCGACCCCGGAAGCCTTCTCGAAGATCGCGAACTGGCTGAAGCCCTGCTCGAGGAGCTCCCGCCCGGCGCTCAGCCCCGAAGGACCGGCGCCGATCACCGCGATCCGTAGCTTCGAGTAGTCCGCCATTCGTATCTCCTCCTTTCCCGTCCGGGCGATCAGCACGGTTCGGAGCAGAACTCCGGCCCGTCTCGATTCTTCGTCGACGCTAAGCCTGGGTGAGTTCGACGTTCTCGATCAAGTGACCTTCCGGATCCGTGGTGAAAGCCGCTCTGTAGGGCGTGACGTCGCTCTGGAAGGGCTCGACGTAGACGCCGCCGCCCGCAGCGCGGACGTTGCCTACGAGCGCATCGATGTCTTCGGTGGTGAAGACCAGGAGCACCTCGCCGTTCGCGGGCGCGGGGCGGTCCACGTACTTCATCAGGATCAGGCCGGGGCCGGCCTGTCCCGGTCTGCCGAGAAAGATCTCGTCGATGGGCTCGCCCGCGATCTCGGCCTGGATGCGGCCGGTCTGCTCGAACCCGTAGGCCTCGCAGTAGAACGCGGCCGTCTCGTCGAGCTCGTGGACGACGAGCTTCGTGGATNCCATCGTGGTGGCGGGAGCGGTGCTCATCGGCTTCTCCTTCGACTGCCGAAACCCGGCGCGTTCGGCGATCCCAGGTCCTGCGCCGGAGCTTGGATAGCATTCATCATCACGGGGTCCCAAGCATCCGAGCGACTCAACCCCGCCGGAGCACGCACCAGAGGCCCGTGCCCGCGTGGGCCGCCGTGCCCGACCATTCCCCCGGCAGGGCCCGGGCCACGTCCTCGGCCGAGAGGTGGATGGGTGTCTGGTCGCCGCGCGAGTTCACCCACACCAACGCGCCCGTCGGCGCGAGTACTCGCTCGACCTCGTCGGGGAAGAGCAGCATGTTCATGAGGATCAGCGCATCGGCGCTGGCGTCGCGCAGCGGCAGGCGGCTGGCGTCGGATCGCACGCGGCGCCCCCACTCCGGGCTCAATCGTCGCAGCATCTCCTGCGAAATGTCGAAGGCAAAGACCTGCTTGAAGTGGCGGCAGAGCACCGAGGTGCCCGGTCCCGTCCCGGCCCCCAACTCGACGCAGGATTCCGCGCGGACTTCTCCCCGGTCGAGGGCGTCGACCAGCGGCGTCATCCGCTGGTCGGTGTGCCGGCTCGCCCACTCCGGGGCCAGCTCGTCGAAGAGGGCCTCGACCTTCTTCGCCCGCTCCGGCGTCCAGCCCCCCGTCTCGAAGGCGACCTGGCGCGTGACCTTGCGCATCGGGTGGTTGGGGCCGGCGCCGCCAGGCTCGGGCGCGCTGGGGTCGAGGGGCGGGAGCTGGGTGATCACCGGGACAAGTTAGGAGAAAGAGGCGAGGTTGTTCAGTGGACCCGAGGCCGCCCGAGGAGGCGGGCCGCGCCTGGGCGTGTCCGTCGAGACAGCGGGGGCCTTGCGGGGCCGGCGAGCCGCGCAGTTTTCTCTCTGGATGCGCTCTGCCGGCGCGCTCAGTGCTTCGATGCGACGCGCTGCACGCTGCGGCGGGAGAGACCCATCCACACCCCCGCGCCGCACATCAGCATCGCGGTGGCGAGGAGCGCCCACGCCCCCAGGCTGGGTACCGGGGCCGCAACCACGTGCACCACCGCGGTCATTGCGAAGGCGAAGTGGGGTGTGCAGAAATATGGGAAGTCACCCGTACTGTTGAAGGTGTGACTGAAAGTGGTTCCGATGACCAGAGTGGGGGCCCCACTGTTGAACGCCACTCCGACGCTTGGATCGGTGGGGCCGGTACCGCTCGTGACGGTGTGGCTGCCGCCGGCCCAGGTCCAGAGAACGGTGTCACCCGCGTTGACCGTGACGTCGGCCGGGCTGAAGGTGAATCCCGGGCCTACCGCGACGTTGTGCGTGGCGGCCTCGGCGGTGCCTGCGAGCAGCAGGGTCGCGGCGAGGAGGGTGGCAAGTGAGACGTGTAAGTGGAGTCGCCGCAGTAGCATGAATAGCCTCCGTGGGGGGGAGTCCGTCCGTATCCCGATGAATCGTGCCCGGTGAGTATACCACCGGGGTACTGCGTTTTGGTGCAAGAAATGGGTGAATTCGAGAGCTTGCGTCTCTCCCGAGCCTGCCGGGGGCGCCGCCGCGATGCCTCGGAGTCCCGGGAATCGGTGCCTCGTCGCGAACTCGAGGGCGCTTCGGGACACCCACGAAAAACACCCACGCGGGACTTTTCCCCCCGAGGGTCGGACCCGCGCACGCTACGCGGGTTTCAGTTGCCGTCCCGCTCGATGGCCCCGCGTTCGGTGGCCTCGCTCCATTCCGCCTCCGAGAGCCCGAGCAGCTCACGGAACACGTACTCGTTGTCCTGGCCGATGGCTTCGCCGGCGTGTGCGGTGCGGCCGGGGGTTTCGGTCAGGCCCAGGGGCACGCCCGAGGCGATCACCGTGCCCTTCTTCACGTGGGGGATCTTCTCCAGGAAGCCGCGCGCCGCGTGCTGGGGGTCGCGTTCCAGCAGGTCCTCGGTGTGCTGCACCACGCCAGCGGGCACGCGGGCGGCCTGGAGGAGTTCCATGACCTCGTAGTCGACGCGCTCGGCGCTCCACTCCGAGATCAGCGCGTCGAGCTCGTCGGCGTGATCGAGGCGCGCTTCCAGGCTCGCGAAGCGTGCGTCCTGCTCCCAGCCCGGTTGCTTCAACGCCTGGCAAAAGGCCTGCCACTGCGCGTCGTTCTCCACTGCGATCACGCACCAGCGGTCTTCCCCTTGGCAGGGGAAGCAGCCGTGGGGTGCGGCGTGCCGGGAGCGGTTGCCCAGGCGCTCGGGCTCCCGGCCGTTCGCGAAGCGCTGGGTGACCACGTGGCCGATCGACGCGAGCGTCGTCTCGAACTGGGAGAGGTCGATGTATTGGCCACCGCCGCCGCGTGCGCGGTGCTCCAGTGCGCACATCAGGGCGAAGAGGCCGTGCAGGGCGCAGAGCGGATCCGGGTAGGCGAAGTGGGTCATCGTGCAGTCGCGGTGGGGAAAGCCCGAGAGGGTGGAAAGACCGGAGAGCGCCTCGATGTTGGGGCCCCATGTGACGTGGGAGGCGTGCGGCCCGCTGTTCCCGTAGCCGTTGGAGCTCAGCATCACGAGTTCGGGGTTCGCGGCGGAGAGCGTCTCGTAGCCGAGTCCCAGCTTGTCGAGCACCCCGGTGCTGTAGTTCGCGATGACGGCGTCGCTTCGGCCGATCAGGCGTTCGCAGAGCGCCACCGCCTCTGGCTGCCTGAGGTCCAGGGAGACGAAGCGCTTGCCCGCGTTCCAGTCGGTGAACCAGGGCGAGAGCTGGGGTTGGATGCCCAACTCGGGCTCCCGGGGCGGCACGTAGAGCCGCGTCACGTCCGGGTAGGCGCGCGATTCGACCTTGATGACCTCCGCGCCGCACCAGGCCATGAACCGCCCGAGCCAGGGCACCGCCATGCCGGCGCCGAACTCCACCACGCGCAGGCCCGCCAGGGCGCCCTGGCCCGCGGCCCCTGGATCCGCGGGCCAGCTGGGTTCCCGCACGGGGCGCGAAAAATCCTCCGCGTCGTGTTCGCCGACCCCGGGCGCAGGTCCTTGGACCCGCCAGGGCGTTTCGCTGTGGCGGTAGGGAGCGCCAGGTACCCGCAGCGGGTTGCCCGCCGTGACCTCGGCCTCGACGAAGAAGTCTCGCGCCTTCAGGTGCTCGTCTTCGATCACGCTGCTCGCGGTATTCGCCGGGGTGAAGGCGATGTGGCGGCGCTGTCCCTCGTGGTAGGCGGATAGGGGGTCCAGCTGGCGGGTGAGGTCCTCGATGAAGATGTCGAGCAGGTCGCGGTAGGGGAGCCGGCTCGAGGAGGGCCCGTCGAAGATGTCCAGCAGCACCTCCTCGTTGCCCGTTACTTCGTGGATCCACTGGGCGAGGGCCTTCCAATGCGCGGGACGGTTCACCATCAGGTAGATGGAGCCGTCGCGGCAGGGGTAGGCGCGCGAAGGCACCGAGGCGCTGAGCCCCGTGCCGGCGCGATTCTGGATGATGCCGTCCTCGAGCCAGCGGCCCACGCCGCAGATCGAACTGAAGGCGGTGACCACCTCCTGCATCGAAACGTCTACGTGTTGCCCGCGTCCACTGCGATCGGCGTGGCGCAGTGCGACCAGGCTGGCGGCGGCCGCGCAGGCCGAAGAGCAGATATCTGCCTGGGCGCCGGCCAGGCGCACGGGCGGGTCCTCGGGATCGCCGATCACCTTCATCGCCCCGCCCATGGCACTGGCGACCAGGTCCGAGGAGAGATGGTCTCGATGCGGACCGGTCTGACCGAAACCCGTGATGGAGGCCAGCACCAGGCGCGGGTTCTCTTCTCGCAGCGACTCGAAGCCCAGGCCACGCGCCTCGAGATGGCCCGGCGGTTGCGCTTCCACCACCAGGTCCGCGCTGCGGGCGAGTTCGCGGAAGCGCTCCTGGCCCGCTGCGCTGTCGAGATCCAGCACCACGCTTCGCTTGCCGGTGTTGAGGTAGAGGAACTCGACGCTCATTTCCGCAACGGGGCCTGCCTCCCAGAAGGGTGGGTGGCTGCGGGAGGCGCTGCCGCCCGGCGGCTCGATCTTGATGACGTCGGCTCCCATGTCGGCGAGCAGTTTCCCGCAGTAGGCGCTGGCGCCATCGGCGAGTTCCAGCACGCGGCGGTTGTGTAGTGCGCAGGGCTGCGGGCTTTCCACGGGGATCAGCTCGCGGCGGCGCTCGCGCCGTCGCGCATGCCCGAGCTGCGGTCGGCGCCGTAGATGTGATCGCCCACCCGCTGCATCCACGCCACTTCCTCGGCGTCGAGCGGCCCGCGCTCGAGCGCGGCCAAAGCCTGGCTCATCTGCTCGGCGTCGTTCGGACCGGCCAGGCAGAGATCCACGCTGGGATGCGTGAGCGCAAAGCGGTAGCAGTCCGTCCCGCTGGGCGTCCGCTCGCCCGGGGGCGTGCGTGCGGGGTCGCAGAGGTGTCCCCAACGCGTGGTCGTATAGGTGACCACGCCCGGTCGGCGCTCCGGCGCGCGATCCCCGCAGGCCGGAAAGACCTCCCGCTCGGCCCCCCGGTGGCAGGCGTTGTAGCGGAGGTGCCAGATCGCGTAGTGCTCGTCGTCGAGCAGCGTC
This sequence comes from Myxococcales bacterium, assembly GCA_013215615.1. Taxonomy (GTDB): domain Bacteria; phylum Myxococcota_A; class UBA9160; order UBA9160; family SMWR01; genus JABSQX01. The sequence goes on along the minus strand of JABSQX010000052.1, from coordinate 7,783 downwards.
GGGAAGAGTGTCCGCCGGTGGCTCGAGAGCGCGAGCCAGCGCACCCGGCCGCGATCGCGCAGTTCCAGGGCGGCGTCGAGGACGGCGCGAGAGGGAGCCTGGTTGTGCCAGCCCAGCAGCAGCACGTCCGCGTAGTCGATCCCCAGTTTCCCGATCGCCTTCTCCACCGAGCCGCGCAGGTGTCGGCTCCAGCGAGAGTAGCTCTGCACCACCACCACCAGTTCCTCGCGCTGCCTGCGCGCGATCTCCCGGATGGCGTCGCCCATCAGCTTGCGGCGGATGCTCCCCCAGTAGAAGTAGTTGACGCCGCGTTCGAAAGCCTCGAGGTAGCTCGCAGTGGGCGCCTGGAAGGAGGAGCCCAGGCCCAGGCGCGAGACCTGCAGTCCGCTGCGCCCCAGGGTGACCCGTTGCTGGAAGTCGCTCATGCTCGATGACCTCGCGTCCACCCGCCCGCCAGGGACGGGAGCATGCTGGAGCTGGAGAGTTCGCCTCGGCCTCCGCTCAGCTTCCCTGAAAGTTCGGCGGCCGCTTCTCCCGGAAGGCCTTCATGGCTTCTTGCATGTCTTCTGTTTGTTGGCACATGAACTCCGTGGCCAGGCCGAAATCCAGGTTCAGCGTCTGCTGTTGCTCGAGCATCTTGTTGATGGCCATCTTCGTCCAGCGCACCGCGGATTGGGCGCCGCCCGCCACTTTGTGCGCGTAGGCGAGAGCACTCTTCATCAACTCGTCTGCGGGCACCACGTGATTGACGAGGCCGATGCGGTCGGCTTCGGCGGCGGGGATGAGTTCGCCTGCCATCAGGTATTCCTTGGCGCGGTGCGGTCCTACCAGCAGAGGCCAGATCACCTGGCCGCCGTCGCCGGCGGTGAGACCCACGTTGACGTGGGTGTCTCCGATCTTCGCCGTGTCGGACATGAAGGTGACGTCGCAGAGCAGCGCGATGCTGGCGCCCAGGCCCGCAGCGGTGCCGTTGATGGCCGCGATCAGGGGCGCCTCGCAGTGCACCAGCGACCAGTTGAGGCGCCGGTTGCGCAGCGAATTTCGAATCGTGTGGTCGGGGGGGTAGAAGTCGACGAGGTCGCCGCCCGCGCAAAAGCTCTTGCCGGCGCCGGTGAGCACGATGGCGCCGACCGCGGCGTCGTAGGAGAGCTCCGTGAGCAGATGCTCGAGGCCTGTGTGCAGCTTGGCGTTGACTGCGTTGTGCTTCTCGGGACGGTTGAGGGTGACGATCGCCACCTTCTCGTCCATCTCGACCTTCAGGTGGTTTTCTTCGTAGTGGCCGTAGTCCACGGGTCAGTCTCCCTTCGACTGGGCGAAGCGCGATGCTATCACCGGCCGCCCGGGCTGGGTACTCGCGCTGCCCGCGGGCCTACGTCGCCACGGCCTCGCATCCTGCACTAAGGTAGGCGCCATGGCGAAGTCGGACGGGCGGAGGGTGGTGGTGTGCCTGGGCTACCCGGACCTGCTCTCGGAAGCCCACGCCGAGCGCGCGCGGGCCGTCGACCCGGCCGTGGAGGTGGTGACGCTACCTGTCGACAGGGACGGCAACTGGATCGGCATCTCCCCCGCCGAGCCCCACGCCGAGCCACCGCCTTGGGCGCAAGGACAGGCGGCCGCTCGCCTCGATGCACTGGCGCGAGCCGAAGTCATGCTGGCGCTCCACGCGCCGAAGGATCTACCGAGCCTGGCCCCGAAGCTGCGCTGGCTGCACGGCGTGGGGGCGGGCATCGAGCAGTTCGCGCGGGCCGGCGTCCGCCGCGACCAGGTCGTGGTTACGAACTCTTCGGGCCTCTCGGCGGGCTCCATGGCGGAGTACGTGATCGGCCGGCTGCTGCAGGTCTGGAAGCGCTTCCCCGAACAGGCGGAACTGCAGGCGCGCCGCGAGTACAAGCAGACCTGGGGGCGCACCTTCGCGGGCTCCACGCTGGGGATCGTGGGCCTCGGGAATATCGGCCGCGCGGTGGGTGAGCGCGCACGCGCTCTCGGTGTGCGGGTGTTGGGCATCCGGCGCAGCTACCGGCCCGGCGACACTTCTCCCGCGGCCGACGAACTCTTCGGCCTGGACGCCCTGCACGCGGTGCTGGCGCGCTGCGATGCCGTGGTGGTCGCGGCGCCCGATACCGAGGAGAACCTTCACCTGATCGACGCCGCCGCCCTCGCCGCGATGCCCCGCGGCTCGATGCTCGTCAACGTGGCGCGAGGCTCCCTGGTCGACGAATCCGCGGTCATCGAGGCCCTGCGCGGTGAGCACCTGGGCTGGGCGGCACTGGACGTCTTCTCCGAGGAACCGCTGCCGCCGGAGAGCCCGCTCTGGGGGCTCCCCAACGCGCTGCTCTCCGCCCACTCCTCCGTCTCCACCGACCGCTACGTGGCCGATGTCTTCGATCTCTTCCTCGAGAACCTGGGCCACTACGTGCGCGGCGAGCCGATGCGCAACCAGGTGGACATGGAGGCCCTGGGCTTCGGCTGAGGGCGTGGTCGTCGGGGCGGGTCGGAGCAGCCTGCTGCTGCGGCCTCAGATGACGTCGCGTTCCCGCAGAGCGCGCAACTCCTCGCCGGAGATCCCGAGCCACTCGCGGTAGACGGCGTCGTTGTCGGCTCCGAGCGGCCGGCCCGCGTGCTCGATGCGGCCCGGGGTCCGCGACAGCTTGGGGATCACACCGATCATGCGCAGGGGTTGGCCCTCGGCGTCGGGAACCTCCACGAGGTTCTCTCGCGCGGCCACCTGGGGGTCCTCGAAGAGTTCGGCGATGGAGTTGACGGGGCCGCTGGGCACCCCGGCTCCGAGCAGGCGCTCCTCGACTTCGGCCGCCGAGCGAGCTGCGACCCACTCCGCGACGTGGGCCTCGAGTTCCTCTCCATTCCTGCGCCGGACGTCCGCGTTCTCGTAGCGTGGGTCGAGGGCGAGTTCCGGTTCGCCCATCGCCTCCGCGAGGCGGTGGAAGATGTGGTCCGCGGCGGCGAAGAGCGTGAGGTAGACGCCGTCGGCGCTGCGGTAGAGGCCGCTGGGCACCGCCGCGGGGTGGCGGTTTCCCGCGCGTTCGCGCACCACGCCGAAGCGGTCGTAGACCACCGCCGTGGCCTCCGAGGCGCGCAGCAGTGGTTCGTAGAGCGCGAGGTCGATGACCTGTCCCCGGCCGTCCCCACCGGCATCGCGGTGATACAGGGCCATGGCGATCGCGAAGGCGTTGGTGGAGGCTGCCATGTAGTCCGCGAGCGCGAAGCCCGAGCGCATCGGTGGACCCTCTGGATCCCCCGACGCGTAGGTGACCCCCGAGAAGGCGGCGGCGACTCGGTCGAAGGCGCCCCGCTCCCGGTAAGGTCCGGTTTGCCCGTAGCCGCTCATGCGCAGGTACACGAGGCGGGGGTTCTCCTCGCAGAGGCGCTCCGGGCCCAGCCCCCAGTCCTCCATGGTGCCCGGGCGGAAGCTCTCGATCAGGGCGTCGGCTCGCTTCGCGAGGCCCACCAGCAGCTCCTGCCCCTCGCTCTGGCGCAGGTCGAGGGTCACGCAGCGCTTGTTGCGGCCTTCCTGGGCCCAGAAGAGGCTGCCGCCTCTGTGGCCGCCGAGGCCCCGCAAGGTGTCACCGCGGCTGGGTTCCTCGACCTTCACCACCTCGGCCCCGAAATCGGCGAGCAGGGTGGCAGCCACTGGCCCCGCCATCACGGTGGCGAGGTCCAATACCCGGATGCCGTCGAAGGGCCGGGTGCTCATGGAGGACGGATCGCGAGGAGTCCCACAGCTGCGGCAGGATACACTAGGCGCGGACATCCTGGATCGAGGAGGGACGCCATGCCGCACCCCGCCCTGCACACCGCCATTTGCGACCTGCTCGAGATCGACTTCCCGATCCTGCAGGCCGGCATGGGCTTCATCGCGCGCGCCGAGTTGGCGGCCGCGGTCTCCGAGGCCGGGGGGCTGGGCGTGATCGGCGCGGCGACCCTCACACCCGACGAGCTTCGCGACGACATCCGCAAGGTCCGCGAGCGAACCCAGCGACCCTTCGGTGTGGACATCCTCTTCGCCGCGCCCCTGCGCCGGAGTGACGCGAGCCGGGCGCTGCCGGGCGGGGTGCAGGACCTCGTGGAGGTGGTCTTCGAGGAGCGTGTGCCGGTGCTGGTGAGCGGCCTCGGTGATCCCGGGCCCGCGGTGCCGCGCGCCCACGAACTCGGCATTCGCGTGCTCGCCATCGTGGGAAACACGAAGAACGCCCGCCGCGTCGCGGCCAGCGGCGTCGACGCGGTAATCGCCCAGGGCTACGACGGCGGCGGGCACACCGGCCGTGTCGGCGGCGTGGCGCTGGTGCCCGCCGTGGTCGATGCCGTGGAGGTCCCGGTGCTGGCGGCCGGGGGCATCGCGGACGGCCGAGGCCTCGCCGCCATGCTGGCCATGGGGGCGGTGGGGGTATGGATGGGCACTCGCTTCGTGGCCAGCCAGGAGGCCGCGGCTCACGAAAACTACAAGCAGCGCATCACCGAGATCGACGACGAGGGCACAGTGCGGACGCGCTGCTTCAGCGGCAAGCCCGCCCGCATGATCCGCAACCCGGTCACCGAGGCCTGGGAGGATCCGGAGCTGCAGGAAAAGATCGCTCCCTTCCCCCAGCAGATGCGCGTGATCTCGGAGTGGCTGGGCGAGAATCCCTATGTAGCCGGTCGCTTCGGGGGGAAGGTCGAGCAGGGCGCGCTGGCCGCCGGCCAGTCGTCCGTGCTGGTGGAGGAGGTGCTTCCGGCGGGTGAGATCGTGCGCCGGGTGATCGCCGAGGCAGACGCCACGCTCTCCCGCCTCACCTCGGCGGTGGGAGCCACGAGCCAGTCACAGGCTTGAGCGGGCTCGCTCAGGCGGAGTAAGCTGGAACAATGGATGAGCACCAGTACCTCGACCAGATGGCCGCGTTGCTTCCGGGCATCGAGGCCCGCGTCGACGACACCGAGCAGCTGCGGAGAATTCCGGACGCCACGATCAAGGAGCTGCGGGATTCGGGCCTGATGAAGGCCCTGCAGCCGGCGCGTTGGGGCGGCGCCGAGTTGGACCCGATCGTCGCGTATCGCGCGGCGCGCATGCTCGGCTCCGTGTGCGGCTCGACGGGTTGGGTCTATGGCATCCTGGTAGTGCACCCCTGGCACCTGGCGCTCTTCCCCGAGCAGGCACAGGAGGAGGTCTGGGGAGACGATGACCGCGAGCTGATCGCCTCCACCTACGCGCCCTTGGGGCAGGTCCAGAAAGTCGAGGGGGGCTTTCGCCTGAGCGGGCACTGGCCCTGGTCGAGCGGCACCGATCACTGCAAGTGGGTGTTCCTGGGCGGCGTCGAGCAAGGCGACCCCGCCCGGCCCGACATGCGGGCCTTCTTGTTGCCCCGCAGTGACTACCGGATCGAGGACACCTGGCACGCGGAAGGTCTCCGGGGTACGGGGACCAACGACATCGTGGTCGAGGATGCCTTCGTCCCCGAGTACCGCACGCTCAGCTACGTCGACACCTCGGCGCTCGACTGTCCGGGCAATCGTCTCAACACGGCGCCCATCTACCGTCTTCCCTTCGGCTCGGTCTTCCCCTTGACGATCCACGCGGCGGCGCTCGGGATCGCCTTCGGCATGCTCGACGCCTACCGCGATTCCGTGGCGGAACGCATCAAGCTCGCCTACGGCGAGGCCGCACGGGATGACCCCTACAGCCAGATCCATCTCGCGCAGTTCAGCTCGACGCTGGACGCGGCCTGGCTGCAGATGGAGCGCAACATCGGCGTGCTCACCGAACGCGTGAAGCGGGGCGAGGCCCTCGGGGTAGTGGACCGCGCGCGCCTGCGCCACGACCAGGTCTACGGCCTGGCGCGGGTGCTCGAGGTGGCCGATCAGTGCTTCTCGGCCAGCGGCGGCAACGCGATCCGGCGCGGCCACCCCCTGCAGCGCTTCTGGCGCGATCTGCACGCCGCGCGACAGCACGCGATCAACGAGTACGAACTCGGCGCGGTCCTGTACGGTAAAGCGCTCCTGGGCCTCGAGATCGACGGCCCCATGTTCTGAACGCGGAGGATAAGAGGTGAGCTACAGCTTCGAGGGGACGAGCCGCACCGCGAAGGCGGGTGCCCTGGAGATCCACTACAACGAAGCCGGCGACCCGGCTTCCGAGGTCGTCGTCGCGCTGCACGGCGGCGGGCCAGGCGCGTCGAGTTGGAGCAACTTCAAGCAGAACCTGCCGGCACTCGCATCGCGCTTCCGCTGCCTGTTGGTCGACATGCCGGGCTTCGGGCGCTCCGACAAGCCCGAGTTCGACCGCCAGTTCTTCGAGTTCGCGGCGAAGGCCGTGGTCGACCTGCTCGATGAGCTGGGCATCGAGCGCACCCACCTGATCGGGAACTCGTTGGGGGGCGGCGTCTCTCTGCGCACTGCCCTCGACTACCCGGAGCGCGTGGGCAAGCTGGTGCTGATGGGGCCGGGAGGCGCCTGCAAGCCGATCTTCTCCCCGGAGCCTTCCGAGGGCATCAAGATGCTCTACTCGATCCGCGACGAGCCGACGCGCGAGAAGATCGAGGCCTTCATCCGCGTGATGGTCTACGACGAGCGCTTCATCACCCCGGAGCTCGTCGAGGAGCGCCTCGAGGCGGCCATGAACCCGGAGAACCAGCGGGGAATGGACCGCGCCATGTCGACCTTCGCCCCGCCCGGTGCGGGCGAACTCTGGCGCGAGCTCGACCGCATCCCCCACGAGACCCTGATGATCTGGGGGCGCGATGATCGAACCCTGCCCCTCGACGGGGCACTGCTGGCCCTCCAGCAACTCCCCAACGCGCAGTTGCACGTCTTCTCTCGATGCGCGCACTGGGCCCAGCTCGAGCACCAGGCCGCCTTCGACCGCCTGGCGCTCGACTTCCTGGGCCACGACTGAGGGTCTACGGGCGGCCCCGGGACTGCAAGAAAATGGGGCAGGTTGCCTTCGAAACGGGCAGCGCGGGGGGCCGGGCACTGCCCTCTGCGCCCGAGAGGCACTGGCACGGAAGCTGCACTGCAACTCTCCGGTAACGAGCGGGTTCCGTTCCCAGCGCCGGAGTGGCGTTGCGGAGTGAGGGGGTCCGTGCAACCGGGTGTAAACCCAGTATCGGGGGAGTCGAGTGAGCGCTTTTTCCGGGTCCAGTTCCAAGAAGAGTAGGGTGGGGGTGTCCCTTCTCACGGCATGCGTCTGCGGGGCGCTGCTGCTGGGGATCCCGGGGTCGGCCCTGGCGGGCTACAAGATGGAACTCGACGAGAACCGCTGGATCAGCCTGGGCATCGGTCTGCGCTTCGAGGCGGGCGCCCAGCAGGAGAGCGGCGGGCGGGAGTGGGACAAGAACTTCACCGTGGACAGCATCCGCCCCTACATCGCGGGTCAAGTCCACGAGTACATCAAGTTCGAGGCCAACCTCGACTACAGCACTAGCGGCGACAACGATAGCGACGTCCAACTCCTGGACGGCATCGTCAAGTTCGAGTTCAACGACCAGTTCAACATCTGGGGCGGTCGCTTCCTGCCGCCCACGGACCGCGCCAACTTCAGCGGCCCCTACTTCCTCAACACCTGGGCGTTCCCGCTGGTCTCGCAGCGCTACCCGCAGATCTATGCCGGCCGCGACAACGGCGTGGCCTTCTGGGGCTACGACCCGAGCGGCCGCCTCAAGTACCAGGTGGGCGTCTTCGAGGGCAACAGCGCCGCGCGGGGTCCCAGCTTCGACGCGCGCCTCACGCTGAACCTGCTCGACAAGGAGACCGGCTACTACAACGCCAGCACCTACTTCGGGGAGAAGAACATCCT
>JABSQX010000051.1 GCA_013215615.1 Myxococcales bacterium | reverse complement strand
ACGGTCTCGCGCAGCCGCCGCCGGCTGACGTGGGTGTAGATCTCCGTCGTCACCAGGTGCTGATGACCCAGCATCGCCTGCACCGAGCGCAGGTCCGCGCCGCCCTCCAGCAAATCGGTCGCGAAGGCGTGACGCAGCACGTGGGGGGAAATCCGATCTTGGGAGATCCCCGCTCGCCGCGCGATGCCCCGGATCCGTTGGAAGAAATTCTGACGTGTCATGGCGGTCCCACGCCGGCTCAGGAAGAGTGCGTCCACCTCCCGCGCCGAACCCCGGGCCAGCGCGGGGCGGCCCCCTTCGAGATAGCGCTCGATGGCTTCGAGGGCCGGCTCGCCCAGGGGCACCACGCGCTCCTTCCGCCCCTTCCCTACCACGCGGAGCCAGCCACCGCGCCGGTCGAGCCCGGAAAGAGGCAGGCTGACGAGCTCAGTCACACGCAAGCCGGCGCCGTAGAGCACCTCGAGCATGGCCTGGTCGCGCAAACCCAAAGGGCCATCGTCTGCAGCCGCCTCGATCAGGGCGACGGATTCCTCGGCGCTCAACACGCGGGGAAGTTTGCGATCGAAGCCAGGAAGTTCCACGTTCTCCATTGGATCGACCTGCAGCGCCCCGTCTGCGCGCAGGTGTGCGATCAGCCCGCGCAGGGCCACCAGTGCACGGGCGCGGCTGCGAGGCGCCAGGCCCTCTTCGTCCAGCCTGGCCGCGAAGCCCAGTACGTGGCGCCGCTCGATCCGCCTGACATCGCGCAGCCGCGACTCCGCGAGGAACGCAACGAAGCGAGCCAGGTCCCGCCCGTAGGCTTCCACGGTGCGCGGCGACAAGCCGCGCTCGACCACCGCGGCGGTCAGGAAGGCCCGCACCGCGTCCTCTACGCAGAGGCGCTCAGGCATGGCGCGCCTCTTCCACGACAACCGCGAGCAGATCGCTCCGCAGTTTCTCGAGACGCTCCGAGTCCTTGATCTTCTTGCCCTCGGGTCCCTTGAGATAAAAGGTATCCGTGACCTGGTCGAGCACGATCGCCGCCTTCGAGATGTAGATCTCGAAGTCGTTGTCGGCGATCACGGCCGTCAAGTCCCGGAGCAAGCCCAGCCGGTCATCCGCCGCGACGTCGACGATGCTGTAGAACTCGGATTCGTCGTTTCCCACCTCCACGGAAGCGGGCTGCCGCGAGAGACTGCGCCGCTCCTCGCTGAGCGGCCTGGCGCGGCGCTCCAGCAGATCCTCCACGCGCAGTTCGCCGCCCAGCACTCTCTCCAGGGACTCGGAGACCGCGCGCCAGGTCCCGAGAACCTCCTGCTCGCCGCCGGCGGGCGTGGAGAGGCGATAGACCTCGAGCGCGAGCCCCGAGCGCGTCGTGTAGACGTGAGCGCCCAGGATGTTGACCTGGTAGGCGGCGAGGACGCCCGCGACCCGGGTGTAGAGGCGCGGCACGTCCGGCGTACACAGGATGAACTCCGAGAAACCACCCCGCATGTCGCGGAAGGCGGTCGCCAATGACGACTCGGGGTCATAGTCGAGCACCACCTTCGCGTGGCGCACGATCTGCATGGGCGCATGCGCGGTGAAGTAGCGCCGCGGCATCATCTCGAAGTAGAGGTCGATCTGCTCATCGGAGACTCCCTCACGGCCCAGGCCGCTTCGCGCCGACTCCCGCCGGGTCTCCACCCGCTTCTCGATCAGCTCGATGGCCCGGTCCGGGTCGTCGGCGTCCATCTCCAGCAGCTCCGAGGTCTTCTCGAAGAGATCCCGCAGCAGCCCCCCCTTCCACTCCGTCCAGGCACTGCGCGAGGATGCACGCACGTCCGCCACAGTGAGGAGGTAGAGGTTGCGCAGGTTCGTACGATCGCCGACCACGCGCGCGAATTCGAGGAGCAGCCTGGGATCCGAGAGGTCGCGCCGCTGCGCGAGGTGCGACATCAACAGATGCACGTCCACCAGGAAGAGCACCCGCTCCACCAGCTCTGGGTCGAGGCCCATGCGCTCCATGCAACTCCGGGCGCGGACCACCCCCTTCGCGGAATGGTCTCCACCGAAACCCTTGCCGAGATCGTGAAAGAGCGAACCGAGATAGACCGCCGTGGGGTCCTCCACGGACCGTGCGAGTTCGGTCAGCTCGGGCAGCTCGTCCGCGTAGTCCCCCTTGTAGAGACGCCGCAGCTCCTCGACGAGGAAGATCGAGTGCACGTCTACCGTGTAGGTGTGGTAGATGACGTGCTGCCAGCGACACACGATGTGTTCCCACTCGGGGAGATAGCAGGCCAGCACGCCGATTTCGTTCATCATCAGCAGCGAGCGCGTCACGCGATGGGGTTCCTGGAGCACCCGCAGGAAAGCATCGCGCGCCCGGGGGCTGCGGCGAAAATCGTCATCTATCAGGTCGAGATTCTCACGCACCAGGCGCCGGGCCTTTCGCGTAAGCGAGACGTCGTTGGCCTGCGCGATCGCGAAGGACTCGAGGAGTAGCGTCGGATCTTCCCGCAGCTGGCGAACGTGGGGGATCTCGAGCTGGCCAGCGACCACCCGCAAGCCCCGCTCCACCGACTCGATGCGCCGGCGCCGCGGATGCGCGCGCACCCGGTTCAGACACTGTTCGCTGACCAGGGAGGAGAAATTCAGCACGTTCCTCGCGTGGGTGTAGTAATCGCGCATGAAGTGCTCCACGGGGAGCTCGCCGGAGGCATTCGAGTCGCTCCCGTAGTCCATGGTCTTCGCGATCTGCTCCTGGTGCTCGAAGCTCATCTGGTCGTTCTTGCGGTCGCCCATCAGGTGCAGCTCGTTGCGCACCCGCCACAGGAAGTCCAGCGCGGCGAAGAGATCCTGGGCCTCTGACTCCGTGAGCAGCCCCAGGTGCAGGTAGTCGTTCTTGCCGCGGGCGCTGGATTGAGCGGCCTGCATGCTCCAGTAGGAGGTGTGGTAGTCGCGCAGGCCTCCCGCACCCTCCTTGAGATTCGGCTGCAGGAGGTAGAGGGACTCGCCGAAGGCCATGTGGCGCTGCTGCATGGCCTCGATCTGTTCCTCGATGAAGTGCTCGGGCTTGGCGAGCAGCCTGCGCCGGATGCCCTCGTTGAAGCGGTGGAAGAGCACCCCGCTGCCCGCCAGGTATCGAGGGGCCAGCACCGAGGTAGCGACCGTGATGTCGCTGCGCGCGAGCTGAATGGTGTCGGCGATGGTTCGCGTGGCGCCCCCGAGCGTTACCTGGGCGTCCCACAACCAGTACTGCATCTGCTCCGTCACGGAAGCCACGTAGGGGGTCACCTGGTCGGCGTAGAGGAAGAGGATGTCCACGTCGGAGTGGATGCTCATCTCCCGGCGCGCGTAGCCCCCTACCGCCACCACGCAGAGGGCATTGGGGTCCTCGCCCCCCCGGTCGAACCAGCGTTGCTCGGCGAGTTCGAAGAGCCGGCGCAGCAACCGGTCGATCATGTCCGAGTGGGCTTCGTTGACGTCGCGGCCGGAGGCCCCGGCTTGGTGGAGGTCGCGCAGGTAGCCGCGAGTGGCCTCCAGGTAGGCGCGTACCGCGGCGGGCACTTCGCGACTCGCCTCGTCGGGAGAGAGTTCGGAGAAGCGCCCCAAGCTGTCGGCGACGCGGGGCTCGATCATTGGAGCTTCCCGAGGGCCACCTGCTGGGTGTCGCGATACGCCACCAAGCCCCTCGCAATCTGCTTCGCCAGGGCGTCGAGGTAGGCGTCGCTGCGCAGGCGCTTCGCCTCGCCCCGGTGCGTGAGGAAGCCCGCCTCCACCAGCACCGCGGGCATGCTTGAGAGGAAGAGCACGTAGAAGGGCCCTCGCTTCACGCCGAGATCCTGCAGCGGGTGCCAGCGCTGCGGCATTCCGTCGACGATCTGGCGATGCACGGACTCGGCGAGCAGGCGAGCCTGCGGGCTGACCTCCGAGACCCGCAGGCGCGCCAAGGTGCGCTGCAAGGAGTTGACGTCTTCGGGTTCGACATCGTTCTCCCGGGCGGCCACGTTCAGGCTGTGCCGGTCGTGGTTCTCGTCCAGGTAGTAGGTCTCGATGCCGTGCACGCTGCGGCGGTCGGCCGCGTTGGCGTGGAGTGAAACGAAGAGGTCGCCCCGGGCAGCCTCCGCCCGGGCCGTGCGTTCCTCGAGGTCCAGGCTGTCGTCTCCGTTCCGGGTGAGCACCACGCGGAAGCCCTGCTCGCGCAGGTGCCGAGAAAGCGCGCGAGCCAGGCGCAGCGTGACATCCTTCTCCCGCAGCCCCCCGACGCCCACGGCTCCGGGATCCCGCCCGCCGTGGCCCGGATCGATGACCACCGTCTCCACGGAGCGCAGGGGCGCCGGCAGGCGGGGTTCACGGACCTTGGCGTCCGTAGGCCAGCGCAAAGTCTCGCCGCCCTCGCGCTCTGCGTAGACGTCGATCACCAAGCGGTCCGGATGGGTGAGCGTCAGGATCCGGTGTCGCTCGTAACGCGCGAGATCCGCCACCACGCGTATGCTACGCCGCTGGTTCTGGCCGATGCGGATGCCCTCGAGCAAACCGTCGCCGACCGGTACGCCCGCCTCGAAATGTCTTCCCACCCAGATGCCATCGAGATCGAGGTAGAGGCGGTCGGGACGCTTCGCCTCGGGATCGGCGGGCAGCCGCTGGGGCGAAGTCTTGATCTGAACGGGGCGGTCGAGTTCCACCACCACGCGCGTGTAGTCGGGGTACGACCAGTGCCGCACCTCCACGACATTCCCCAACCCCGGCGGCCGATCCTCGGCGAAGGCGGGAAGCGCCAGCGCGAGCAGGGACAGCACGCGAAGGGCCCTCATGACTCTTCCTCGAGCAGGCTCGCGCGCAGTTCCGCGAGCACGCCCAGCGCTTCGAGGGGCGTCATCGCCTCGGGCTCGACTTCGCGCAGGCGCTCGAGCACCGCTGCTTGGGCGGGCGGGGGTACGGCGCCAAAGAGGCCGAGTTGCGCGTCGGGGGCAGGCTCCGCGGATGCCCCGGCCAGCCGCGGACGGCCTCGCTCGTCGAACTCGCCACCCTCGAGGTTTGCGAGGATCTCCCGGGCACGCGCCACCACTTCGCCAGGCAGCCCCGCCAGGCGCCCCACTTGGATCCCGTAGGAGCGGCTCGCCCCGCCCTCGGCTAGGCGGCGCAGGAAGACCACGTCTTCCCCCCATTCGCGCACCGCGAAGTGCGCGTTGGCCACGCGGGGCTTCGTGAGCGCCAGTTCGGTGAGTTCGTGGTAGTGGGTGGCGAAGAGCGTTCGGGCACCCAGCCCGGGCGTGTCGTGCAGGTATTCGGCGACCGCCCAGGCGATGGAAAGCCCGTCGAAGGTGCTGGTGCCGCGCCCGATCTCGTCCAGAATGATGAGGCTGCGGGGCGTGGCCTGCGCGAGGATCTGGGCGGTCTCCCGCATCTCCACCATGAAGGTGGACTCGCCCCGGGCCAGCCGGTCGGAGGCCCCGACACGCGTAAAGATGCGATCCACCACGCCCACGTGGGCGCGCTCCGCGGGCACGTAGCTGCCCACTTGGGCGAGCAGTACGCAGAGCGCCACCTGCCGCAGGTAGGTGCTCTTGCCGGACATGTTGGGTCCCGTCAGGATCAGCAGCTGGCGACCCGAAGCCTGCAGTTCCGCGTCGTTGGGCACGAAGCCGTCGCCGCCGCGCCCCGCCAGCAGTGGCTCGATGACCGGGTGGCGGCCGGCCCGGATCTCCAGGCGATCGCCCGCGTCCACGCTGGGGCACACCCAGCCGTCTCGCCTCGCCACCTCGGCGAGTGCCGCCAGGGCATCCAGTTGGGCGACGGCCTCCGCGGCATCCCCGATCGCGGCCGCGTGCGTGAGCACCGCCACACGCACGCGCTCGAAGATCTCCCGCTCCATGGCCGCCGCGCGTCCGGTTCCGCCCCGCACCTGCTGCTCGGCCTCGCGCAGCTCGGGCGTGGTGTAGCGCTCCGCGTTCGCGAGCGTCTGCTTGCGTTCGTAGTGCTCGGGAACGCGGCTCAACTGGCTCTTTGAGACCTCGAGCGAGTAGCCGTGCACGGGGTGGAAGCGGGCCTTGAGCGAGGCGATGCCCGTGCGCTCCCGCTCGGAGAGTTCCAAGCTCGCGATCCGCTCACGTCCCCTGCCCACCCCATCGCGCAGGGCGTCCAGTTCCAGGTCGAAACCCGGCCGCACGAAACCAGTCTCCTGGGCACCACGGGAGCCCCGCGGCAGCGCCGGCGGTTCGTCGACCAGCGCTTCAGCCAGCAGCCGCGCCGCCTTGTCGACGGGAACCGGCAGCGGCAACGCTTCGGGGCGCTCACGGGCTGGCAGCAGTTCCACGTCGGGGCCACCCAGCGCCGGCGCCAGCCCGGGCAGCGCCTCCAGCGAGCCGCGGAGCGCTACCAGGTCGCGCGGTGTCGCCGTGGGCCGTGCGGCCCGGGCGAGCAGGCGTTCGAGATCGCGCACCGGCCCCAGCGTATCGCGCAGCCGGCTGCGCGGGCGATCGCGTTCCACGAGATAGGTCACGGCATCCTGTCGCCGCCGGATCGCCGCTGGGTCCAGCAGTGGGTAGGCGAGCCAACGCGCCAGGCGTCGGGCGCCCATTGGCGTCCGTGTCAGGTCCAGGCGCTCCACGAGCGTGTGCATCCGGCTGCCGTCTTCCGCGTTGCGAAAGAGTTCGAGATGACCGCAGGTGGCCTCGTCGAGGATCATGGTCTCCGCGAGTCCGTAGACGCGTAGACGCCGGATGTGACCGAGCGCGAAGGGCTGGTGGCGCCCCACGTAGGCGAGCAACGCGGCCGCGGCCCGGCTGGCCGCATCGACCGCCCCCGCCTCGAAACCCTCGGGGCTCGCCGGCGCGCCGATGGGTTCGAAATCCTCGAGCGGAATCCGCGTGAGTGCCGCCTCGGGCAGGTGCTGGCCCAGACCGCGGACGAGTTCCTCCTGGCTGTCGCCATGCAGCACCTCGCGCGGGCCGATGCGGAGCAGTTCATCGAGCAGTGGCGCGGGCAACAGCGCGGTCTCTGTGCCGGCAGGCAGCATCGTCGCACGCAGATCGCCGGTGCTGGCATCCAGTGCCGCCATGCCCAGCGAAGTGCCCCGGTATAGGGCCACCAGTGACAGCTCCCGATTGGCCTCGAGACCCACCGGATCCCCCGGCAGCCCCGGCGTGACCACCTCCACGACTTCGCGCTTGACCAGGCGCCGCCCGCCCACCTCGGCGGGATCCTCGACCTGCTCGCAGATCGCAATGCGATGCCCCAGGGAGGCGAGCTTGCGGATATGCTGTTCGGCGGCGTGCACGGGCACCCCGCACATGGGAACGGGGTCGGCCTTGTTCTTGTCCCTCGTGGTCAACGCGATGTCGAGCAGCGGTGCCGCTCGCTCCGCATCGTCGAGGAAGAGCTCGTAGAAATCCCCCATGCGGTAGAAGAGCAGGCTATCGGGGTGCTGCGCCTTGATGGTGAGGAACTGGCGCATCATCGGCGTTTCCAACGCGGAGCGCGTCATGCCAGCTTTTCCCAATCGCGCAGCAGATCCTGGCGCTCCAGGGTCTCGAGCAGCCCTTCGAGATCCCCGGCCAGGTCCGGATCCTCGATGGCGCCCGCGCGCAGCCGGAGCAGCGCGGAGCGGGGTTCGAGATCGTCGGGGCGGAGCGCGACCAGCTCTCGCAACACCTGCTCTGCGGCTTTCAACTCGCCGCGGGCGGCCAGGGCCCGGGCCAGGGCAAGGCGCGCGTGAGGATCCCCTGGCTCACCCTTGATGAGGCCGCGAAGGTGACTTTCGAAATCTCGAGGGCGCCCGAGCGCCGCGTAGCTGGCAGCCAGCCGCGGGTACACGAGCGGTCCCTGGCGCCGGTCCACCTCCGGGACCTTCGACCAGGCCGCCAGCGCAGCCCGGTCCCGACTGCGCTCTGCCTCCAGCAGGCCCAGCGCCAGCCAGGCGCGTACGGACTTCGGATCCCGCCGCAGCGCGCGCTTCAGGGCCTTGCGGGCCTCGTCGCTCCTTCCCTCCGCTGCTGCCCGCTCTGCCATTTCCACGCGCAGTGCGGCCTCGGCGAGGCGTGGGCTCTCGCCCTCCAGCTTCTTGAGTCGCCTCGACAGCTCGATTGCGGCCTCGAAGTCTTGGTCCCCGGCGCGCAGCGCGACCAGCGCCTGCAGGGCCTCGATGTGCCGGGGCGAGCGCGCGAGCACTTCCTCGTAGGTCGCAATCGCGCGAGCCACGAAGCCGCCCTCACGGAAGTCCGCGGCCAGTTCGACGAGCGCCAGCGTGGTCTGCTCGGGATTTAGATCTGATCGCAGCAGCTGATTCTGGTGCAGCTGGATGGCGCGACCGACCTCGCCCCGCATGCGATACAAACGGCCGAGCGCGAGGTAGGGCTCCACGGCCCCGTCATCGGCGCGGACCGCACGGGACAGAAACCTCTCTGCCTCAGCGAGATCGCGATCGAGTACGGATAGCAACGCGCCGCGCAGCAACGCGTCCGCGTCGCTGGGTAGCCGGCGCCGCCTGCCAAACAGTCGACCGAAGCGCCCCACCCGCTANGCGCCCGACCCGGCCGTGCCCCCGGAGGCCGGTCGCGGAAACGCCTCGGAAGCCTCGTCGGGACCCGCGCTCCCGGGTGGCGCCAGGGGCAGGTTTCGGAGCTGGTGGATCTCCGCCTCCTGGCGGCTCATGGTGCGACGGTACTGCCAGGCCAACAAGCCGCTCCGCGTCCACAGGTAGCCCAGGGGAATTGCGATGAGCAGCGCCCCCGCGCAAGCGGCGAGCGCCAGTGCCTGCCAGAGCGCCAACACCGCCGGTTCTCCCGCCAGATAGTAGATCATCACCGGTTCCGCGTTCTCGTAGGAGAATCGCAGGGCGGCAAAGAAGAGCGCACCCACCAGTACAACGAAAAAGATTCGACGGAACCAGCGCATGACCGAACCCGTACCCCCTGCCGCAGTCGGTCAGAACCCCTCGCTAGAGCCCGCCGAGGGGGAGGGTCGGCGGTCCACCAACTCCTTGAGCTCCTTGCCCACCTTGAAGAAGGGCGTGCGCTTGGCGGAAATCTGCACGGGCTCACCGGTCTTCGGATTCCGGCCCTCTCGTGCTTCCCGGACCTTGACCTGAAAGCTCCCAAAGCCCCGGATCTCGATCCGCTCCCCGTCTTGCAGGGCGCGCGCCATGGATTCGAAGATCGTGTTCACCACGATCTCCGTGTCCTTCTTCGAGATGTGGGGCGTGCTCTCCGCCACCACTTCGATGAGTCCACCCTTCGTCATCTCAGGCCTCCTCGTCCCCGGGTTCCTGCTTCTCGGCGAGCTTCTCGGCGAGCAGATCTCCCAGCGTGGTGGTCTGACTCGCGCTCTGCTGCGCCACCTTCTTCAGCGCCTCGCGCTGCTCGCGATCGTCGAGCGCCCGGATCGACAGTGCGATCTTCTGCTCCACGGGATCCACCCGCATGACCAGCGCAGTGAGCTCGGCTCCCTCCTTCGCGAACTCACCCGGCTTCTCGACGCGTTCGGTGGAGAGTTCGGCGGTGTAGATGAGGCCCTCGATGCCGTCCTCCAGCTTCAGGAAAGCGCCAAAGTCCACCACGCTACTGACTGTTCCAGTCACTTCGCTGCCCACCGGGTACTTCTTGAGGATCTCGTCCCAGGGGTTCGGCTCGAGCTGCTTGATGCCCAGCGAGAACTTCTCGTTCTCCTTGTCGATCTTGAGCACCACCGCGTCCACGTTCGCACCCTTCTCGAACTTGTCGGCGGGGTGCTTGATCTGCTCGGTCCATGAGATGTCCGAGACATGCACCAGGCCGTCGATGCCTTCCTCGAGGCCGATGAAGATGCCGAAGTTGGTGATGTTGCGGACGGGGCCGCTCACGTGCGCACCCACGGGGTACTTCTCCTCGATGACGCTCCACGGGTTGGGCTCGAGTTGCTTCATGCCCAGCGAGATCTTGCGGTCGCGTTCATCCACGTCGAGCACGAGCGCCTCGACCCGCTGACCGATCTCCACGAGTTTCGAGGGATGCTTGACGCGCTTGATCCANGACATCTCGGACACGTGCACCAAGCCCTCGATGCCGGGCTCCAACTCGACGAAGGCCCCGTATTCGGCGAGGGAGACCACCCCACCCTCCACGCGCTTGCCGATGGGGTAACGCATGGAGGCGTCCGTCCACGGGTCGGGCTGGATCTGCTTGAGGCCCAGAGAAACCCGCTCGCTCTCCGGGTCGAATTTCAGCACCTTTACCTTGAGTTCGTCGCCCACGTTGAAGATCTCGCTCGGGTGGTTGACCCGACCCCATGACATGTCGGTCACATGGAGCAGGCCATCGATGCCACCGAGGTCGATGAAGGCCCCGTAGTCGGTGAGGTTCTTGATTACGCCGTCGATGATCTGGCCGGCCGCCAGCGTCTCCAACGTGCCCTCGCGCATCTTCTTGCGCTCGGTCTCGAGCAGCGCGCGCCGGGAGAGGACGATGTTCGCGCGCCGCTTGTTGAACTTGATGACCTTGAAGTCCATCTTCTGCCCGACCACGTTCTCGAGGTTGCGCACCGGTCGCAGGTCGACCTGGGAGCCCGGCAGGAACGCCTTGACGCCGATGTCGACCGAGAGCCCGCCCTTCACGCGCGAGAGGATGGTCCCCTCCACGGGTTCTTCCGCCTTGTAGGCACGATTGATCTCATCCCAGATCTTGACTCGGTCGGCCTTCTCCTTGGAGAGCACGATTCGACCGTCGCGGTCCTCGGACTGTTCGAGCAGGACGTCCACCCGGTCGCCTGCCTTGATGAGCATCGTGCCGTCCTCTTCCATGAACTCCCAGGCCGGCACCAGGCCCTCGGACTTGAAGCCGATATCGATCTGGACATGGTCCTCATCGATGGTCAGCACCGTACCCGACACCACTTCGCCCTCCTTGAGGGCCGGGGCATCCAGGGTGAATATTTCTGCGAAGGTGGCGTCTTCCGCCGTGGCTGCATCAGTCATGGGTCGTCTCGGGGTCTCCGTCCGGTGTGCTGCCCTGCCGCTGGGAGGGCCTTGCATCGCTCTCCGCGTCACGCCCTTGCGCCGGCGGTGAGGGTTCGAGGTTCTGGCGGGCCCGGAGGAGACCTTCCTCCAGGGCCTGGGGATCGCCAGCTTCGATGGTACGCGACAACTCGCTCAACGCACGAACGGCGTGCTGGAGCGGCCCCTCCAGGGCCTTCCGGTTGGCGCTGAGGATATCCGCCCACATGGCCGGTTCGCTGCGTGCGAGCCGCGTGAAATCGTGGAAACCAGGCCCCGCGACCCCCTGGGCACCCGCTGGGGCATCCGCCAACCCCTGGGCGAACGCGAAGGCCATCAGGTGTGGGAGATGGCTCACCCAACCCACCCACTCGTCGTGGGCCAGGGCATCCAGGCGCACTACCCGCCCTCCTAGACCTTCCCAGAAGGCGCAGAGGCGCTGCTCGGGCTCTGGGGAGCCCGCGTCCAGGACCACGCAAGCCGCGCCCTCGAAGAGATCCGGGTCCGCGAACTCGAAGCCACGCTGATGACTGCCCGCCATGGGATGCGAGCCCACGTAGCAGGACCCGGGCGGCAACAGTCCGGGGAGGGTCTCCGCGAGCGGCGCCTTGACGCTGCCCACGTCGGTCACGATCGTGCCTGCCCCCAGGCTGGGCGAGATCTCCTCCAACACGCCCGCCATGGCGTGGACGGGCGTGGCGAGCACCACCAGATCCGACTCCCGCCCTACCTCCGCGAGCGGCTGGATGCGGTCCACCGACCCGCTCGCCAGCGCCTGCTCGCGAGCCTGGGGGTTGCGCGTGGCTCCGACGATGCGCCCCGCGAGTCCTCGCTGCCGGGCGCCGAGGGCCACGGATCCTCCGAGCAGGCCGAGACCCACCACTGCGATCTGACCGAAGCCGCTCATCCCGCGTCCGCCTCCCGCAGCTCGCGCAGCGTCTTCACCAAGCGCTCGTTCTCTTCCGGGAGTCCCACGCTGATGCGTGCGTGCTCGGGCATGCCGAAGCCCGCGAGCGGGCGCACGATCACGCCTTCGCGCAGCAGGCGGCCGGGCAAATCGGCGCCGGTCCGCGCCAGCACGAAGTTGGCGTCGGTGGGCCAGACCTCGACGCCCAGGCCTTGCAGCTCGCGGGTCAGGTAGCTCACGCCCTCGGCGTTGACGCGACGCGCGCGCTCGGCGTGCGCGTCGTCATCCAACGCGGCCAACGCAGCCGCTTCCGCCAGCCGGTTCACGTTGAAGGGATGGCGCACCCGATTCAGGTAACCCGCCAGCTCCGGGTCGGCGACCCCGTAACCGATGCGAAGCCCGGCAAGTCCGAAGATCTTCGAGAAGGTTCGCATTACCAGCGTCCCGGGCCGCTCGCTCAACCAGGCCAGGGAATCCGGGAAGTCGGGCCTGCGCACGAACTCCACGTAGGCCTCGTCGACCGCCAGAATGACATGCTCCGGGAGCGCCGAGACGAAGCTCTCGAACTCCGCGGCTCCCACGCTGGTACCGGTCGGGTTGTTTGGATTGCAGACGAAGACGACACGCGTTTCCGGCACCACGGCCGCCCGCATCGCGTCGAGATCGTGGACGAGATCCCCCCTGAGCGGCACCGGCACGGCCTGGGCGCCCATGCCCTGTGTGACGATGGGATACATCGCGAAGGAGGGCCACGCGTAGACCGCCTGGTCCCCAGGCCCGAGGAAGGCCTTGGCGAGCAACTCGAGGATCTCGTCGGCGCCAGCGCCGAAGACGAGTTGCTCGCCCTTCACGCCGAGCCGCTGGGCGAGCGCCGACCGCAAGGCGAAGCTCGCCCCGTCCGGGTAGCGGTGCACCCCCGTGAGCGTCTTCCGCACCGCCTCCATGGCCCGCGGCGAGGGCCCGATGGGGCTCTCGTTGGACGCCAGCTTGATGGCGTTTTCGACCCCCAGCTCTCGCTCCAGTTCCTCGGGAGGTTTGCCCGGCTGGTAGGGCTCGAGTTCGAGCACCCAGGGCTTGACGCAGTCTTTGAGCGCCACCTCAGTCCTCCCCGTACGCGCGCACGCGCTCGGCCCTCGGAAAGGAGCCCAGCACCCGCGCCGAGTGGGCGAGTTCGGCCGCCGCTTCCAGTGCCGCGGCCACCTCCGGATCGCTCCGGTGGCCTTCCAGATCGATGAAGAAGATGTACTCCCAGGGTTTGCCGGGCATGGGACGCAACTGGATCGACGTCAGGTTGACACCGCGCTCGGCCATGGGGGCGAGCAGCGCATGCAGCCCGCCCGGCTGATCGCGCCGGATCGTGAAGACCGCCGAGGTAATGTCCCGGGGGCCCCGCTGCTCGGCGCCGGCACCGATCACCAGGAAGCGCGTCGCGTTGTCCGTCCGATCCTCGATGCCGCGCTCCACCGTCCGCAGGCCATGCACCTCGCCCGCGGTCGAACTCGCCACCGCGGCGACCTCGGAAGAACGCACGGCCAGTTCCGCCGCGCTCACCGTGCTCGCGGTCTCCACCCGCTCCGCGTCCGGAAGTCGTTGCTCGATCCAGCCGCGGGCTTGGGCGAGAGGCTGTGGGTGCGAGGCGACGGTGCGCACGTCTTCGAGGCGCCCGCTCAGTGAAAGCAGGTCCAGGGAGATCGTCAGCAGGACCTCCGCGCAGACGGGCACCGAGAACTCGGCCAAGGCGTCGAAGGTCTGGGTGACGATGCCCTCCGAGGTGTTCTCCACGGGAACCACGCCGAGTTCCGCCTTGCCCGAGTCCACCGCGATGAATACTTCTCGGATACTGCCGACCTGCAGGTAGTCTGCGAGCTTGCCGAAGCGCTTCAGCGCCGCCTGGTGGGAGAAGGTCCCCTGTGGGCCCAGGAAGGCGATGCGCACCGACTCCTCGAGCGAACGTGTCGCCGAGATGATCTCCCGAAAAACCGGCGCGATCCCTTCATTCGGAAAGGGCCCACTGTTGGCGGCTCGCAGCGCCGCGACGATCTCGCGCTCGCGATTGGGCGCGTAGACGCTCGCACCCTCTCCCTGCTTGAGGCGCCCGACGTCTTCCACGAGCCGCGCGCGATCATTGAGGTGACCCAGGATTTCGCGGTCCGCGGCGTCGATGCGCTCACGCAAGTCGTTGAGCACGTCATCGGTCTCGCCGGGGCGCGATTTCTTGGTTTGTGCCATGGACTCCCGTCCGTCTCACAGCGGCAAGCCGCCGCCTCATTGCATCGTCGCCCGCGGCGTCCAACCGTACGGGGCGAGGTCGCGTTCTCGCCTGACATCGGCCCAGCGAGCCTCAGGGTCGACCCAACAGCTGTGCCGCAACACCTCGGGGGGTCGTGGTGGGGCTTCCAGGCAGTCAGGGCGCGGAGAACTCGCCCTAACCCCCTGAAAAAGCAGGATCAATATACTCGAAGGGTTCGCGCGGTGCAATTCTGTCAGGGACACCCGGACGCTTCCGCGTGGGTCTCGGCACCGCTTTCCGGGGCCCCCCGTGGGGGGCGGTGGCCAGGCAGCGGCCGCCGGCCTGCGGGCCGCCCGTTGCCTGTGCGATGTTGGTGGCGTGACGCGCATCGTGGGCCTGAGCGGCGGCATCGGTTCCGGGAAGAGCAGCGTGGCGGCCCTCTTCCAGGAACTCGGCGCGACCCTGGTGGATGCGGACGCCATCGTCCACGAACTCCAGGCGGCCGGCATGCCCATGCTGGAGGAACTCGCGTCGGCCTTCGGCCCGGAGATCCTGCGAGCAGACGGCTCGTTGGACCGAGCCGGCCTGGCCGATCGGGTGTTCCGGGACGACGCCCAGCGGCAACGCCTCAACGACATCGTTCACCCCGCGGTGGGCCTCGAGTGCGACCGGCGTGTCGCGCAGGGAATCGCGGCAGACAGCGAAGTGCTGGTGCTCGACATCCCGCTGCTCTTCGAGGGTCTTCGCTCGGGCACCGGCTACGCGGCGCACCGCCAATTCTTCGCCACGGTACTGGTGTGGACCTGCGAATCCGTCCAGATCGAACGCACCATGGCGCGCGACGGCTGCACGAAAGAGCAGGCGCTGCTGCGCATCCGTGCACAGATGCCGCTCTCCGAAAAACGAGAGCTTGCGGACTACGTGATCGAGAACGACGGATCGCGCGAGGAGACCGAGGCCCAGGTCCGGGCGCTCTTCCAGAAGCTCCGCTCAGCGGAGCCCTGAGCCTCGCGGCTCAATCCGGCACTTCTAGCGGGACGATCCCGAAGCCCCGCACCACCTCGATGAATCGACGGGTCTTGTCGGGATCTTTGCGCCGCGCGTCGTCCTCGACGCCGGTTGCCACGTCTACGCCCCAGGGCATCAGGTCACCCAGGCTCTCGAGCGCGCTGCCCACGTTCTCCGGGTCGAGCCCGCCCGCCAGGATCACGTCGTGTCCGCTCTCGATCAACTCCGCGGACTCCGCCCAGTCCCAGGTCTTGCCCGCGCCCCCACCGCCGTCCGGGTGGTCGAGCAGTACGATGGTGCCCGGGAATTCATCCGCGGCCTCGAGATTCGCGCCCGCAATGGCCTTGATGACGGGCAGGTCGACAGCCTCCACGTCCGCCTCGCTCTCGCTGCCATGGAACTGCAGCCTGTCCAGATCGACCCTTCGCAACACCCGCTCGAGATCCTCGGGCAGCACGTTCTGGAACACGCCCACGGTCTCGACCCGGCCCGCCGCCTGCTCGACGATCTCCGCAGCCAACCCCAGGTCCAACTGACGGGACGATCCCGGCACGAAGTTGAGCCCGATGAGGTCCGCCCCGTTGGCCGCCGCCAGTTCGGCGTCCTCCGGGTGGACGATTCCGCAGATCTTGATCCGGATGGTCACGTGATCCTCCGTAGGCGCTCGAGCGCCGTGGTCACATCCTGTTCGCGCATCAGGGACTCTCCCACGAGAAAGGCCTGCGCGCCGGCGGCCGCCAGCCGGGCCACGTCGGCGGGCCCGAAGATGCCGCTCTCCGCCACCACCAGGCCGCCCGCCGGGACTCGCGGAGCCAGCGCTTCCGCGACGCCGAGATCCGTCTCGAAGGTGCGGAGGTCGCGGTTGTTGATGCCCAGCAGATCGGCGCCTGCCCCCAAAGCGGTTTCCAGCTCGGCGGCATCGTGTACTTCCACCAGGGAATCGAGGCTCAGCTCCCGGCACCTCTCGAGCAGCCGCGCGAGGACCGGCCGTTCCAGCGCCGCCACGATCAGCAGCACCGCATCCGCGCCAGCGACCCGGGCCTCGTCGACCTGGTAGACGTCCAGCAGAAAATCCTTACGCAGGAGCGGCAGCTCCACGGCGGCGCGGATCTGCGCGAGGTAGGCGAGGTCCCCTCCGAAGTAGCGGGCATCGGTGAGCACCGAGAGGGCCGCCGCGCCGCCCGCCGCGTACGCGCACGCGCAAGCCACCGGATCCAGGTCCGGCCGGATCTCTCCACGGCTCGGGGAGCGCCGCTTGACCTCCGCGATGATGCGTGGCTCCGGGGCCGTCTCCAGCGCCCGCCGAAAGCCCCGGGTGGGCTCCGTGATCGCTTCAGCGCGGCGCGCCAGCTCGGCGGGCTTCAGCCGTGCCTGTGAGGCCGCGAGTTCAGTGCGCTTGTGGGCCAGGATCTCGTCGAGGATCGTACCCACCTCAGGCAGCTTCCGCGCCCGCTGCCACCAGGGCATCGAGGCGCGCGCGGGCCTCACCGCTGTCGATGCTCGAGCGCGCGATTTCCAGACCCTCGTCCAGGTCCCGGGCCTCGCCCCCCACCCAGAGCACGGCGGCCGCATTGAGGAGCACTACATCGCGAGGCGGTCCCTGCTGGCCCTCCAGGATCTCGCGCAGCAGGCGGGCGTTGTGGTCCGCATCGCCCCCGAGCAGCGCCTCCGGGGCCGCCAGCGTCAACCCGTGGGCGACGGGGTCGATCTCCAGCGACTCGACGCGGCCCTCGTGAAGCCGCGCGGCGTGGGTACTCGCCGTCACGGTGATCTCGTCCAGGCCGTCGTCGCCATGCACCACCAGCGCCCGCTCGGTACCCAATGCGCCCAGCGCCTCGGCGAGGGGTTCCACGAGTTCGCGCGCATACACGCCCACGATCTGCGTCTTGACGCCCAGGGGGTTCAGCAGCGGGCCCATCGCGTTCATCAGCGTCCGGATGCCCAGCGCCTGCCGGACCGGGGCCACGTGGCGCATGGCGGGGTGCGCACGCCGCGCGAAAAAGGGCGCAATGCCCACGCGCTCGAGGACGCGCGCCGAATCCGCAACCGGCAGGTCCACGCTCACGCCCAGCGCCTCCAGCACGTCGATGCTGCCCGTCCGGCTCGAGGCGGCGCGGTTGCCATGCTTGGCGACAGGCACGCCGGCACCCGCCACCACGAAGGCCGCGGTGGTGGAGATGTTGAAGGTGCCCGCGCCATCGCCTCCCGTGCCGCAGGTGTCCACCGTGCGTGGGTCCAGGCAGGGCGCGGTCTCCGCGGCCTCCCGCAGCGCCCGCGCCACCGCCACCATTTCGCCCACGGTCTCGCCCCGCGTGCGCAGCGCCACCAGCAATGCGGCAATCTGCAGCTCGTCGGCCTTGCCCGCGCAGATCTCCCGGAACGCCTCGGAGAGCAGCTCGGCGGGCACCTCACCGCCCGAGACGGCGACATCGACAGCGCGGGACAGACTCACCCCGCCCTCTCCTCCTCGCAACGCGTGAGGAAGTTCTGCAGCAGCGCCTTGCCGTGGGGCGTGGCGATGGATTCGGGGTGAAACTGCACGCCCTCGATGGGCAGGGAGCGGTGGCGCAGCGCCATGATCTCCCCATCCGCGCTCCGCGCCGTGATCTCGAGGCTTTCGGGGCAGCTCGAGGCCTCCACCACCAGCGAGTGGTAGCGGGTCGCCGTAAGCGGCGAGGCCAGGCCCTGGAAGAGACCCTGCCCGTCGTGCTCGATGGCCGAAACCTTGCCGTGCATGATGGAACGCGCGCGGGTGATGCGCCCGCCGAAGGCGGCGCCGATGGACTGGTGGCCCAGGCAGACGCCCAGCAGCGGCAACCCCCGCTCGGCGCATAGGCCGACCACCTCGACGGAGATTCCCGCGTTGACGGGTTCGCCGGGCCCCGGAGAGATCACGACACCCTGCGGCTCCGAATCGAGCAGGGCCGTGGCGGTGATTGCGTCGTTTCGCTCGACCTCCACGCGCGCGCCCAACTCGGAGAGGTACTGCACGAGGTTGTAGGTGAAGGAATCGTAATTGTCGACGATCGCGATCTGCATGACGGTCGCTTCAGTCCAGCCCTTCACGCGCCAGGTCGATGGCCTCCACCAGCGCACGCCCCTTGTGGAGCGTCTCCTGGTATTCGGTCTCGGGGTCCGAATCGGCAACGATGCCGCCACCGGCGCGCAGGTAGATCTCCGATTCCTTGACCACCATGGTGCGGATCGCGATCGCGGTGTCCATGTTGCCCGAGTAGTCGATGTAGCCCACGAACCCCCCGTAGGGGCCCCGGCGCAGGTTCTCGAGCTCGTCGATGATCTCCATGGCGCGCACCTTGGGCGCACCGGAGAGGGTGCCAGCCGGAAAGGTGGCACGCAGCAAATCGAGCCAGTCGAGACCCTCACGCAGCTTCGCCTGCACGTTGGAGACGATGTGCATCACGTGGGAGTAGCGCTCGATGACTCCGGACTCGTTGACCTCCACGCTGCCCGTCTCGGCGATACGGCCCACGTCGTTGCGCCCCAGGTCCACGAGCATCAGGTGCTCGGCGAGTTCCTTGGCGTCGGCCAGCAACTCACGCTCACGCTCGAGGTCCTGCTCGGGCGTGTCGCCTCGCGGCCGCGTGCCCGCGATGGGCCGCAGGTCCACCTGTCCGTCCTCCAGGCGCACCAGGATCTCGGGAGAGGATCCGATCAGTACCGGCCCCTCGCAGCGCAGGAAGAAAAGGTACGGGCTCGGGTTGACGACCCGCAGCTGGCGATAGATGACGAACGGATCCACCTGGAGGGGGATCCGGAATTGCTGGGAGAGCACCACCTGGAAGATGTCGCCTGCCTCGATGTACTTCTTGGCCCGCTCGACCATCGCGTGGAAATCCTCGCGCGTGTGGCTGCGCTGCACGTCCATGGGCGCACGCACGGGCGGGCTCGGGGGGTCGCTGGGCAGCGGCTCCCGCAGTCTGCGCACCACCGCTTCGAGTTCCTTTTCCGCCTGCTCGTAGAGAGCATCGGTGTCCGCAGCGGGCTCCACGTGGACATAGCGGACCACGGAGGCCCGGTTACGCACGCGGTCGTGGACGACCACGGTCTCCGGCAGCACGAACCACAGATCCGGCATCTCGAGTTCGTCGGGATTCGTATCCGGGACGCGCTCCACGAAACGCACCCAGTCGTAGCCCACGAAGCCCACCGCTCCGCCCAGGAAGCGGGGCAGATCGACACCTTCGAGGGCCACCGGCCGCATCTCAGCGAGGCGCTCGCGCAGTACCTCGAGGGGGTCTCCCGCGACCTCGAAACGCGTCGTGCCCGCTGCGTCCCGCCACTCCACGCTGCGGCCGCGCGCCTGGAAGATGGCCCGTGCGCCGGTGCCGATGAAGCTGTAGCGGCCCCATTTTTCGCCGCCCTCGACCGACTCGAAGAGGAAGCTGGTGGCGCCATCATCGAGCTTGCGGAACAGCGACACCGGTGTGTCGAGGTCCACCAGCAACTCCCGAACCACCGGCACGAGGTTTCCTCGCGTGGCGAGATCGGCGAACACCTGCTGGGACGGGCGGAGCAAGGCGGCCTCCGGCCGCTCGCGTGGGGCAGCACGGGCGACGCTGGGCTGGGGGGAAAAGGCTCGGAATTCCGGTGCGATAGAGGGTACGCCTGGGCTCACAGGGCGTCAAGCAAGCCGCCAACGTCCCAGTCGTCGTCGCCCCCGAAGCCGGTGATGCGGTACAGCACCCGGGCGTTCAGGCCGCCCGCGCGATCGCTGGAGAATTCGACACCCGCCGCCCAGCAGCCACAACTCGACGCGTACTCGACTCGGGCCGCGTTGGAGAGCAACAGGCCATCGTCGAAGGAATAGGCGCCGCGGTAGGCGAAGAGCCAGTTCCGCGTGAGCCTCAACTCGAAGCCCGCGTCGATCTGCTCGATGCGGTCCTCACGGCGAAAGTCGTCGAAGCGATCCGCATAGGGGAAATTCTCGAAGGTCTTGGGAATCTCGCGGAGGTAGCGGAAGCCGGCGCTCAGCCGGTGTCCGGCGGGATGATCCCAGCCGAGCCGCGCCAGACCGTCCTCCATGCGAGCGCGGTCGGGATCGTAGACCGCGTGGAAGCGCGTCCAGACGCCGCGACGGCCGCGGGCCTCACCCTCAACCACGATCTCGCTCAGGGCATGCGCCTCGAAATCCTGGAGTGCGAGCAGCGTGAGGCGCGCCTCGATTTCCCCATCCTCGTGGTACAGCCGGTTCTCGACCCCGAAGGTCAACTGGTTGGCGCGCGGGATCCGGTCCGCGTCGTCGCCGGTGACGGCGCCGAGGTCCAGCGCCCGCACCCGAAGCTGTGGGACGGCCGTCTCGGGCACGAAGAGCGGATTGCCACTCTGGCCGCGGCTGTGCGCCAGCGCCCAACCCAGGCGCGGCTCGACGATGTGGACGAGCTTCCCGATACGCCGCTGAAGGCGCGAACGCACCTCCACGCGCGCGGTCAAGAAACCCCGCCCTTCGCTCCCGTGCAGGCGGGTGTCGTAGAAGGTCTGGTTCCAGCCCACCTCCGGATAGATCTCCGCGAAGCGCCCCAGTTGGAAGGGCAACGCCAGCCGCGGGTGCAGCCACAGCCGGTTCCCCTCGTCGATGAGCACCTCTCCCTCCTGGAAGAGGCCATCGCCCTCGCTGCCGCCGTTGGTCGTGAAGTCGTCGCGGTGCGGGTCGCCGGCCTGGTCGGACGGCTGATTGGGCCCGAGCACCTCCAGGTCATCGCGCAGGGAGTCGATGCCGCTGTCCAGAAAATTTCCGTCCGGGCCACGCACCGCACCCGCGCGCCTTCCCAGACCGCTCGAACGCCTGCGGAAGTACGCGTAGTTGCCTTCCATGCTGGTGACCACCCGCGGCAGCCAGGGCAGCGGGGCCGGCAGCGCGATCGCCTCGGCGCCCGGAAGACGCTGCAGGAGCACCGAATCCCGATCGATGTCGGAGGGGTTCTGGAGACCTTCCGCGAAGCGAGCCGTGGCTGCGACCCCAAAGCGCCCGGCCTTGCCGAAGGGCCGGCCCAGGGACGCGGTCGAGACCAGGAAGCGATCGGCGCGCCGGTCGCGCAGCGGCTCGAAGTCGATCGGGACATCGTTGTCGGAGACGAAGGCGAATTGGGTCGCGAAGCGCAGGCCGCCCGGCCCCCGCCAGTCCTGGGCGCCATCCAGTAGCCAACGATCGCGTGAGTAGGGGGTCTCCAGCGAATGGGGGTCGATGTCCGTGTCGTGCCCATAGCCACCCGTCAACGCGCCCCAGGACTCGCGGCCAAACACGTACTCGAAATCCGCCCGCCCCCGGGCGCCGCGACGCGTGGTGTAGGAAGGGGTCAGCGTCACGTTGACCTGCTCGTGGGCCGCCCAGAAGAGCGGCAGTCCCAGCCCGAAGCCGTTGCGGCTACCGATCTCGAGTTCGGGGAGCAGCACGCCGGTCTGCCGTTCAGTCTTGACGGGAAAGATCATCCAGGGCAACCAGATCAGCGGGATGCCCAGCACCTGCACGGTGGCGTCGCGCACGGTCCCATAACCACCCACCTCGACGTCGGCTTCATCGGCGACGACCACCCACGGCTGGGGACCCTCATCCTCCGGACAGTTACAGCTGGTGAAGCGGCCCTCCTCGAAGTGGTAGCGGCGCTCGCCGGTCTTGCGGATCTCGCGTCCGGAGCCGTGGAAATTGCTGCGGGTGGATTCCATCTCCCCGTCCCGCACCATCCCCTCCACGCCGTAGACGTCGAACTCGACGAAGGCAGCGCGCAGGATCACGCCCTCCTCCTCGATCTCGACGTTCCCGCTGGCGACGCCGCGACCCGTCTCGGGGCTGAAGGCCACCCAGTCTGCCCGAATCGTGCGTCCCCGCTGGCGGATCACGACGTTGCCGGTGGCGGTGTAGAGCCGCCGCTCGAGGTCGTACTCGAGGATGTCCGCGCTCAGGTCGATGGGCTCATCGCGCAGACCCTCTCCGAGATCACCGAAATCGGTGAAATCCGCGAAGCTGGGTGCGCCGACCATCGATGCCGCCAACACTCCGGCGATCAGCAGCCCTGTGAGGCAGCATCCGCGCATGCGAGGCGGCACGATACGGGAATTCGCGCAGCCGCGCAGCGAAGCCGGTGGGAGCCAGGGTTGTCAGCCGCCCCCAGCCGCCGGGTGGCCCGACGGGGCAGCGCGCCGCTGCCCTAGGAGTCCGATTGGCTGCGTGGGCTGAAAGCTTCACCCAGGCGCGCGGCAAGCTCCCGTGCGATGCGCAGGGCGATCTCCGGCGACTCCCGGCAGATGGACTCGAGGCTCTCCCGGTCCACNGCCAGCACGCGCGTGGGTTGCATCGCGACGGCCCGCAGCTCCCGTTGCTCGCCNAGCATGGCCGCATACTCCCCGAAGAAATCCCCGGTGCCCAGGCGGGCCAGGGGTTCCTCGACGGAGGGGTCGGCGCTCTGCAGTTCCACCTCGCCGGAACGGATCACGTAGAAGTGGTGGCCCACCTCACCGGGCTCGAAGACGACCTCCCCGGCTGCCAGGCTCCGCTGGTAGGCGCGAATCTCCCACTCCACCTGGGACTCGGCGTGCATGCCAGCGCCCCTCCCCTTCCGGTCTACTTCGCGCAGACCCTCTGGGGGGAAATCGGCCAGTCCGAGCGACGGCTTGAGGCCGCGGGCCTCAGGAGCGCCCGTCGAGCAAGGGCTCCACGAATTCCCGGATCTGCTCCAAGGAGATCAGACCCTCGTGGGTGGAATCGATCCGGCCCTCGCCGTCCACCACCACCAGCGTCGGGTACCCGATGGCCCCGTAGCTGCTCGCCAGATCCATGTCCGCCCCCACGAGGATCGGGTATTCGGCCACCGCGTCGTGCTCCTCCGACCACTCGCGGATCTCTTCGACACTGGCGCCACCGATCTCGATCCCCAGGAACACCACCTGCCCGTCGTCGTTCTCCGCCAGGAAGTGGTTGAACTCCGCGGGCTGGAAGACGCAGGGGGGGCACCATGTCGCCCAAAAATCGAGCACCACCACCTGCCCCCGATAGTCCGCGAGCCGAACCGTCTTGCCCAATAGATCCGGGTGTTCGAAATCGGGAGCCGGCCGCTTGAAGGCGGCGGGCTCGAGGAGAGCGTCGCCCGCTTCCCCACAGCCCCCGAGACCGAGCAGCGCGACCGCGCACGCGAGCCGCCCCATCCAGGCGTGACGTCCAGGCTTCACTGAAGCATTTTCTCCGCGCGGTTGATGAAATCCGCCATGAACGCGAAGCGCGAATTGAAGCGCGCCAACTCGCCGCTCACCAGCAATCCGCCAACGGCCACCAGGATCAAGCCGGAGGCGATCTCCAGCTTGCGGAAGTGCTGCTTGATGCGCGCAAACGCCCCGAAGAAAACTTCGACGCTCCAACCCGCCAGCAGGAAGGGCACGCCCAGCCCGGCGGAATACACGGCCAGCAGGCCCACCCCTTCCATGAGCGTCTCGCGGTGGCCGGCCACGGTGAGGATGCCCGCCAGGATCGGGCCAATACAGGGCGACCAGCCCAACGCGAAGCCCGCGCCCACCAGGGCCGCGCTTGCCGCACGGTGCCGGCCCATCTGGAACTCGAAGCGCGTGTCGCGGTAGAGGGCGCGAATCGGGCTAATCCCGGTCATGTGGAGACCGAGCAGGATCACCACGACGCCCGCGATTTGGCTGACGCCGAACTCGACGCCGAAGACTTCACCCCGCCAGCTGCGCAGGACGTGGCCCACCGCCACCGCTCCGGCGCCCATCACGATGAAGATGGTCGAGAAGCCGGCCACGAAGGCCAGACAGGCGCCCATCACGCGGCGGCGCACCACGGAGTCCGCCTCACCGCTCTGCATCTCTTCGACGGAAATCCCCGACACCAGCGAGAGGTAGGCGGGCATCAGCGGCAACACGCACGGGGACAGAACGGAGAGAATCCCCGCTGCAAAAGCCAACAAGACATCGGGACTCGCAGCCGCCATCGACTCTCAGCATCCACCCGCGCGACCCGTCGCGCCACCGAAAAATAGCCCACTAGGGGCTCGCACCCCGCGGGAAGCCCCGCAGCCCCTGCGCGCGACGCGCAGGGACCGCGGGGAACTCCCGTGACGACCCTTCGGAAACTCCCGAAAGTGCGCCGTCGGCTCGCCGCGAGTCAGTCGGTCCAGGGATCCTCGGGCGGTTCCGCGGGCAGCATGGCGGTCTGCGAATAGCGGTACTCGGGCTCTCGGCCGAAGAACTCGAGGCTCTCGTTCATCGTGACGTTGGCCGGCTTCACCACGTAGTCGCCGCGCACTGCGGGCGTGACCACGGCATGGAGCACGTCCGCGTCACCCCCGGAGAGTCCATAGGCGGCACCGCCGAAGACCAGACCCAGCGTCGCGTAGGCGATCTTGACCGGGCCGTAGACCAGCGTGGCGAGCGCCGCCGCTATGCCGATTCCGGCTTCACTGGTCAGCGCCTCCTCCTGGCTTTCCGCGGCCGCAAAGCCCGGCGCCAGCGCGATGGTCGCCACGCAGAGAATCGCCGCGCAACGTGTCTTGAAGAAAGTGTTCATGTCCAACCCCTCGTTGGGAATCCCGGTTTCCGGGAATTCCAGGCTAAACGCACCGCACCCCCGTACGGTCACGTGATTTCGTGCACGCCGGTCACCCCCCGGTCACCCGCGTACAACTCATCGTGACGACACGAACCGCTGCGAGGCCAAATTCCCTCGCCGGCGCGATTCAAACGCCGTCTTCCCCCCTGGGAAGATGCCTCTTCCAGCCCAGCCGTCAAGCCTCAACCGTGCTCCTCGGCTCAGAATTCCCGCTCGGTGTCCAGCAGCAGGGTGACGGGACCGTCGTTGACGAGTTCCACCTGCATCTCGGCCCGAAACCGCCCGGTCACGACCGGCACGCCATGGGTCGCTGCCGCCGCCGCCAGTACTTCCAGGAGCGGCGCGGCCTGCTCCGCGGGGGCGGCCCGCTGGTAGCTGGGACGGCGGCCCTTGCGGGCGTCGCCCAACAACGTGAACTGGGAGACCAGGCCCAGGCTCCCACCGGTGTCGAGCAGGCAGCGGTTCATGCGGCCCTCGGCATCCGACAGCACCCGCAATTCCACGAGCTTCTTGGCCAACGCCCGGGCCTGCTCGGCGCCATCGCCCCGGGCCACGCCCACCAGCGCCAGCAGGCCAGCACCCATCGCCGCCACCTCGTCGGCGCCTACCCGTACCCGCGCCGAAGAGACCCGCTGCACCACCGCCCGCACGAGTTCAGAGCTTTTGCTGGTCCGCGAAGCGCCCGCTGTAGACGGCCTCGCCCTCGGTCCGCATCAGGACCAGCTGGCAGATGCGCACCCCGGCGTGGATCCGCAGCGACTGGCCGGAAACGTTGCTCATCTCCAGCACCTGGCGGTTGTCGACACCCGGCTGAACGAACGCCGAGGTCACGTGGATCATCAAGCCCAGCCGCGCGAAGCGGCTCCGGCCCTCCAGGAAGCCGCAGACGTCCGCGGGCAACCGGATGCGCTCGCGGGTGATGCCGTGGATCGTGGAGCCGGGCTCCAGCACGAAGGGGGTGGACAGCGACTGCTTGCGGGTGTGCTCCCGGTAGTCGGAATCGGCGACCAGGTCGATGGGCCCCGCGCTGCCCTCGATCACGCGAATCTCGTCTCCCAGCGTGAGGTCGATGGAGGCCGCGCCGAGTTGGTCGTCCTCGAAGGGCTCGATGCAGATCCGGCCCGCATCGAGCTCGGATCGAATCGCCTCCCGGGTCAACACGGCCATCGCGCGGGAGATGATACCGTACGCGCATGCCGCACCCGTTCTTCGATCTCCCCACGCCGCTGGCCATCGGTCACCGCGGCTGCGCGGGAGAAGCCCCCGAGAACACCTTGGCGGCATTCGAGCGCGGGCTCGCGGTGGGCGCCGTGGTGCTCGAATCCGACGTGCAGCTGACGCGGGATGGGGTCGCGGTGTTGATCCACGATCCGGTGGTGGACCGCTGCACGAACGGCCAGGGAGCGGTCGCGGAACACGATCTCGTGAGCCTGCAGGCCCTGGACGCGGGGCATCGCTTTGGCGAGGCGGAGGGCGCACCCTTCCGCGGTCGCGATCTCCGCGTGCCCACGCTCGCGGAGGCCTTGCGGAGCTTTCCCCAGGCACGCTGGAACCTGGAGCTCAAGGCGGAGGCCCCGCAGCTCGTGGAACGTTGCGTGGCCGACGTGACCGAACACGGCGATCCCTCCCGGGTGCTTCTCACTGCCGGCGACGACGGCGTAATGGCGCGGCTGCGCGCTCACCTCGCAGCCACGGACACCCCCGTGGCATTGGGGGCCTGCACGAGCGAGGTGGCCGGCTTCGCTCGGGCCGCAGCGGGAGGCGAGCGCGCGCCGGCCGGCCCCATGGCGCTGCAGATCCCCGCGAGCTTCGCGGGCCAACCCCTGGTCACGCCCGCGCTGCTCGAGCACGCCCACGCCCAGGGCGTGCAGGTGCACGTCTGGACCATCAACGAACCCGCGGAGATCGAGATACTGTTGGCGCTGGGCGTGGACGGCATCGTCTCCGACCACCCGGGCCGCGTGGTGGCGGCCGCGGCGGGGCGACGCTGAGCACGGCGCCTCCCTCTCCCCTCTTCGAAGCGCATCGCCCCCAGCTGCGCGAGGCGGCCCAACTCGGCCCATTGGTCGACATCGCCTGCGGGCGAGGGCGCCACACGCTGGCGGCGCTGCGCGATGGCCTCCCCTGCCTGGGCGTGGACCGCAACGCCGCGCACCTCCACGAGCTGCGCGCCGCCGCCCGCGAAGAGCGCCTCGGGGCGCCTCGGCTGCTGCGCGCGGATCTCGAGAGCGCTCCGCACCCCCCGCTCCGCAGGGAGCGATTCGGCGCGGTGCTGGTCTTCCGCTACCTGCACCGGCCGCTGATCCCGCAACTCGCGGCATTGCTGCGCCCCGGCGGCCTGCTCCTCTACGAGACCTTCACCCTGCGCCAACGCGAACTCGGCTACGGGCCGCGCCGCGAAGAGTTCCTGCTCCGCGAGGGAGAACTGCCCGGCCTCTTCCCGTCGCTTCGGGTGCTCTCCCACTGGGAGGGACTTCGGGAGGGTGAGCGGCCGGCCTGGCTGAGCGCGCTGGCCGCGGTGCGGCCGAGCTGACGGCCGCTCAGCCCAACTGGTCGAGCGCCCAGCGGGCGTGCTCGGCGAGCAGCGCGTCGTCGCCCGCCGCGTGCTGCGCGAGTAGCGGGGCCAGGCTTCGGTCCCCCGAGTTCCCGGCGGCCACGATGGCGTTTCGGATCAAACCCTGGTAGCGCGCCCTGCGCAGTGCACTGTGCCGAGTGGCCTGGCGCCAGCTCTCCTCGTCGAGACCCAGCAGCCACACCAGGGGCGGCTGCCGCCACTCGGGCCGGGTCTCGAGGCGAGCGCGCAGGCCCAGCGGGTCCGGGGGCAGCAGGCGCCGCTCGCGCTGGTTCCAGGGGCAGACCTCCTGGCAGATGTCGCAGCCGAAGGCGAGCTGTCCATGGGCGGCGCGCAGCGCTTCGGGAACCGGGCCGCGTGCCTCGATGGTCGTGTACGCGATACAGCGCGTGGCGTCCAACACGCCGGGCTCGGGGAAGGCCTCGGTGGGACAGGCCTCCAAGCAGGCCGTGCAACTCCCGCAGTGATCGGCCTCCACCGCGTCCGGCGCGAGCGGCAAGTCCGTGAGCACCGTGGCGAGAAAGAGATACGAGCCCAGCTGGGGGTGAATGAGGCAGGCGTTCTTTCCGATCCAACCGAGCCCCGCGAGGGCGGCCAGGTTTCGCTCCTGGACGGGGCCCGTGTCCACGTAGCCGCGCGTCCTCACCGGTTGCCCGGCGAGCACCTCGAGGCCCGCCTCGAGAGCACGCACGCGGTCGATCAGCACCTCGTGGTAGTCGTCCCCACCCGCGTAGCGCGAGATCTCGGCGCGGCCCGGGGGAAGGTGCGGGCGCTCCCCCGGGTCGTAGACGAAGCCCAGCGCGATCACGCTGCGGGCGCCCTCGAGCACCCGGCCCGGATCTACGCGCTCCTCCACGCGACGCTCGATGTAGGTCATCTCGCCCGCGTAGCCCCGGGCCAGCCAGTCCCGCAAGCGATCCGCCTGGGGGAGCGGTGCCGCCGGCGCGATTCCTACTAGATCGAAGCCCAGCGCCAGCGCCAGCTCCTTCACGCGGTCCTCCAGCGCCCCCGGGGTCTCCTGCGCCTGCTGCTCACGGGCGGCCTCCTGGCCCGCTGCCGAGGCGTGGGCCGCCGCCTTGCCTGCGTGCGCCATGGCGTTTCCTTCTCCCGGCCGAGAACAGGCGCCCCAGCGGGCCCCCATGCGTGGATGACATCCACGGCCCGCAGATGCTATAAAGGCTACATGCAGCACGCGAACATCGAGACTCGCCCCGGCACCACCGGCGTCGAAATCCAGAGCCTCGGGGCCCCGGGCTACCAGAGCCCCACCCTCGAAATCATCTGCCTGGCCTGCGAGATCTCCGCCTACGCGCCCGACGACGACACCCCGCTCTTCTGAGCGGCCGTTAGGCCCAATACCGGGGATCGCGGTTTTCAGCGCCGTGCGGGCGCGGCTGCGCGACCGCTGCACGTGACGCCCGGCTTGCAGGAAAGCAGTGCCACGCTACTTCTCCGCTGCACTTCGCCGGGGAGGGCGCCGTGTCCCGCAGCATCCGGGTCCGCAAGACCAAGCTGATTGCCACCATCGGCCCGGCCTGCGACTCCCCGGAGACGATCGCCGCCATGGTCGACGCGGGCATGAACGTGGCGCGCCTCAACTTCTCCCACGGCAGCCACGAGGAGCACCACGCCCGCCTCCAGATGATCCGCCAGGTCTCCCAGGAGCGCGACGCCAACGTGGCCGTGCTCCTCGACACCAAGGGCGTGGAGATCCGAACCGGGCCCATGCAGGAGGGCGGTGCCGAACTGGAAATTGGCGGCGACTTCACGTTCTACGACGAAGAGCGCCTGGGGGATGCCGAAGGCGCCAGCCTCTCCTACGCGGGGCTCGCCCGGGAGGTGGAGCCCGGTGCCGCGATCCTGCTGAGCGACGGCATGATCGAACTGCGCGTTGTCGAGACGCAGGCCGCGGCGCTCCGCTGCCAGGTGGTCCGGGGTGGCTGGCTGGGAGCGCACAAGGGCGTCAACCTGCCCGGTACGACTCTGTCACTGCCGGTGATGAGCAGCGAAAATCGCGCTGATCTGCTCTTCGCCATCGCCCATGACATCGTCTACGTGGCCGCTTCATTCGTGCGAAGCGCCGCGGACATCCGGGAAATCCGACATTTCCTCGCCGAGCACGGCGCCCGCATCTCCATCATCGCGAAGATCGAGACCGCGGAGGCCGTGGCGAACCTCGACGAGATCGTCGCCGAATCCAATGGCGTGATGGTGGCCCGGGGCGACCTGGGGGTGGAACTGCCCCTGCAGGAAGTGCCCTCGGTACAGAAGAAGATCATCCACACCACCGTGACCAACGGAAAGCCCGTCATCACCGCCACCCAGATGCTCGACTCCATGGAGCGGCAATTGGTACCCACCCGCGCGGAGGTGAGCGACGTCGCCAACGCGATCCTGGACGGCACCTCTGCGGTGATGCTCTCCGGGGAGACCGCGATCGGCGCACATCCCGTCGAGGCCGTGCGCACCATGGCGACGCTGGCCATGGAAGCCGAGCGCTCCCTCGCCGAGTACGGGCACCTCCAGCAGGTGCTCCCCGAGCCCAGCAACGTCGTAGCCGATGCGGTGGGCCACGCAGCAATCGCCATGGCCACGCACCTCGATGCCGCGGCGATCCTGGCGCTCACGGAGACCGGCTTCACGGTCCGGGCCATCTCCAAGTACCGACCCGCCTGCGCGATCCTGGGGATCACCACTTCCCCCGACGTGGTACGGCGTTTCGCGATGAACTGGGGCGTGGCCGGCGTGCTCTGCGAGGCCTCCAACTCCAACGAGGAGATGATCCAACGGGGCATCGAACGAGGGCGCGCGCTCGGTTACCTGGAGTCGGGTGACCTGGTCGTCGCCACGGCGGGAATGCACGGGGGCACCGGCACCACCGACAGCCTCCGGGTCCTCGCCGTCGACTGAAGCGCGTCCGCCGGCCCCGGAACTCCATGTAGAAAGGGCCCCGGGAGCAGCGCCCCGGGGCCCTCGCAGCAATCGCGGAGAAAGCTCCGCTACATCATGCCGCCCATGTCGGGCATGCCACCGGGCATTCCACCCGGCATGCCACCGCCGCCCGCGTTCTCCTCGGGCTTCTCGGCCACCATGGCCTCGGTGGTGAGCAGCAGGCTCGCCACGCTGGCCGCGTTCTGGAGCGCGGTGCGCACCACCTTGGTGGGGTCGATGACGCCGGCCTTCACCAGGTCCTCGTACTCCTCGGTACGCGCGTTGAAGCCCTGGTTGCCCTTGATGTTCTTCACCTTGTCGACCACGATCGAGCCCTCGACGCCCGCGTTCTCGGCAATCCGCCGCAGCGGCTCCTCGATGGCCCGGCGCACGATGTTCACGCCCGCCTCCTGCTCGTCGTTCTCGCCCAGGCCCTCCAGGGCGCCCAGGCAGCGCAGCAGTGCCACACCGCCGCCAGGCACGATGCCCTCTTCCACCGCCGCTCGCGTGGCGTGCAGGGCATCCTCCACCCGAGCCTTCTTCTCCTTCATCTCCGTCTCGGTGGCCGCACCCACCTTCACCACGGCCACACCGCCGGCCAGCTTCGCGAGACGCTCCTGGAGCTTCTCCCGATCGTAGTCCGACGTCGTGCCCTCGATCTGGTTGCGGATCTCGCTGCAGCGGCCTTCCACGTCCTTGCGGGTCCCGGCCCCGTCGATCAGGATCGTGTCGTCCTTGTCGATGGTGACCTTCTTCACCTTGCCGAGATCCTTCAAGGTCACGTTCTCGAGCTTCAGACCCAGCTCCTCGGCGATTACCTGGCCACCGGTCAGCACCGCCATGTCCTGCATCATCGCCTTGCGACGATCCCCGAAGCCCGGCGCCTTCACCGCCGCCACGTTCAGCGTGCCGCGAATCTTGTTCACCACCAGGGTCGCCAAAGCCTCCCCCTCGATGTCCTCCGCGACGATCAGCAGCGGCTTGCCCTGACGCGCCACCTGCTCGAGCAGCGGCAGCAGGTCCTTCATGCTGCTGATCTTCTTCTCGTGAAGCAGCAGCAGCGGCTCCTCGAGCTGCACCTCCATCCGCTCCGGGTCCGTCACGAAGTAGGGGGACAGGTAACCGCGATCGAACTGCATGCCCTCGACCACGTCCAGCTCCGTCTCCATCGACTTCGCTTCCTCGACCGTGATCACCCCTTCCTTCCCAACCTTCTCCATCGCCTCGGAAATGATCGCGCCGATGGTCTCGTCGCTGTTCGCCGAAATCGTCCCCACCTGGGCGATCTCCTGCGAGTCCCGCGTCGCCTTCGACATCTTCGCCAGCGCGTCCGTGATCGCCTTGACCGAAGCGTCAATGCCACGCTTCAGCTCCATGGGGTTCATCCCCGCCACCACCAGCTTGCTGCCCTCACGGAAAATCGACTGCGCGAGTACCGTCGCTGTCGTCGTCCCGTCGCCCGCAGCGTCCGAGGTCTTCGAAGCCACCTCCTTCACCATCTGGGCGCCCATGTTCTCGAA